>JBOHSB010000215.1:0-10453 GCA_050733015.1 Gemmatimonadales bacterium
TTCCAACCCAGCGCGAACTCGAGCTCCCGGAACTGAAACGACTGGAACCCGCTCCCCGAGTCCAGCCGGTCGCGGAACGACAGGAACTCGAGCGGGGTCATGGTCTCCAGGATGTCGAGCTGCGCGACCAGCACCTTGAGGATGGTCAGGATCCGCTTGAGCGTCCCCCGCGCGCGGGCGCCGTCGTCTTGCGCGAGGAGCTCCGAGAGATGGTCCAGCTCGTGCAGGATCTCCTTGAACCAGAGCTCGTACACCTGATGGATCACGATGAAGAGCATCTCGTCGTGCTCCGGTCCCTCCGAGAGGGGGCGCTGGAGCGCGAGCAGCTCGTCGACCTTCAGGTATTCGGCGTACGAAGGCATGTTGCGGTCTCGGGATCGGCTGGAGTGATCGCAGGGCTGCTGAGAGCGTAGCCGGTGCGGGGCGCGCGCGGAAGGGCCGTCGCCGTCGGCGTCGAGATCACCACCGCAGCGACAGACAGCTCAGGCCGCCGTCCATCTTCCGGTACTCCGACATGTCGAGGTGAACGAGCGCGTAGCCCAGCTCGCCGAGCACCGCGCTCGTCGTCGGGAACCCCCGGGCGATCAGCAGGGCATCGTTGACCTGGACGCAGTTGGCGGCGTAGTTCTCGCATTCCGGCACCCGGACGACCTCCCATCCCCGCAGGCTCTCCTGAGCCGCGATCTCACCGGTGGCGAGCAGGCGCCGCCCTCCCAGCCAGGAGAGTCCGGTCTTGAGATGCAGCAGGCCGGGCAGCTTGCGGATGTCAATCACGCTGGCGCTGAAGCCATGCCGCGCGACCCAGTCGGCCACTTGTGCCGCACCATCGGGCGTGGTGCGCCCGGAGAGGCCGATGAAGAAGTGCTCGCCCGCCTCGCACACGTCGCCTCCGTCCACGGTGCCGGGAGCGGCAATCTCGGCCAGCTCGGGGATCCACTCTCCGAGGGCCGCCCGGACGGCTGCCACCTCTCCCGCGCGGCTGGGCGCGCCCGGACGAGTCAGGATGGCGCCCCGCTCGCTGATGACGGCGGCATCCTCGACGAAGGTGGAGTCGGGAAAGCGGGGATCGGGCGCGAGCCTCGTGAGCGAAAGGCCGAGCCGCTCGAGCGCCAGGCAGTAGGCCTCGTGCTGCTCGAGCGCGAGGGCCAGATCCGGCGGGCCGAGACTCGACGACGTGATCCCTTCAGGGAAGGTGGCGGCCGGTGGACAGACGACGGCACGCGTGAATCGCATGGTCTACCGCAGTCGCGGGGTGTAGCGGTTCAGCGTGGCGTAGGCCGGCGGCCAGGGGATCGTGTACCCCAGGTCGGCGGCGGCATGCCGGGTCCAGTAGGGGTCCCACAGGTGGGCCCGCGCCAGCACCACCAGATCGGCGCGCCCGGCGGCCAGGACGGTGTTGACGTCGGCCGCCGACGAGATGTTCCCCACCGTCATGGTGGGCACCCGGGCCTCGTGCCGGATCCGATCGCTGAACGGGGTCTGAAACTGGCGGCCGTAAATCGGCTTGGCCTCGGGCACGGTCTGGCCCGCGGAGACGTCCACGATATCGGCGCCGGCGGCCACCACCATCCGCGCCACTTCCACCGCGTCGTGCGCTTCCATCCCGCCGGGCACCCAGTCCACCGCCGAGATCCTGACCGACAGCGGTTTCGCGCCCGGCCACGCGGCGCGCACGACGCTGACGATCTCCAGCGGATAGCGCATCCGATTGACCAGCGAACCGCCATACTCGTCCGCTCGCCGATTGGTGAGTGGCGAGATGAACGACGCGAGCAGGTACCCATGCGCCAGGTGCAGCTCGAGCAGGTCGAACCCGGCGGCGTCGGCCATGCCGGTGGCACGGACAAAGTCGGCCGCGACCTGGACCATGTCGGTTCTGGTCATTTCCCTCGGCGTCTGGTTGTGGGCCCGATAGGGAATCGGCGACGGCGCGATCAGGGGCCAGTTGCCCTCGGGCAGCGGCTCGTCCTCGCCTTCCCATAGCACACAGGTGGAGCCCTTGCGGCCGGCGTGCGACAGCTGGATGCCGATCTTGGCCTCGCTCTCCCGGTGCACGAACTCCACGATCCGGCGCCACCCGGCGACGTGCGATGGGAGATACATCCCGGCGCAGCCGGGCGAGATGCGGCCCTCCCGGCTCACGTCGGTCATCTCGGTCATCACCAGCCCCGCCCCGCCGATCGCGCGGCTGCCGAGGTGCACCAGGTGCCAGTCGTTCGCCAGCCCATCCTCCGCCCGGTACTGGCACATCGAAGAGACCACGATCCGATTCGGCAGCACCAGGTCGCGCAGCCGGTACGGCGTGAACAGCGGCGGGGGACAGGGATCGAGCGGTACCGGGCGCCCGCTCTGTTCCCGGGCCTGCTCCGCGAACCGGCGGTCCACCCGCGCCACCAGGGCCGGGTCTCGCAGCCGCAGGTTCTCGTGGGTGATGCGCAGGCTGCGGGTGAGCAGGTTGAAGGCGAACTGGAGCGGCTCGGTGTCCTGATAGCGTTCCACCGACTCGAACCACTCGAGGCTCGCCTGGGCGGCACGCTGGAGGCTCTCCACCTGTGGCCGCCGGCCGGCCTCGTAGCTCGCGAGCGCCCCTGGTATCGACCGCTCGGCCCGGAGCGCCGCGGCGAGCGCGATGGCGTCCTCCATCGCCAGCTTGGTACCCGAGCCAACGGAGAAGTGCGCCGTATGCGCCGCGTCGCCCAGGAGCACCACGTTGCCCGAGTGCCAGCGGGCATTCCGCACGGTGGGAAACCGCCGCCAGATGGACCGATTGGCCAGCAGCGGGTGGCCTTGCAGCTCCTCCCGGAACAGGTGCTCCAGGTACGCGACCGTGGCCGCCTCGTCGTTCTCACCGAGACCGCTCGCCTGCCAGGTCTCCTCCCTCGCCTCGACGATGAAGGTCGAGCGGCCGGGCGCGTACTGGTACGCGTGAGTCCGCCACAGCCCGGCCGGGGACGGCTTGAAGTAGAAGGTGAACGCGGGGAACGCACGGGTGGTGCCGAGCCAGACGAAGCGGTTGTGGCGCCAGTCGAGCTGGGGCTGGAACTGATCGGACAACCGATCGCGGGTCAGGCTGGCGGCGCCGTCGGCGGCGACGATCAGATCGGCCGAGGGAAGCCCACAGTCGGACAGGCTCCGGACCTCCTGCTGCCAGTGGACGTCGACCCCGAGCGACCGCGCCCGCGCCGCGAGCAGCTCGAGGAGCGCCTTCCGCTCGACACCCGCGAACCGATGCCCGGTCGACAGCGTGACCGTGCCGCGGTAGCGGATCTCGATGTCTTCCCACCGCGCCGCGGCCTCTGCCATCGCCGCGTTGGTCTCGGGATCGGCTTCGCCGACGTTCTCCAGGGTCTCGTCGGAGAACACCACCCCGAAGCCGAAGGTGTCCTCGGCCCGGTTCCGCTCGTACACCGCCACCTGATGGCCCGGATCGTCGCGCTTGAGCAGGATGGCGAGATAGAGTCCGGCCGGGCCCGCCCCGACGATCGCGACTCTCACCGGGTAGCCGGCTCCCACGCCGGCGCCACCAGCCGGCGCCGGCCGTCGGCAGTGAGCCGCGTGCCCTCACCCTCGAGATCGACGTGGTCCCAGAGCTTGCAGGTTACCGGCTTGTGCACCTGGTCGAGTCCCTCGCAGTAGTTGGTGAAGACGCAGCGCCGCACCTCGCTCCCGAGCCCCAGCCGGAGCTTCCGGAACCAGTCGGGGTCCGCCAGGCTCTGGCGGGCCGACGCGACGATGTCCGCATCGCCGGCACGGAGTACATCCTCCGCCTGCTCGAAGGTCGAGATCCCGCCCGTCAGGACCACCGGCGTCGGCAACCCGGCGGCTCGCACCGCATCCCGCACCGCACGGGTGGCCGCCCGGTTCCGGCCAAACGGGCCGCGCTCGTCCGAACGCACGGTCGGCATGCACTCATAGCCACTGGGCCCCGTGTAAGGGTAGCGTGCCCATCCGATCCGCGGCTGCTTGGCATCCTCGAACTTGCCTCCGCGGGAGAGCGAGAGGTAGTCCATGCCCGCGCGCGCGAGCTCCGCGCCGAACCAGGCGGCATCCTCTGCGGTGTAGCCGCCGGGAATGCACTCCTCGCTCAGGAACCGGCAGCCCACCACGAATCGCTCGCTCACCGCCTTTCGAACCGCGGCGTAGACCTCGAGCGGCAGACGCACCCGATACGCGCGGGATCCCCCGTAGCCGTCCTCCCGCTGGTTCAGCCCGGAGAGAAACGACGCCAGGGTGTAGGCATGGGCGTAGTGCAGCTCGACCCCGTCGAATCCCGCCTGCTCCGCGCGGGCCGCCGCCCGAGCGAACAGATCCGGCAGGACCAGCGGCAGCTCCCGAATGTGCGGCAGCGCCGTGTCGGTGACCCGCTCCCGCTGGCCGAATTGCAGGCTCTCCAGCTCCCGTTCGTCGAGGAACCTGGGCCACTCGGCCTCCGGCAGTCGTGCCAGGGCCTCGCGGATTGCGTCGTCGGAGCCCGGCAGCAGGGCGCGGTGCCGGTCCGTGAGAGCCAGGAACTCACGGAAATATCGCTCCGGCTCCGGCCGCCGACGGATCCGGAGGAAGTCGATGATCTGGATGAACAGCCGAGTGCGTCCGCCGCTGGCCCCGCGGACGGTGCGCACCAGCTCCGAGAGGCCCGGGAGGAAGCGGTCGTGCCCGATCCGAAGCAGCGGCCCGCTGGGAACGTCGCGGATGCCGGTCGCCTCGACGACCAGCGCTCCGGGCTGTCCCCGCGCGAAGCGCTCGTACCACGCCAGGACCTCCGGCGTGACGACGCCGTCGTCGGTGGCGCGCCAGGGCACCATGGCCGGCACCCAGGTGCGCTCCGCCAGCTCGAGCCGGCCCGAACGCACGGGGCTGAACCAGCGGGAGCGTGCCGCCGCCTCCGCGGTGGGCGGATCGGTCGGCGGGATGGGATGTTTCACGAACGGCTCGGGATGCCACATGTCGAAATGCGCGTCAGAGGCGCAAGGAAGTTCCCCGGCTCACAGCCAGCCCAGCATCCGCGAATGGATGAAGCCCCACACGACCATGACCATGAGGAACGCGACGACCCAGACGAAGCCGTAGGTCGCCTCGCTCGAGGGAAACAGATGGATGAAGTTCATGCCGTAGATGCTGGCGACGAAGTTCGGCACCATGATGATGACGGTGATCGCGGTCAGGCGCTGCATGATGCGGCCCAGCCGATTGAACGCGGAGAAGACGTGCACGTCGAGCGCGGCGGCCAGCAGGTCGCGATAGGTGTCCAGCTCTGCCAAGACGTGCAGGGCATGGTCCTGAACGTCGGCGAAGTACGGTCGAAGACTCTCCGGCACCGTTCCCTCACGGCGAAGCACCTCGGCGAGCACATGACTGGTCGGCGCGAGCAGCCGAGGGACCCGAAGCAGCTCCTTGCGGAGGCGAAAGAGGTCGGCCGCGGCGCCTTCGGCGCCGGTGAAGATCGCCTCCTCGATCCCCTCGATCCGCTCGCGCACTCGGTCCTGGATCACGAAGTAGCCGTCCACCAGGCTCTCGAACAGGGTGTACGCCAGCCCCGCGATCCCGGGCACCTGGTGTCTCCCGCGATGCTCCCAACGCCGGCCCGCCTCCGCGAGCGCAGCGAGCACCGCGGCGGATCTCCGGTGGATCGTGACCAGATAGTTCTCACCCCAGAACAGGTTCAGCTCTTGCGGCAGGATCGTGTCGCCGGACTGTCCTGCGGCGTAGACCACGATGAAGTAGTAGCCGGAGTAGGCATCGCACCGGGGACGTTCGTGCGCCCTGGTCACGTCTTCGAGCACCAGTTCGTGGAAGCCGAAGCCTTCCCGGAGCAGCGCGACCTCGGCGGGACCGGGATCGCTGATGTCGAGCCACAACCGATTCTCGCGGTCGGCGAGCAACTCGCCGAGTCGGTCGACGCTGACCTCCGTCGGCAGGCCCTGGTCGGATCGGTCGAGGACGAGTCGCATGGCTCCCATGGTGCCTCCTCTGGTGACCGGCATCTGTCGCACCTCGCTGCCGCCCCACCCTATTTGAGCAGGTCCCCCGCAATGATGAGTTGCTGGATCTCGGTCGTCCCCTCGTAAATACGGAGCGCCCGGACCGCGCGGTAGAGACGGTCCACCGGGTGCTCGGCCAGGACCCCTCGTCCGCCGATCAGCTGCACCGCGTCGTCCACCGTACGCTGCGCCATTTCGGTCGCGAACGACTTGGCCATGGCCGCCTCGCTGGTGATGCGCTCCTGGCCCTGGTCCTTCTCGTAGGCGGCCCGATAGGTCAAGAGCCGGGCCGCGGTGAGGTCCGTGGCCATCCGGGCGAGCTTCTGCTGCACCAGCTGAAACTCCGCCAGCGGTTTCCCGAACTGCTGCCGCCGCTTCACGTGGGCCAGCGACTCGGCGAGCGCGCGGGCCGCCATCCCGCAGGCGGCGGCGGCCACCGTCGGCCGCAGCCGGTCGAGCGTCGCGAGACCGAGCGCGTAGCCGCGCCCCTCGGCGCCGAGGAGCGCGTCCGCCGGCACCCGGCACCCCTCGAAGGCGATCTCCCCCAGTGGATGCGGCGCGCTCAGGACCTGGGGCTTCACATACCGGAGCCCGGGCGTTTCAGCCGGCACCAGGAAGCAGCCGATGCCCTTGGCGCCCTTGGCCGGATCAGTGGAGGCGAATACGGCGTACAGATCCGCGATGCCGCCGTTGGAGATCAGGGTCTTGATGCCGTTGAGCACCCAGCCCGAACCATCGCGCCGTGCGGTCGTGCCGATGCGCGCCACGTCCGATCCCGCCTCGGGCTCGGTCATCGCGAACGCCGTCATCACCCGGCCCTCCGCGATCGGGCGCAGCCACCGGTCCTTCTGCGCCGGCGTACCGCCCAGCAGGATCGGCGTGGTCCCGAGCCCTTGCAGCGCGAACACGGCGTCGGCGAGCGGTGACGCCTCGCCCAGCGCCTCCCGCATGAGGCAACAACCTCGAAGGTCGAGATCGAGAATCGGCCTGAGCCAGCCCCCGGCGCCGAGCAGTCCCAGGAGGGACCGCGCCTCCGTTCTGGCGGCTGAATCGTCGGCGGGCTCGGGCCGGCCGGCGACCTCCCCCATCGCGAAGCCGCGCGCTCGCTCCGCGAGCGACGCGTGCTGCGGCTCGAGAAAGGTGCGGATCAGGCGGGTGTCGGGCATGGCTACTCGAACTTCGGTTCGCGTTTGGCGCGGAAGGCATGGTAGGCCTCGCGGAAGTCGGGATGGCGCATGCAGTCGGCCTGGGCCCGGGCCTCCCACTCGATCGCGGCCACCAGGTCCATCACCGCCTCCTGGTTCAAGGCCTGCTTGGTGACGCCGTGGGCCAGCGAGGGTCCCCGCGCCAGCCGGACGGCGATGTCTGTCGCCTCCGCCATCAGCCGCTCCGCGGGGACCACCCGGTTGTACAGGCCGATAGTGGCGGCGCGCTCGGCGGTGATGAAGTCCCCGAGCAGGAGGAGCTCGCTCGCGTGCGCCAGGCCGACGATCCGTGGCAGCAGCCAGGCCGCGCCCATATCGGCCCCAGTCAGGCCCACCCGCGAGAACAGGAAGGCGATCTTGGCGCCCTCCGCCGCGATTCGGATGTCGCTCGCCGCCGCGATGACGGCGCCGGCGCCGGCCACCGTGCCGTTGAGCGCCGCTACGACCGGGCGGCGGCATTGGCGGATGGAAAGGATCAGGTCGCCGGTGAGCCGGGTGAACTCGAGCAGCCCAGCCGCGTCCCTCGCGAACAGCGCGCCGATGATGTCATCGACGTCTCCACCGGTGCAGAAGGCGCGACCGGCGCCGGTAATAACGATCGCGCGCACGCCGGGCTCCGTGTCCAGGGCCCGGAAGGTATTCCTGAGCTCGGTGTACACCTCGAAGGTGAGCGCGTTGAGGCGGTCGGGGCGGTCGAGCGTGATGGTCGCGACGGCGGTCGCGGGGTCGACGGTGTACCGGAACGACTTGGGATGGACGGCCATCTCGACACCTCGAGAAATGCACCACGAAAGCAAGGAGGACACGGAAACTGCACGGAGGAAGCAGTGTTCAACCGCACACCCACAAAGCCCTTGCTCTTTCGGTAGTTTCCGTGTCTTCCGTGCTTCCGTGGTGAGCTGTTCACTAGCCGAGCACAGCGGTCGCCTCGATCTCGACCGTCGCCGCCTGGTCCACCAGCGCCTTCACCTCCACCAGCGCCATGGCCGGGTAATGACCACCCATCCGGCGCCGGTACACCTCGCCCAGGGGCTTGAGGCTGGCCCGATACTGAGCCATGTCGGTGACATAGATGGTGAATCGGCCGATGTGCCCGGGCTCTCCCCCCGCCGCGCGGAGCACCGTGAGCACGTTCCCCAGTGCGCGATCGAATTGGGACACGAAGTCGGAGACCGGCACGCGGCCGGAGCCGTCGCGCGCGGTCTGCCCCGCGATGAAGAGCATCCTGCCGCCGGCCGCGGCGACGATGCCGTTGTTCCAGCCCCGTGGCGCGCCGAGCTCCTCAGGATTGATGATCGCGAGACGGCTGTTCATCAGGTCTCTCCCGTCCAGGACCAGGGCCTCGCCGTTGGGCGCATCGTCCGCCGCGGCAGTGAGCGACACGACGGCCGCCGCGACCTCGGCCGCCGAGATCAGCCGAGTCTGCCCCGCCGAGGCAAGCGCCGCGGCCAGGGCCTCATCACGTGTGCGGCCGGTCCTCTCGACGATCCGGGCGACGGTCTCTTCGGTCATCTCCGTGTCCACGAACCCGGGGCACACCGCGTTCACCGTGACCCCGGAGCCAGCCACCTCGGCCGCCGCCGATCGGGTGAGCCCCATCAGCGCGTGCTTGGCCGCGGAGTACGCCGCGAGATACTTGCCTCCGCTCAGGCCGGCCGTCGACGCCAGGTTGACCACTCGGCCCCAGCGCCGCTCGAGCATCCCGGGCAGAAACGCGCGAGTGCAGAGGAAGGCGCCGGTGGCGTTGACCGCCATGAGGCGGTTCCACTCATCGAGAGAGGTCCGCACGACGGGCATCGAGGCCGCGGCCCCCGCGTTGTTCACCAGCACGGCGACCGGTCCCACTTCCGCCGCCTGGCGGTCGAGGGCCTCGACACTCGACTCGCTGGTCACGTCGCAGACCACCGCCCTGGCCTGGCTGCCCTGCGCCACCAGCTCGGCGGCCTGACGCTCGATCTGGTCCCGGCTCCGGGCGGCGAGCACCACGCTGAATCCGGTGTCCGCCAGCGCCTTCGCGGTGGCCGCGCCGATCCCCCGCCCCGCGCCGGTCACCACCGCCACGCGGCCGGCCGCCGGGCTCACCTCGGCTGTCCCGTGCCGGCGCCGAGCTCGGCCTGGACCGCTTCGTCGAGAATCGCTCCCAGCACCTCGATGGTGGCGCGCCCCTCTTCGGGGGTGGCCTCAGAAGGAAATCCGAAGTAGGCCCGGGCACCGCCCGCCTCCTCGAAGCTCCGTTTGCCGTCTCGGATGGCCCGGGACAGCGACGCCGGATTGGGGGGCAGCCCCACCCGGATGGCATCGCGCACCAGCTCAGGACGCTCCGCCAGCACCACCGAGGTCTCGAACTGGCCGGCGTGGCACGCACCGCTCCGGAACTCGTCGCCCAGGCGGACGGCCCACGGCTTGGCGGTGAGGTTGGGGAACGCCACCGTCAGGCCCGGGTCGCGCCGGATCGCGGTCACGGCTGCCTCCAGCGCCGCGAGGTGCCCCGGATCCAGGTGCGCGTTGGCGATGGCCAACGTCCCGAAGCCGTGCCGGGCCAGGGCGCCCGCGATCTCCACCACGCTCGCCGTGACCGTCTCCGGACGGAGCGAGACCGTGCCCGCGAAGCCACCGGCAAATGCCGCGGCGGTGTAGGTGAGCGGCGGAAGCACCACCACCCTCGCACCTCGCGCCGCCAGCCGCTCTGCCCCGGCGCGCGCCATCGCCTGGGCGATGATCACGTCGGTCTCGAGTGGCAGGTGCGGGCCGTGGGCCTCGACGGCGCCCACGGGCAGGATGGCGACGGACCCCGGGCCGGCGGCGTCCCGCGCTTCCTCCCAGGTCATTGCGGCAAGCGGCTGCACGGTTATTGTGTCCTCACAGCCATGAGCAGCCTCAACATCGCCGATTTCTTTCTCGATGCCCGGGTGCGCGAAGGTCGGGGCGACCGGACCGCGCTGGAGACCGATGCCGGACGGTTGAGCTACCGTGAGGTGCAGGCCCTGGCCAACCGTTACGCCAACCTGCTCAGCTCGGCGGGAGTGGTGCCGGAACAGCGGGTGATCATCGCCCTGCCCGACGGACCCGACTACGTCGCGGCGCTGTTCGGCATCCTGAAGATCGGCGCCGTCGTAGTGATGGTCAACCCGGAGCTCAAGCCCGACGCCATCGAGTACTTCTTCGAGTACAGCCGCGCGGTCGTGGCGCTGGTGGCCGGCGAGCGCGCCGACGCCTTCCGCGCCGCGGCGGCCCGTGGCGGCCACGCGCCCGAATTGCTGCTCGTGGGCG
>JBOHSB010000216.1:0-14308 GCA_050733015.1 Gemmatimonadales bacterium
ACCTTGAATTACGCAAACGGCCCATTCCACGCAGCCGTGAATGGATGAGTCGTTTGCCGTTCTGTACCGGACCAATGAGGGGCCACGAACTGGACCAGAAGGTGTCGGGTCGTGACCTGGTTCTGTAGGCTCGTCCCTGGAGCAGTTCCCCAGTAGTAGCAACGTCGCGCAAATGACGAGTGGCAGGACCCATCCGGTACGAGCATTCGAAGGCATGCCGGCCTCCGGCGTGCGGCGAGCGGGAGCATATGTGTTGGTAGGGGGATACCTCGATCCCAGTCGAAGAATCCGCGCAGCATCGCAAGGACGATTTTGCGACAAGGAGGGGCCGTTTTGCGACAACATTTTCATGCCACATCCTCACCAATCATCAACGCATCATCAAATCGTCTCAGTTGTGACGGCGAAGCGAGCAGAGACATAAAGACGCTCGTGAACCAAACGCGCATGAGACGCGACAAGAAGGGCATGGTTTCAGTCGCGTTCGAGAGCGAGGACGAGGATTGTGCGCGGTGGGTTGTTAGGAAAACAGGATGGGATCGTGTAGAACGAGCGATGCTGTGTGAAACCGCACTACGAGTGCTTGGCGTTCGCCTGAGCTCCTCGCCTTCGAGACGAGTTCCCACCGAGGCGCAAACCAGCAATTCTGGGCGCAACCGGGAGGGTGTACAGCGCGGCTGGCGAGCCCTATTCTAGCCGCCATGAAACGCCTTCCTGGGTGGGCCGCCGGCCTTCCCCGCGGAGCCATCCCGCCTCGCCCACAGGTACCGTCGCTCGAACCCCGCAAGGTGTGGCCGTTCGAGAACCGGTGGCGCCCGCTGGCCATTGCCATGCTCTACGGGAAGCATGGCTGGACCTTCCGGCAGATCGGCGCCCACTTCGGCTTCACGCACGGGCGGGCGCGCCAGCTCACGACGTTGGCCGGGTGGTACGGCAAGCGGGGTGCGATGCGGAGCGCACAAGCGGCAAGGTTACGTCGTCCAGGGTGCGCTCGTGGAGCGCGTCACCTTCGGGGACTACGCCAGTCAGCATCTCGTGAAGAAAGCCGCGTCCGGGAAGTTCAATCCGCGGTGGGTAGACCTCTGCTATCTCCACCTCAAGCGGGCTACGGAATGTTTCGGGGCAGGGAAGCCGCTGCAAGAAATTGGCGTGCCCGACGTGCAGCGGTGGGTCCGCCAGCTCGAGACGCTCGAGTCGAATCGCCTGGACAAATCCGTCGAGGAGGACGAACACGGCGAGCGGCCCCGGACCCGGCTCACCGGCTCCACGATCCGCATGCATTTGAACGCCCTCTCGAATCTCTTTCGCAGAGCGCAGAGCGAGCATGTCGTCGCGGTGGGCTACAACCCGGTGGCGGCGCTCATGGACAAGCCAACGGCCGAACGCGGCGAAGCGCGGTGGCTGGAAGTGCCCGACGCCAGCCTTTACCTAGAGGCGGCACGGCTCGTCCCGGCCCCGCGCAGCGATCTCGGCCCCGCGTTCGTCTATCCGCTCGTGGCGACGTTCCTGCTCACCGGCGGCCGGCGGGCCGAGGTGATGGGGCTGGAGGTGGACGATCTGTCCTTCGACCACCGGACCGTCCGCTTCCGGAAGAACCTCTCCCGCCGCCGGCTCAAGACCCGGACCTCGCAGCGGACCGTCCCGATGTTCCCGCAACTCGAGGAGATCCTGCGGGCCTACGTCTTCAACCCGGACCGCCCCCCGACGCGGCTGCTTTTCCCCCGGTTTACCACCGGCGGGGAAGCCATGGTCACAGACTTTCGGAAGATGCTCCAACGGGTTAGCATACTCGCGGGTTGGGAGCCCGGGGCCATCACTTCCAAGATGTTCCGGCATACCTACTGTTCGGCCCGGCTGGCCACGCTGGACTACGGCGCGCCGATCAGCCCGGACACGGTGAGCCGCGAGATGGGGCACAGCTCTCGCGATCTCGTGGAGCAGGTCTGCGGCCACCTCGGCACCATTCGTCACCGGGCGGAGATGGTGGAGTACCGGGTGGAGCAGCACCGAGCGGTCCTGGGGGACTGTCTGGAGGCGATGTACCGGCGGGCTGAGCGGCCTTCTGGCACCGTGAGTGACACCGCAGCCTCTATCGCTACGTGACAGCAGGCCGGCAAGTCGGTAAACTCAAAGGTCTCGCCCCCGTAGCTCAGCTGGATAGAGCAGCAGTTTCCTAAACTGTTGGCCGCGTGTTCGAGTCACGCCGGGGGCACTCGCTGGGCAGGGCACTATCACCTTCTAGCAGGATGGACATGGCCACGACCGTACAGCCCACGACCCGTGAACGAACCAGCCCGCCGGCCGCCGGGACGCCGTGGTACCGGGACCGGAACCGGCAGCTCATCGCGATCGGCGCCGCGGTCCTCGTCGCGGCGCTCATCGGGTGGTTCGTGGTCACGAGCAACCGGCGCAAGGAGGATTTCGCCGCGCGGAGCCTCAACCAGGCCCGCACCGCGGCCGAGGCAGGCAACCTCCCGTTGGCGTCGAGCGAGCTCCAGAAGCTGATTCAGACGTACCAGGGCACCGATGCGGCGAGCGAGGCGGTCATCACGCTGAACCAGGTACGCATGGTGAACGGACAGAGCGAGCTCGCGGCGGTTGGCCTGAGGGACTTCTTGGCCTCCAAGCCCGCGCCGAAGTTCGCCGCCCCTGCGTCTGGACTGCTCGGGGCCGCGCTGGAGAATTCCCTGAAGTGGTCGGATGCCGGCGATGCCTTCTCCAACGCCGCCAAGTCGGCCGACCTGGACTATCTCAAGGCCCGCTACCTGGTCGACGCGGGCCGGTCGTATCGCGAGGGGGGCAAGACGCAGGAGGCCATCGCGGCCTATCGCGAGGTGCTCCAGAAGTACCCCAAGTCCCCGAGCTTCACCGAGGCGCAGGTGCGGCTGGCGGAGCTCACCGGCGGCAAGATGTAACACCGAGGCGGGTTGGGCAGGGCATCGTAACGGGCCGGCCGAGAGCTGGCCCGTTTGCCGTTCGGCCGGCAATGGCGCGGCGGCCTCCGGTGGACGCATATTGGATGCGTCCAGACAACCGAAAGCCGCGACACGTTCCATGCCCAGGAACGCTCGGCTGCACGCTGTTCTCGCCCGACAAGGCCTCGCCGGTCCCGCCATCCTCGCGCTCTGCCTCGCGAGCGTCACCGCTACATCCTTCGCCCAGACGCCCATCCCGTTCTCGCCGGGCGTGGTGCTCACCTACGTGATGCACAATCTCGATGAGCCCGCCGACCGGGAATTCGATACGACCATCGACTCGATCACACCCGACGAGACGGTGTTCGTCGATGAGATGCAGTACCGCGGCCCCGACGGCAAGCGGGTGACGGTTCCCTACCACCGTCACGTCTCGCGGCGGGAGCTGGGCGGCGCTCGCGCCATCGACCACGGCACCACCTGCAATGCGGCCGACACCGTGGACACCCGCTACCGCGGCAGCACGCTCCGGATGGCTTCGCAGCGCCTCCTCCGCCAGCTCAAGGCGGGCGGCCCGGTCGAAGTGTCCTCGTGGTACCACATCGAGTGCTCGCAGGGCTTCAGCATCAGCGGCTCGCTCCAGCGGGTGGAGCCGGAGCCGGTGCCCATCTCCATCCTGCTCGACGATCAGCGGCTCAACCTCCAGACGGTGCATGCCAGGGGCAACTTCCACTCGTTCGACTTCAACCTCGACATGGACTACTGGTTCGTCGACGACTCGGTTCGCGCCTGGATGGTTCGGTCCGAGGGGCGGCAGGGCGAGAAGACCTACCTCCAGCAGCTCGGCCGGATTTACAACCCTGCCGAGGCCGCCAAGCGCATGACGGCCGCGCTGAGTGGCGAGCCGCCTCCGTCCGATGGAAAGGGCTCCGGCAAGGTCGTGCTCAAGGGCGGGGCGGGCCCGGACGGGATGTGCCGCGCGCCGGTGTACGGCATCTACTTCGAGTTCGCGAGTGCCGAGCTCAAGCGCGCCTCCCAGCCGACTCTGCGCCAGATCGCCACGGTCATGCAACAGCACGCCGATTGGATCGTGACGATCGAAGGCCATACCGACTCGATCGGCGGAGCGGAGAAGAACCTCGACCTGTCGAACCGACGGGCGGCCGCCGTGAAGGACGAGCTGGTGCAGCACTACGGCGTCGCCGCCTCGCGGCTCGCGATCAAGGGCTATGGGCTTACGCGTCCGGTCGAGGCCAACAGCACGCTCGAGGGCAGGGCGCGCAACCGCAGGGTGGAGCTGGCGCGGAAGTGTCGGTGACCGGTCCCAAGGAGGCTACGATGGCCAGGGTGAACGGATGGAGCAGGGTGTGGCTGCTGGCGCTTCTCCCGGGGCTCGGCTGCGGCGGCGGCGACACGCCCGAGCCACCGAAGACGGCCGTGGACAGCGCCAAGCAGGCCATCGGTGGGATCGTCGGCGGGCTGATGAAGATGGCGGAGAAGCAGGAGTCGCTCGACCGGACCAATCCGTACGCCGGCCTCAAGGACCCGTGCACGCTAGTGAGCCGGGCGGACGCGGAGAAATACCTGGGGCCGCTCGCCGCCGACCCGTATCGCGCCAGCGGCACCATGCCAGACGAGGACGGCAGCACGTGCCTCTATCGCGCCGCCAACGGGCAGAGCGTCATCATCGACCCCAACGGGTTCACCGGCGGCCGCATGGGGATGAAGATCCTGGGCGCCATGGGCGGGCTGGTGAACCAGGCCCTGGTGACCGAGAGCGGCAGCGCCGACACCCTGGACGGCGACTGGGACGACGTGCGGTGGACCTTCGGCCAGCTCAATGCGCTCAAGGGCGACGTCCTCATCAACGTGGACGTGAGCAATTCCACGGCCGGCACGGTGGGCGCGGCCGGGCTGGCCAACATCGCGATTCATCATCTTGACCACCCGCTCGACTACGACGGCGGCAAGGCGGCCGGCCATGCGCCGGGACCACTGGTAACGCCGAAGGACCCGTGCTCCCTGGTCACGAAGGACGAGGCCGCGGCGATCCTGGGACCGCTCACCGGCGATCCCGCTAGCGGGCGGGACGGCTGCACGTACACCGTCGGCGGCCGGCCGGTCGTCCTGCAGGTGACCTGGACCGGCGGGTTCAAGGCGATGAACGACGGCAAGATGAGCAGCAGCATGTTCAACAAGAGCTTCGCCGAGCCGACCATGGCCGCGGCCAACAGCGACAAGGCCAAGGCCGACATGGCGAAAGACACGGATGCACAGAAGTTCATGAAGCAGGTGAAAGGCGTGATGCGCTCGATGGGCGGCCCGGTGATGGAGGACAGCAGCCTCGACCTCAAGACCGATACGACGAGCCTCAAGGGACCGTGGGCTCAGGCCGCCATCCTGAACGGGTTCGCCTTCATGGCGGTGAAGAAGGACGTCCTGCTGAGCGTCGGTCTCCAGTACCTGGAGGAGAAGAAGGCCGTGGCGCTGGTAACCAAGGCGATGAGCCGGCTCTGACCGGGAGGCACCCATGCTCGACGATCTGTTAGGCGCCCTCAAGCAGGGCGTGCTGAATGCGGTGAGACAGCGGACTGGCATCGACCTCGGCGTGGCGGCTGATTCCGCCGCGCAACGGGACGCGAGCGCGAGGGGTGCCTCGGCGGCGGCGCCGCCGGGGCCCGCGCCGACGCAGGATCCGCTGGGGATCGGGGCGCGGCGGATGCCCGCCGGCGAGACCGTGGACGCGGTGTTGCCGGCCCAGGCGGGCGAGTTCACCCGGAGCCGGATCAACGATCGATTCGGCGGCATCCGTTCGGGCGGGATCTTTGCCGGGTACCGTGGGGATGGAGTGGAGATTCGCGTGCTGGTGACCCTGCTCCGGGACGCGGCCGCCGCGCGAGCTCAGGTCGGCGAGGCCGGCGGCGGGGGAGGGGAGCAGGGAGGTGCCGCGCCGACAGCACGGTCGGTAGGCACGGAGCCCAGCTTCTCGTTCGCGCCCGGCTCGGCCGTGTGGAGCCGGGGCGCGTATTGCTTCACCGCGTCGTCATCGGATACCGACGGCGACATCCCGCTCCCGCCGACGCCGGCGCAGATCGCGGCGCTCGAGCGGT
Organism: Gemmatimonadales bacterium; assembly: GCA_050733015.1. Taxonomy (GTDB): domain Bacteria; phylum Gemmatimonadota; class Gemmatimonadetes; order Gemmatimonadales; family GWC2-71-9; genus CAVVWJ01. The sequence goes on from JBOHSB010000216.1 coordinate 6,026, forward strand.
TCATGCGGGCCTTTCCGTACTGAGCCATGCGAGCATCACACGCTGCGATCGTCTGCATCCTTACCCTGGCTGCGCTGGGCTGTCGGAAGTCGGCGACCACCGCGGCGAAGGCCGGGCCCGGCGCGGCCGGCGGCCAGACCTTCGGCACGCCTGGACGTGCCCAGCTGATCCACGGCACCACCGCGGACCTCCGGCGCTACCTCCAGTCGGTGGACACCGTGCGCGGGGCGACGTTCAAGGTGACCTGGTCGCCCAAGGCGGTCCGACTCACCCGCGAGGAGACGCTCACCTCCCTGCGGCACGTGAGCCGCGACGGGGCGCGCTTCACGTTCGCCGGCAACGCGCCCAAGATCCGAGGGCTCGCACCCGGCGCGATCCTGCTGGTGTGGGGCATCGCGCTGAGGAAGGTCACGGCGGTGGAGCCTCGGGGAGACGCGCTGGTGGTCCGCACCGAGGCCGTTCCACTCGGCGAGGCGATCCCTGACGGGAAGATCGCGTGGCACGCACCGGTCGAGTTCGCCCGCGGGATGGTGAGCTGGCGCGAGAGCAGCCCGGACACGAGCGGGCGGAAGCACGCCCTGCTGGTCGGGCATCCGATCATCCGCTACGCCGCCTACTCCCAAGGCGAGGGAGGGCAGGGCGACGCCAAGGCGCAGTCGGGCGAGGGCGATGACCAGGACGCGAACGAGGGCGAGGAGGAGGACCCCGGCGCCACCAAGCTCGCCCTCGGCGAGGCCGGTGGGTACGAGTTCGAGGTCGGCTGGCTGGCCAAGCCCGGCCGCCTCGATTTCGAGCTGGAAATGGCCAAAGGCGAAAGCGGCGCATTCGACCCGCAGACCGGTGAGAATCTGGGCGAGCGGACCGAGGCACACGGCACTCAGCACGCCCGCGGCGGGCCCGAGCGGGAGGACGAAGGGGGCATGCCGCTCACCAAGGAGGAGAAGAAGAAAAAAGCCGAGCAGGAGGAAGAAGCGGAGCACACCAAGCAGGGGGCGGGCAAGATCGCGACGCCGGCGGACGCGATCACCAGCAAGGGACTCTTCAGCCTGGCCAACGAGCTGCTCGATTTCCGGGTCCGCGCGAAGGGACATCTCAACGACCTGACGACGGATGGGGACATCGAGCTGAGCGGCGGCTCGACCGGGAGCTACCACGCGGGCGTCCACAACCTCCAGGGTGATCTCGAGGTCAAGTGGATCGCCCGGCTGGGCGCGCAGCAGGGCGTCTGGTCGGACAACATCCGGCTCGATATCCCGTTCAACTTCGACATTCCGCTCATCATCGGCGGGTTGCCCTTCATGATCGAGGTGGGCACCGACCTGTTGGTCGCGCCGGCGCTCACCAGCCACTACGCCTCGGCCACGGCGACGTATCAGTTCCACTACGGCGGCGATGTGGGGCTCACCATCACCAGCAGCGGCATCGCCACCGACGGCGACCTCGGCGGCGACGCGTCGACCGCCTCGCGCCAGATCACCAGCGTCGGCGTGTCGGCGGTGCTCATCGCGGTGCAGGCCCCGCGAGTCGGGTTCGGGCTGGGACTGCTCAACACCTCGACGGTCGCCTACGTGGACCAGGTCATGGCCGCGAGCATTACCTCGGCGGGCAACCTCGCGCTGATCCCCTGCAGGCGATACGAGCTCAACCGGGTCTTTCACGCGGGCGTTGACACTAAGCTCCTAGGCCTGTCGATTCCCATGCTTGGGACCAAGAAGGAGCTTGGCACCCCCTGGCGCCTGGTCGAGACGGAACCGCAAGGGTACAACTGCGGGACCTGAGGGCAACATAACGAGAGGAGAGGCTGAATGATGCGAGGGTCTTGGAAGGCTGTTGCCGTGCTGCTGGTCGTCGCCCCGGTGCCGCTCGGGGTCGCGGTGGCCCAGACCGGATTCAACGGCGTGATCACGTTCGTCAACGAGGGAAGCGCGGGCAAGCAGGACACCTTCGTCCAGTACACCAAGGGCCACAAGGTCAGACTCGACGGGTTCGGCTCCCATAAGGGGGCGATGATCGTCGACAACGACGCCAAGGTGATGATGATGGTGGATCCGGACAAGAAGCAGTACGTGACGATGACCGAAGAGGATGCCAAACAGATGCAGGCGATGATGGGGCCAATGATGGAGAAGATGAAGCAGCAGCAGTCCACGAAGGCCGGAGACGGGAGACTCACCTTCGCCAAGACCGGCAAGACCGAGACGGTCGCGGGGGTTCCGTGCGAGGTCTACCGGGGTGAGTACCTCGAGGAGGACGGCGGCAAAGACCAGGGCGAGGCCTGCGTCGCCACGGGCGTCGGGTTCGCGCTCGATGCGCTGACCTTCAACAACCCCATGGTGCAGCGCGGCGGCGCCGGCTATGACCGCATGCAGCAGTTCCGCGAGCTGGTCGCCGGGAACAAGGGCATCCTCAAGGCGAAGAGCTTCAAGGATGGCAAGGTCAAGACCGACATGGAGGCCATCAAGATTGAGCGAAAGTCGCCGGGTGACGACATGTTCACGCCTCCAGCCGGGTACAAGGAAATCCGGATGGCCGACATGGTGATGCAGGCGCACAACGCGATGAAGGGCATGAAGGACAAGACCAACCCCAGCCAGGGCGACCCCCAATATGGCCGGCCCGACACCAAGAAGGGCCAAGGGGAGCCGCAGGCGGAGCCCAAGCAGTAGCGGCCGAGCGGGACCGAAGTGAGGGCGTCGGTCCCCCCAGCGAATGGGGGCCGGCGCCTCTTGGTGTGAGCGGGCTCGTGATAAATAACGACGTATAAGATATGTTATGTTAAGTTGTTGTGAGGATAACTGTGGAGCAGTGTGGACTACGTGGGATCGCCTTCCCCATCGGGGCCGACGGCCAACGCCGTTAGCGCCTATGTAACCGATTATGTGACCGTTGGTTAGGGGTATAGACTTGAAGTTGATAGACCGACCAGCCCTCACCCCTCCCACACCGCGCGAAACACCAGTTTCCCCTGCCCACCGAGCCATACGTCAGTGGCCTGGCGGCCCCGTAGCTCGGCTCGCACCAGCAGCTCCTCGCCGCCGCGGCTGGTGAACCGGGCCGGCAAGTTGGTGGCGCCACGAGCCGCCGCGGCAACTCCGGACGCCACCGTCCCGGTGCCGCACGCCAGGGTCTCGCCCTCGACACCCCGTTCGTAGGTCCGGATGAGCCAGGGCTCTCCGGCACAAGCCGGCTCCGCCACGAAGTTGACATTGGCACCCGCCGCGCCGAGCCGGGGGTCATAGCGCAGGCTCCGCCCGCGGCCCATGAGATCGATGCCCTCGATGTCGTCCACGCCGATGATCAGGTGTGGGACGCCCACCGTGGCGAATGCCATCCAGCGCTCGCCCGGCGCGGCGTCGAAGGGCGGCACAGCGGCGGCCAGCTCGAAGTCCGGCAGCCGGATCTCCGCCCGGTCGGTGCCCGGCGCGCTGGTGGCCCTCACGACGCCGGCATCGGTCAGCAGGCACATCTCGCCCGGCTCCACCAGCTCCAGGAACGCCGCCAGCCGGGCACTGCAGAGCGCGGCGTTGCCGCACATGGCGGCCCGGGATCCGTCCGAGTTCCAGAACGTCATCCGGACCGACCCCGGCGTCTCGGGCGACAGGATGACCAGTCCGTCGGCGCCCACGCCCGTGCGGCGGTCGCACAGCTGGACCACGCGCGCTGGCGTCCATTCCACGGGGTCCGTCGCGCGGCCGTCCAGCAGGACGAAATCGTTCCCCGACCCCGTCATCTTATAGACGATCGTGCCTCTCACAGGCGCCCTGCCATCGATTGGAGCCGGAGCCACCAGACCATCCAGATCGCCTCGCGGACGATGCGCTTGTTCATCTTGCTCTGGCCCTCCACCCGGTCGGTGAACACGATCGGAATCTCCAGCAGCCGGAATCCCTTCTTCCAGGCTCGAAAGCTCATCTCGATCTGGAAGGAATAGCCGTTGGACCGGACGTGGTCGAGGTCGATCGCCTCGAGCACCTGCCGCCGGAAGCACTTGAACCCGCCGGTCGAGTCGGTGAGCGGCAGCCCCGTGATCCGGCGGGCGTATTCGTTCGCCCCCACCGACAGGAGCAGCCGGCTGATCGGCCAGTTGATGACGTTGACGCCGGCCGCGTAGCGCGACCCCAGCACCAGATCCGCATGCTCCACGGCCCGGAGGAAATCCGGGAGGAACTTGGGGTCGTGGCTGAAGTCCGCGTCCATCTCGAAGATCAGGTCGTAGCCCTGGTCGAGCGCCCAGCGGAACCCCGCCAGATAGGCCTTGCCGAGACCGGCCTTGCCCGGGCGATGGAGCACGTGCATCCTCGGATCGGCGGCCGCCAGCTCGTCGGCCAGCTGCCCGGTGCCGTCCGGCGAGTTGTCGTCCACCACCAGGACCTCGAGTCGCGGATCCTGCTGCAGGATCTGTGGCACGATGAGCGGCAGGTTGATCCGCTCGTTGTAGGTCGGGATCACGACCAGGGCCCGCTCAGCCATGCCGCGCGCTCCGCCACCGGTACCACCGCGGCGCGGCGAGCAGCGCCAGCGTCACCAGCAAGGCCAGTGCCGTCACCGTCTTGCCCCGCGGATAGGCGGTTGACGCGAACCACAGCCGCACCTCGCGCGCCCCAGGCGGCACGACCACGCTGAGCAGCGCATAGTCGGCACGATGCACCGGGACGGCCTTGCCGTCCACCGTGGCATGCCAGTCGGGGTACCAGTTCTCCCCGATGACGAGGTACGTGGGCGCCGCTGCCGACCCGGCCAGCGTGACACGCATCCGTCCCGGCGCCCAGTCGGCCACCGTGGCGGCAATCGCGGCGGGCTCGGGGAGCTGGCCCGGAAGGATCTTCTCCGGCGACACGCTGGTCGTGTCCCCATACAGCGCGATGCGGTCATAGGGAAAGCGCTGGTCGATCACGGTCGGCACGATCTGGTCCTCGGCCAGCTTCGCCGCGCCAGGCATCACCCGTGCGTAGGCCGGGACCGTGTCGCGCTCGAGCAGGACGGCCGGCGAGCCCGGCGTGGTCGTCACCGGGCCGAGCACCTGGTGGAACCCGGGGACCGCCTGGGCTTCGGGCAGAAGCAGGAATCGCACGCCCAGCAGGTCCATCAACGTCGGGCTCCCGGCATAGCGCCACTGCCCTTTCCCCCCCAGCAGCTCGTCGTAGAACCGGAGCTCGTTGCCGTGATAGCCGAGCATCGACTGGATGTCGTGCGCCATGAGGTACGACCCCTGGTACACGCCGACGTCGAGCACGCGGAACGGCTTCGGTATCGCGCGCAGGCGGCTGGTCACGGCGTCGTCACGATAGATCTCGCTCGCCGGTCCGCGGAACTCGAAGAACAGCCGGTCCACGCTCCACAGGTCGCCGACCACGGCCATGGCCAGGGCAGCGGCGGCCGCGGGGCCAATCAGCCGGCCGCGCCATACCGCCCACAGCACGCCGCCCCCCACCAAGACGACCACCAGCAGCCGGAGCGCACCGGCCTGCAGCTCGGGCGCGTTGGCGGCCACGCGCTCGGCCTGCTCGGGGCTGGCCAGGACCGTCGCCACCGCCTGCAGCACGCCGACGACGCCGAGCAGCGCCAGCCCGCCCAGCACACCGAGCGGCACGGCCAGCGCCTTGAGCGGCAGATCGCGCCGGAACAGCCGGTCGGCGCCGCACGCGGCGAACACCGCCACCGGAAGGGCCACCAGGAAGAAGGCCATGCCGGGCGCGCGCACCTTCTTCATCATGGGCATCAGCTCGTACCATGCATAGTAGAACGGCGTATGCCCGCCGAACGCGACCAGCAGGAACAGGAGCGCGATCGCGCCGAGCGCCTGGATGAGCCGCCGTCGGTCCCGATCGCCCACGCCCAGCACCGCCAGCACCACCACGATCGCACCGAGGTACTCCGAGTGCAGCTTGAAGACGTTGCGGCCCCAATAGTGGTCCAGGACGCCATTGAACTGCGGGAGCACCGTGGTTGCGATCTCCTCCGGCGGCATGGAAAACAGCGTCGCATAGTCCCAGCCCGCGCTGGGGCCGCCCGCGCCGCGCGGCGAGTACGGGATGTACTGCATGAACGGGATGACCTGAATGGCGGCGATGCCCAGGCCTAGCAGCACGGCGCCGAAGGCGAGCGCGACCTCGCGGGGCCAGCGCAGGCCGGGCGGTCGATCGGGATCCAGAAACACGAGGTACAGGGTCCAGAGCGCGCTCGCGACCAGGAGATAGTAGGTCATCTGGTAGTGCGGGCTCAGCATGCACAGCCCCACGACCAGCGCGAGCAGCCCGTATCCCGAGACGCGGCGGTCGCGAATCGCGCGAAGCAGCGCGAGCAGCGCCAGCGGGGCCAGCGCCGAGACGAACAGCTTGCCGTCGTGCCCGGGGCGCACCAGCGAAGCCACGATGCCGGTCAGCTCGTAGGCGAGGCCGCCGATCACGGCCCCCGCCCAACTCACCCCGAGCGCCCGCACGAACGCGTACATGCAGCCGCCGGCCAGCACGATGTGCGCGAAGAACCCCAGGTTCATCGCCGTGTCGACCGGAAGGAACCAACGGAGCCAGGCGGTGGGATAGAAGATGTCGCCGTGCTGCGCGGCGATGAATGGCAGCCCGCCGAACAGGTAGGGGTTCCACTCGGGGATGTGCCCGGTGGCACGAAACATCTCCGCCCCGAACAGCCGGAAGCCGTAGCCCGCGACGTACTGGTCGTCGCCCAGGAGCCAGCGGCCGGCGAGCATCGGCCAGCACAGGGTCAGCGCGGCCAGCAGAAACACCGCCGCCGCGAGCAGCGCGGGGCGGCTCGGCTCGAACGGCGTGGTCGAAGCGGACTCAGGGTGCGACACGCGCTCTCCCCTGCGGCAAGACGAGGAACGGGGCCGCGGCCCCGAACTCGGTCAGCGTCAGCAACAGGCGTGAGGCCACCGCGAGGGCCGTCGCGGCGCCGATCCCCAGCGGACCCTGCAGCATCAGAATGAAGAGCCCCTCGCGCACGCCGAGGCCGCCCGGCGCGAACAGCGCGAGGAAGCCGGCGAGGTACGACGCGGTGAACACCGCCACCGCGAGCGTCGGCCGGAGCCCGACGCCCGGCAACAGCCCGCGCGCCAGGAGCCAGAGCGCGCACCCGTACCCCACCCACGCGACCGTGTTGGCAACGATCCCGACCGCGATTCCCGCGACGGGCGGCGCGCCTCGGGGCTCGGCGTCGGGCGCCGTGAGCTGGAGCAGACGCCGGAGGACCGGCGGCCACAGCAGCAGCCCCACACCCGCGACCGACCCGGCGATCAGCAGCACCAGGGCGAGCTGCGAGCCCGGATGCGCCGCCTCGATGGCGCGGCGGCCGGTGAGGCCGGCCACGGCTGCGCCGGTGCCGATGGCGAGGACCTGCAGCACCACGGCCGACCCGGTCGCCGCCCAGGGGGCGATGCCGGCGCGCTGCGCCATGAGCGCCATGCCTGCGACCGCCCACACCTTTCCCGGCAGATACTTGCCGAGGCTGGACACGGTCCAGATGCGCGCGGCGCCCCATCCGTCCAGCCGCTGGCCCCAGCCCGCGAGCATCGTCCGCCACGCCAGGATGAGGATGGCGTACATGGCCCACACGACGAGCGCACTCAGGATCAGCCAGCCCGGCCCGATCCGGAAATCGAGCGGCTGCGATCGGAGCGCCTCCCAATTGCGCGTGAGGCTCCGGACCGCGAAGCCCACGATCGCGAGTCCGACCAGCCACTGAGCCACCCGCAGCCAGGCGGGCCGCCCCGAGCTACCCACCCATGGCCTCGCGATACCATGCCTCGCACACCGCGGCGACGTGCTCGGGCGAGAGCCGCGCCCGCCAGGACTCGCCCACGAGCCGCGCCAGGGACAGCCGGTCGGGGTCCTGCAGGAGGTCGAGCGCGGCGTCGCTCAGCGCCTCGGCCGAGGGCAGCGTGAGCCGGCCGGCGCCGCTCTCGGGGACGACGTCGAGCAGCCCGCCGCCGTCCCAGCAGGCCACCACCGGCACCCCGACCATCAGGGCCTCCGCGGCCGCGAGGCCGAATCCCTCCCCCTGGGCGGGAAACAGCATCAGGTCGGCGCTGGCCAGGTAGTCGGTGACCTCGGCGGGCGGCACCGACCCCACGAACCGCACGAAGGCCCCGATGCCGAGGCGCTGGACCTGGCGCTCGAGCCGCTCGCGCTCGGGCCCGTCGCCCACGATCGTGAGCGGCAGGTCGTGGCCGCACGAGGCGAGGAAGGCCGTGGTCTCGATCGCGAGATGGATCCGCTTCTGGGCGGTCAGGCGGGCGACGACGATGGTGCCGCCGCCGCCCGTCGTCCA
>JBOHSB010000217.1:0-4042 GCA_050733015.1 Gemmatimonadales bacterium
AATACATCCAGATCAACACCAAGGACATCCTGTTCATCTGCGGCGGCGCGTTCGACGGGCTGGAGAAGATCATCGAGGCCCGCACCGGCCGGCAGCAGATCGGCTTCAACGGGGGCGCCCGCGCCGCCATCCAGCCACGCGACGAGAAGAATCCCTACGCCGAGGTCGAGCCCGACGACCTGCTCCGCTTCGGCCTCATCCCCGAGCTGGTGGGCCGCCTCCCGGTGGTGGTCTCGCTCGAGGCGCTCGACGAGGACGCCCTCATGCGCATCCTCGTCGAGCCCAAGAACGCGCTCACCAAGCAGTACAAGAAACTGTTCGAGCTCGAGGACGTGGGTCTCACCTTCGATCCCGAGTCGCTCCGCGCGGTGGCGCTCAAGGCGCTCAAGCGCGGCACCGGCGCCCGCGGTCTCCGCTCGATCCTCGAGACCATGATGACCGACATCATGTACGACCTGCCCACCCGCGAGGACATTCGCGAGATCGTCATCACCAAGGAAGCGATCACCGAGGGCACTTCCCCGCTGATCGTGACCGAGCGCCCGCGGACCAAGCGGGAGGCGTGAGGCGGCCGAAAGGCCGAACGGGCGATAGGGCGATACCGCGGTCTGGCCGCACGGTTCCCCCGCAGCCCGGCGTAGAGTTGGGCCCCCGATCGCCCGATCGTCCTATCGCCTTATCGGCGCTTGCCGCCCTCTCCATCGAGTTCGTCGGCTCGTTCCCAGACCCGCTCGTCCGGTTGGCGCCCAGGCTCCCCGAGGTGGCGCTGATCGGCCGCTCCAACGTCGGCAAGTCCAGCCTGCTCAACGCCTTGACCGGACGCCCCGGGCTTGCCCGGGTCAGCGCGACGCCCGGCAAGACCACCCTGCTCAACGCGTTCCGGCTGCCGGACTTCTACCTCGTGGACCTGCCCGGCTACGGCTACGCGCGGGCAGGCAAGTCGGAGCGGGCGGGGTACCGGCGGCTGGTGGACCGGTATCTGCTCGAGCGGCCGACCCTGGCGGGCGTCGTCTGGCTGCTCGATGTTCGACACGATCCCTCGAAAGAAGACCGGGAGATGCAGGACCTGCTGGTCCGGAGCGGGCGGCCGGTTCTGGTCGCCCTGACCAAGGGCGACAAGCTCACCCGCTCGGCGCAGGCTGCCCGGTCGCGGGAGCTCGTCGCGGCCCTGGGCTTGCATGAGGACCAGGTCCAGCTCACCAGCAGCACGTCCCGGCTGGGCATCACCGATCTGGCCGACAGCATCATCGCCGCCGTGGGAGGTACCGGATGAGGGTCCCGCGCATGGGGTTCCGCCTGCTGGTGCCGGCGGCGCTCCTGTCCGTCCAGTCACTGTCCGCGCAGGCGGGCACCGGGGCCGGGGTGAACCTTCCGCCCGGCGGATTCGGCTCGCTCACCCAGAACGACCTCGCCCTCAGCATCCGGACGCCCGATGTCGAGGTTCGCTTCGTCCCGCTGGACGCGCGGGTCACCCGGCTGCTCGCGCGGGACAGCTGGGAGTCGCTCCGCTCGGTGGTCGAGTCTCGCCGCGCCGCGATCGACTCGGTCGCCAACGCCGCGGGGGTGTCGCGGCCGGGCCTCGCGCTGGTGACCTTCTTCGGCCAGCGGACCAACGCCCGGTTCGATCCCCAGACGCTGACCGTGACGGCCCGAAGCCGGGAGTTCCGCCCGCTCGGCATCGTGCCGTTCAGCGGCCGGTTCACCTCCCAACAGCTCGACGTGCGCGAGCAGGTGAGCGCCGTCTATCTGTTCGAAGAGGACCTGCCGGTGAACGACTCGTTCACCGTGCTGTACGCGGGGCAGCCGTCGGGCGACTGGCAGGGCAAGCAGCGCACCCTGGACCGCGAGCGGGCGAGGGTGGCGCTCCGCGAGCGCGGCAGCGTCCGGGACACAACGGCGTCGGGCACGGGAGGCGGGGGTGGAACGAGCGCGGGGAAGGATTCCGTTACGGCGGACTCGGCGGGGCCCGACTCGGCGCGGTGAGCCGGCGGGACGTCACCCGGAGGATGCAGGGGAGCGGGCTTCGGCCCGCTCCCCTGCGCGCGTTCAGGCCGGCGCCGGCACTATGGTCCACGCCCGCACGATGCCGGCGTAGTTGGCCGGCGCCACCAGCACCGCGGTCGACAGCGCGTCGGCCTCGAGCCCGGTGCGGGCCAGGACGGTGGCCTGGACCAGCGCGGACGCCGGGTAGCCGGTGGCGGGGTTCATCACGTGTCCCCGCACGGCCCGGCCCCAATGGATGACGGACACGGTGTTGGCCGAGGTGGCCAGGGCCGAGTCGCGAATCCGGGTCCGGGCGGTCACGCCACCAGGCTTCGCCGGATCGGCGATCTCCACCAGCCATCCGGTCTCGCCCGGGGGCACGCCGATGGCGAGGCAGTCCCCGCTGACGTCGAGGAACGCCCGCTGGATGCCGGCCCGGCGCAGCACGAGGGCCATCCGGTCCAGCCCGTACCCGACCCCGATGCCGCCCAGGTCGAGCTGGCTGCACGCGCTGCCGAGCGCGGCCCGCCGGCCGCCGAGGCTCACGCGGGCCGCGTGGACGGCGGCCGTGGCCTCCGCCAGCTCGGCCGTGCTCGGCGGCCGGGTTCGCGCGGCGTGGAAACCCCAGGTCCGCATCAGCGGCTCCACCGCCGGGTCGAAGGCCCCGCGGGTGGATGAGCGGAAGCCTTCGGCGGCCTCGAGCACCGCGGCGAGGTCTGGGCCGATCTCACGCGGCCCCCGTCCGGCCGTCCGGTTGAGCTCCGACAGATCGCTCGCGTCGTCGAACCGCGAGAGGGCCCGCTCGACTCGCCGCAGCTCGGCGAGAGCGGCCTGGGCCACCTCGTAGCCGGCTGCTTCCGAGCCCGCGAACAGCTGGAGGTGCACCGGCTGACCCATGGCCCACGACCAGCGCTCCACGAACACATCGCCCGCGAGACTCCGGACCGAGCGGGGCGGTGCCACCCAACCGGCGAGCCCGCGGGGCCAGGCCGTGCCCGCGAGCGCCAGCCCCAGCGTCCCCACGAAATCGCGCCGCTTCATGGCGCCTTGCCGAGCCCGCCCAGCTCGCGCAGGACGAAGAAGGACTGCAGGTAGAACGTGGCCGCCATCAGGCCACTCGAGAGCGCCAGCAGCCAGCTGAACCGCGGGTCCGCGTAATGCATGAGCCACATCGAGGAGAACGATATCAGCAAGGCGACGAACGGCTCGACCACGAGGATCGTCCGCCAGCGCGAGCCGGGTCGCTCGCACAGCGCCAGGGCCAGGCCGCTCACGATAAAGATCGCGGCCATGCTCAGCAGGTGCGTGTGGGTGATGTTGAGCATCTCGGGATACGACTTGGGGAACTTCATCGCGGCCTCGCTCACCGCCGTCGAGTCGCTTCCGCGGTACTGCTCGGCGACGCCGGGCGGCGTCATGCCGGTGGTGTGGTGAATGAAGATCAGCCCGGTGGTGTAGCCGACGACCTGCACGATGGTGGCCCAGAGGCCGAGCGCGCGGAGCACCGGCGGCGCCTGACGCCAGGTCGGTCCACGCTCCCCGGTCACTTGAGCTTCCCCGCCGCGTGCCAGGCGGTGAGCTCCGCCAGAGCCTGCCGCACGCCGCGGGTCACCGAGTTGGAGCTGATGGTCGCCCCCGAGATGTTCTTGATGTCCTTCCCGACCTGAAGCGGCGCCGAGGCCGTCTTGCCGCGGAACTGCTTCCGCCACGGCTCGTACGCCACCTCGCCTCCGTAGGACTCGCGATAGGCCAGGACGTCCACGTCCTTGAGCGCGTTGGTCGAGTCGATCGCGACCAGATAGGTGATCGGCTGTTCCTTGCCCTTCACGTTCCGCACCTGCGCGAAGCCCAGCAACGCGCCGGCGCGGGAGACCCGGTAGACCGTCGCGCTGTCCACGTGCACGGTATCCACCTGCGCGCCGGCGCCGTAGACCCGCTCGATCGACTTGGCGAGCTTGCCCGGCGGCGCCGACTGCGCGGCGAGCGGGTGGCCGAACAGCAGCGGCGCGAGCGCGGCCACTCCGAGCACCACCGGTGTCATCCCGAGCGAAGCGAGGGA
>JBOHSB010000218.1:0-3027 GCA_050733015.1 Gemmatimonadales bacterium
CCAGCTCCGGCTTGAGCATGGCGGGTTTCCCCTTCAACGACTTGCCGAAGTAGATCTGCCACAGCTCCTCCTTGAAGGACTCCGACGGATGCTTCTTGCGTCTGCGGTCCTTCGCCCAGCCGCGGAGGACGTTGAGGTCCTGCTTGGCGGCGGCGGACAGATCGCTGCCGCGCGGCAGGCGCTCCAGCATCAGACCGCACTCTTCGGAATCGATCCATTTCTCCGGGAGGGTACCCGCCTCGATCTGCCTGGCGCGCTGGTCCAGTGTGGTGAGTGCCCAGACAGTCGGGGTCCAGCGGTGCATGCTTACCCACAACGACTCGTGCGCGCCTTTGAGCGATACCTCTGCCTGGAGCGCGCCGATCCACTCCTGCAGTTCCGCTTCCCGCGTAAACAGATCGTCGACCAGACCGCGTCGAAAGCCGAGCCGGTACCGGTCGCGGTGGTGGTCGTACGTTGCGACGAACTCCACCGCGTCGGTCGCCACCCGGTCCAGCACCAGGTTGAGGCGCTCATTCTGCAGCAGGAAAGGGTGCTCGTACAGCAGCAAGATCTTGAGAACCTCAATCAGGTGATCGTTCAGCTCGGCATCGTACGCGAGCAGCTTTTCCCTCAGCTCCGCCAGGCCGAATACCAGGCGGACCCTGCGCTGCTCCGAGGGTGCGACGGACTCGGGGAAGTGGGCCAGCGTGCCCTGGAGATCCTGGGAGGCCTCCTGCCACTTGTGGCGATCCCAACGCGGCAAGACCAGAAAGAACTGTTTCCGGCCGAAGTCGGCGTAGAAGAAGGTCTTCTCCACCGTCACTCGGCCAGCTCCGGCCGGATCCGGGAGCCGGTGAAACTCCCCGGCCAGGATCTGCTCGCGCAGCTTTGGCGTGCGGTCCACATTCACGCAGTCCGAGACGTTGGCCTCGAACTCCCGGCCCCGCTTGTCGCTCAGCACGTGTCCTCGTATCACACCCATATGACCTCCCTGCGAAATGCCGCACTCCCTCCGCCCCGGCCGGGGGCCGGGGCGGGGTTGTCGGTCGAGAGTGGCTCTCGCCGGCCTAGCGCTTACCCGGCGGCCGCGGCTTTCCGCTCGGCGGACGGGGCTTGCCACTCGGCTTCTTCGCTTTCCTGGAGCTCTTCTTCTTGGCGCTCTTCTTTGCTTTGCGCGGGCTCATGACGGCCTCCTTGGTTGGGGTGGCTCACGGCGGGTGGCATTGCTCAGCAGATCCTGACGCCCGATCCGTCCGAGTTGCGCTGCGTAACGCTGCGCTAGATCCGAACGGCCCAGACTGGTTGCGGCCCGAATGCGGAGCTCGAGGCTCCGGGGCCAGTACAGCACGAACATGACCGGCTCGAAATGGTCGAAGCCGGAGGCGATCTCGAGGGCCCGGGATGGCTGGCCTTCGGCCAGGAGGATCTCGGCCAGTGCCATCCGTTCCGCCGCGAGTGACTGCCACAGGCCCCAGGTGATGTACGCCCGGCCCGCGGCGGGGCGGAGAGCGAGCAGCCGCGTGGACGCCCGGGCGGTATCCCCGCGGACCAGATCCAGCCGAGCCGCCATGGCTTCAGCCAGGAGACTGTCGAGCGGGTCCCCGCCGGACCGGGCGCGATGGTCCAATTGGTCCACGACAGTCGCGAGTCGGGAGCTGTCTCCCGCGTGGGCCTGCCAGCTACCCTCGAACCAGAGCCGCGGCGCTTGCAAGGTCCGCGTCCCGTCGGGCAGGTCACCCATTGCCGCCTGGGCCTGGCGATCGAAGGGCGCGCCTGCGACGGCGTCCAGCACATACAATCCTCTGGCGTCGGTAATGCCCTGCGCAACCGCCGAGTCAATGAGGCTCTCGACATCTGCGTAGCGACGTTCGGCGACGAGGATGCTCTGGAGCACCAGGAGTGACGCGCGCCGGTAATTGGCGGCCAGCGACTCCGAGCGGAGCAACTCGCGGAGGGCGGACTCGCTGCAGCCCCAGTGGGCACCGGCCGCCGAGAGCGCCTTAGCCGCGTAGAACACCTCTTCGGCGTGCGCCTTCACTTCTGCCGCCCAATTCATGGCCGCAGGTCCCCGAGTCCTGCAGGACGCCATCAATTCGAGCTGCAGGGTCCACGTGGGGTCGGGATTGGATCGACGGAACGCGGCCAGCATCGTCGTGGCCCGGGGGAGCTCGCCCCGACCGAGCGCGATTTCCGTCAGATGGTAGAGCGGGGGGAGCAAGTCCGGGTCGGCTCGCCTTGCCTCCGTAAATGCCGCCTCGGCCAGGGAGTCCAGGGGTGATTCGGTCGGGAGCAGGTGGTAATACACGTCGCCCAGGGCGGTCCAGGCCGCGGCCCAGGCCGGGTCGAGCCGAAGCGCCATGCGGTAGCGCGAGACCGCCGAATCAGCGCTGCCGCTCAAGAAGAACTGGAGCCCGCGCGCGAGGTGGGCATACTTGCGCGGTAGATCGAGCTCGTGGCTCAGCGCGGCCGCAAGGAAACTCCTGGCCTCGTCGTCGTATCCCATCCAGTCCGCCGCTTGCGCTCCGTTCACCGCGGCGATCGACAGGGCGGAATCCTCCTCCAGCGCCCTGCGGTAGTAGTCGAGCGCCCGAACGTACTGCGACTGACGGTACTCGCGTTCTCCCTGGAGCCAATTCGCGATTGCCGCGGGGCTTCGCTCGCTCAAGGGCGCGATGTCGACCTTGCGCCCGGGGGCCAGCAGCCGAGGCAGAAGCTGGCGTACCGCCGTCAACCCCAGCTGGGCGACCGAGGAGCCGGCCACGCCGGAGCTGCTGACCTGGTCGACGAGGGAGTCGCCGCGGGCATCATTGAGCCTCAGGATGACGGTGCTCGAGTCCACCGAGCCGATGACGGTCCCATCGATATAGAAGCGCGCCCGACGGGCCCGAGCGATGTCGCCCGCCGTGCGAGCGTCCAGCAGCTTCACGTCGGCTCGCCGGCTCGGGTCCAGCCAGGTCCAGCCGTCGATCCATTTGAGCGGCTCGGAGTGTTCCAGGGCGCTGCCCAGCAGGAGCGCCACTTCCTCGCCCACCCCGGCCCGCAACA
>JBOHSB010000219.1:0-8553 GCA_050733015.1 Gemmatimonadales bacterium
CCGCCTGCCAGGGCGCCCGCGGCGACCGCCAGCGCCGCTCCGGCCGTGGCCGGCAGCAGCGGGAGGGGTCCCCACAGCCGCGCGACCGCGAGCGCCGCCAGCAGAACCAGGGCGAGCAGCACGATCCACACCGCGATCAGCCGGCCAGCCATGGACTGAGCCTGGGCCTTGGTATCCAGATGGGCCACGATCCAGCGCCGGACCGGTCCCTGGCCCCGGGTGGCGATCAGGTTCGCGTCCTCCCGTGCCGGGCCGCCGAGCGGAATCCAGCCCAGCCCGACCCCGACCGCCAGCGGCAGGAGCACGCCGAGCCCGCCCGTCAGCAGCAGCACACCGGTCCAGCCCGGGAGCTCGGCGCCCGTAAGTGCCGGGAGCAGCAGCAGGCCCAAGGCCCCGAGGCCGGCGCCGAACACCGGCAGCCCGAGCGGTGTTGACGGCACGAAGGTGAACCGCTGGCGCTCGACCCGATAGTCGAGGCCCTCGAGGTGCGCCGCCACGAGCACGCGCGCCGCGTCGGCGCCAGGCGTGCCGGCCTCTCGCGGGGCGGCCAGCACGCGCTGCATGGTCTCCGGCAGGGAGCGCACGCGGAGCAATCAGGCCGAGGCGGCCTGCTTGCCGCCCTTCTTTGGGGCTGCCGTGGGTGGCGCGCCCATCGAGAGTGCCGCCTTGCCGGTCTCCTGGGTGATGAGCCCGGCCTCGACCAGGTCGGCCACGTGCTGGTCGAACGTCTGGGTGCCGAGCTGCTTGCGGCCGTCGGTCATCTGCTTGCGAAGATCGCCGCTCTTGGCGGCATCCTTGAGCGCGTCACGCACGCCGGCCGTCGCGATCAGGACCTCGACCGCGGCCACCCGCCCCTTGTCGTCCTTCTGGGGCAGGAGCTGTTGCGAGATGATCGCCCGGAGGGCTTCGGACAGCCGCATGCGCCCGATCTCGCGCTCCTCGCGCGGCAGCGTGGTGAGGATGCGGTCGATGGTCGCGCTCACGCCGGGCGTCGGCATGGTGGCGATCACCAGATGGCCGGTCTCGGCCGCCTTGATGGCGGTGTCGATGGTATCGGAATCCGCGATCTCGCCGAGCACGACGACGTCGGGGTCCTGCCGCAGCGCCGCCCGCAGGCCGATCGTGAGGTTGTCGGTGTCCACGCCGACCTCGCGCTGGGTGATCGAACAGCTCAGGTCGCGATGGAGGAACTCGATCGGGTTCTCGATGGTGACCACGTGCTTGTGCTGGGTGCGGTTGATGTGGTGTACCATGGCGGCCACCGTCGAGCTCTTGCCGCTGCCGCTCACGCCGGTCACGAGCACCAGGCCGCGCTCGGACTCGGCGATCTGCGCCAGCACCGCGGGCAGGCGTAGCGACTCGATGGTCGGCACCGTGAATGGGATCACCCGCATGACGATCATGAAGGACGAGCGCTGGCGCAGCACGTTGACCCGGAACCGGCCGACGCCCGGCATGCCCCACGAGCAGTCGAAATCCCTCAGCCGATCGATCTTGGCCCGGTCCTCGTCGCTGCTGATGAGCTTGAGCGCAATGGCCCGCGTCTGGTCGGGCGTCAGCCGCTGCTTGGTGAGGGCCACGAGCCTGCCGTTGATGCGGGCGCGGAAGACATCTCCGGCCTTGATGTGGAGGTCGGAGGCTCCGCGTTCGACGGCTGCCTTGATGATCTTTTCCATGGGCACTCGGTCAGTTGGGTGAGCGGTGAGCGGGCCTCACGTGTACACCTGGAGTAAGCCCATCCGGGCGCGCACCTCGCGCATGGTCTCGCCGGCCAGGCGCCGGGCCGTGGCCGCACCGTCGCCCAGGATCTGGTCGACCCGGGCGGGCTTGGCCTGCAGCTCCAGCGCGCGGGCACGGATGGGCGCGAGCGTAGCGATCATGTTGTCGGCCAACACCCGCTTGCAATCGAGGCACCCCCAGCGCGCCCCGCGGCAGTTCTCGGCCACCAGCTCCACCGTCTCGGGCAGAGAGAAATATTGGTGCAGGTGGTAGAGGTTGCAGATCTCGGGCGTACCCGGATCCTTCTTGGTGACCCGCGCCGGATCGGTCTTGGCCGGCCGCAGCTTCTGCCAGATCTCCTCGGGCGTGTCCAGCAAGCCGATGGTGTTTCCCAGGCTCTTGGACATCTTCGCCTGGCCGTCCAGGCCCATGATCCGCTTGGCCTCGGTGAGCAGCGGCTTGGGCTCGGGAAACCAATCCTCGCCGCACCCGAACTCGGCGTTCCACTTGCGGGCGATCTCGCGGGTCAGCTCCAGGTGCTGGGTCTGGTCCTCCCCGACGGGCACGAGGTCGGCCCGGTAGAGCAGGATGTCGGCCGCCATCAGCACCGGATAGTTGAGCAGGCCGGCCGGGACACTTTCGAACCGCTGCGCCTTATCTTTGAACTGCGTCATGCGCTCGAGCTCGCCGATCGGCGTGATCGTATTGAGCAGCCACTGGAGCTCCGAGTGCTGGGGCACGTGCGACTGCACGAACAGGACCGCCCGGCCGGGATCGATGCCCGAGGCGAGCAATCCGATGGCCATGTCGCGGGTTCGCTGGCTGAGCGTGGCCTGATCGTACTGGCCGGTGATCGCGTGCAGATCTACCACGCAATAGATGCAGTCGTAGCTCTGCTGCAGGGTCACCCAGTTCTGCACCGCGCCAAGCCAGTTGCCGATGTGGAGCTCACCGGACGGCTGAATCCCCGAGAAGATGCGTGGCATGTGCCCAACTTACCCGGTTCGCCTGAGAGCCGCAAGATAGTGTCGGCGTTGGACTTACTGCACCTGGCCAAGCTCGCCGCCGATCGGGCCGGCAGGTACCTCCGCGGAGTCGAGCGGCCAGCCGATCCGACCGGCTGGACCGCCAAGGGCGGGCGCGACTTCGTGACCGAGGTGGATCGCACGGCCGAGCGGCTCATCGCCGACGTCCTCCTGGCGGCAGAGCCGGGGAGCCGCATCGTGGGCGAGGAGCTGAGCCCGGATATGGTGCGGGACGGGCTGGTGTGGATCGTGGACCCGCTCGACGGCACCACCAACTTCTTGCACGGTTTTCCGAGCTATGCAGTATCGGTCGCGGCCGCCGTGGATGGCGAGCTGCAGGCGGCGGTGGTGCTGCACGTGCCCCGCCAGGAATGCTACTCGGCGGCGAGGGGATCGGGCGCCTGGCAGGGGGACCGGCGACTTTCGGTTTCCTCGATCGCGGCGCCCGCGTTCGCGCTCATCGGCACGGGGTTTCCGTTCAAGGATACCTCGTCGCTGGGCGAGTACCTGTCCCAGTTCGCGCGGGTGGCGGCTGAAACCAGCGGCATCCGCCGGCCCGGGTCGGCCGCGCTCGACTTGGCCGACGTGGCCGCCGGCCGGTTCGACGGGTTCTGGGAGCAGCGCCTGTCCGCCTGGGACATCGCAGCCGGGGTGCTGCTGGTCCGGGAGGCGGGCGGCGTGGTGACGGATTTCGCCGGCCGGGCGATCGGCGCGGAGCATGGCGCGGTGGTGGCGGGCAACCCGGCGATCCACGCGTGGCTGCTTGGAGTGGTGAACGCCTGACGGCGGCGGTCTTGTTTCCCTTGGTTTCCTTCGTGTCCTTCGTGTCCTTCCTGCCTTCGTGGTGCAGGGAGACACGATTCATTCCGGGCCCCGATTCCCATGCCGCTCCCAGATCCCGAAGCCCCATTGAAGCACTGGCTCGACGCCATCTCGGCCCCGATGCCCGCGCCCGGTGGCGGGGCGGCGGCCGCCATCGCCGGTGCGCTGGGCGCCGCGCTGGTGCAGATGGTGGCCGGTCTCACCGAGAGTCGCGAGAAATATGCGGCCGTTCACGCGCTGGCGGCGCATGCCGCGAGCAAGGCGGTCCACCTGCGCGACGGGATGCTCATCCTCGCGGCCAGGGATACCAGGGCCTTCGACGGCTTCACCCGCGCGCTGGCCCTGCCTGCCACGACGTCCGATGAGCGCGACCGGCGCGCCCGCGCCAAGGCCGATGCCCTGGCCGCCGGCGCGGCCGTCCAGCTCGAGCTGCTCGCTCACCTGGCCCAGGTGGCCGACCTCGCGCTCGAGATCGCCGATCAGGGCCTGTCCACGGCCGTCGGCGACGCGGCAACCGCGGCGTTCCTGGCCCTCGGCGCGGCCCGCAGCGCGTACTGGTCGGTTCGAAGCAACCTGGTGGAGGTCGGAAGCGGGATCGCGGACCGGGAGCGCCTGAGCGCCGCGAAGGCGTTGCTGGAGCGGGTGGAGGATGCGGAGCGGCGGGTGCGGCACCTGCTCGAAGCGCGAGTCCCCTGAGCTGGCGGGGCACGGTTGCCTGTCCCGGCGGCGCGCCTCTCAGGCCGCGGTCAGGATCCGCGGCCCGTCGGCGGTGATCGCGACCGTGTGCTCGAAGTGCGCCGAGAGGCTCCCGTCGGCGGTGACCACGGTCCACTTGTCGCCCAGCGTGCGCGTGCCCGGATCCCCGATCGTGATCATGGGCTCGATCGCCAGGGTCATGCCCTCGAGCAGGCGCGGTCCGCGCTTGGGGCTGCCGTAGTTGGGGACCTGAGGCTCCTCATGGAACCGGGTGCCGATCCCGTGACCCACGAGCTCGCGCACCACCCCGAACCCCGCCCCTTCCGCCACCTGCTGCACCGCATGCCCGATATCGCCCACGTGGTTGCCCACCCGCGCCTGGGCGATCCCCGCCGACAGGGACTCACGCGTCACCGCGAGCAGCCGCTCCGCCGCGGGGCTGATCCGGCCCACGGCGAGCGTGGTCGCGGAATCGGCGTGCAGCCCCTCCAGGTGGACCCCGACGTCCACGCTCACGATGCTCCCCTCCGCCAGCACCCGCTTGGTGGACGGGATGCCGTGCACGATCTCGGTATCGATGGACGTGCAGAGGGTCTTGGGGAATCCGTACAGGCCCTTGAACGACGGCGTGGCGCCCTCGTGGCTCCGGATGAAGGCCTCCGCCGCCGCATCGAGGTCCTCGGTGGACATGCCCGGGCGGAGGATCTCGCCCATGAGCGCCAGCGTGCCGGCGACGATCCGACCGGCGCGGGCCATCACCTCGATCTCGCGAGGAGACTTGAGGGTGATCATGTCAGCCCCCAAGGACTCCACGCACCCGACCGGCGATCTCGTCGACCGTCCCCACGGCGGGAATCCGGCGCACCGGCTGGCGCGCATCGTACCAGGCGAGCAGCGGCGCGGTTTGCTCGCGATAGGCCTTGAGGCGGGTCGCGACGGCCGCCGGGTCGTCGTCCGCGCGGTGCTCCACCGACCGGCGGCGGTCGAGCCGCGACAGGATCTCCTCGTCGGTCACGTCGAAGAACAGCACGGCATCCAGCTTCCTGCCCTTCTCCTTCAGAATCCGCTCCATCCCCTCGGCCTGCGGGATGGTGCGCACGACGCCGTCGAAGATGACGCCCTGCCGGGCCTCCGGCTTGGCCAACTCCTCCCGCACCACCCCAAGGATGATGTCGTCGCTGACCAGGTGCCCGGCCTCCATCACGGCCTTGGCTTGAAGGCCGAGCGGCGTACCGCGCTTGACGGCGTCGCGCAGCAGGTCGCCGGTGGCGAACTTGGGCAGCCCGAGCGCCTGGGCGAGCAGGGCGCCCTGCGTGCCCTTGCCCGCGCCGGGCGGGCCCATGAGGAGGATGTCCATTGCGAGCTCGTCAGTCGTCGTGAGTGAGCGCGTCAGGGAGCCGGGACGTGGCAGGTCGTCGGGACGAGGGGGCCCGGCCGCAGCACTGTGTGCTTGTGCGAAGCCCGGGCCCCCTCGTCCCGACGACCTGCCACCTATGACCCTGCCGTCACATGTACCGCTGCTGCCGCCCCCGGAACTTGACCCGCCCGGTCTTCATGAACCCGTCGTACTTCCGCAGGGTACGGTGCTGCTCGATCTGCGCGATCGTGTCCAGCAGCACGCCGACCACGATGAGCACCGAGGTGCCACCGAAGCCCTGGTTGGGGATGCCGAGGCTCTTGGAGACCAGGATCGGCAGCAGAGCGATGCCAGCCAGGAAGAGCCCGCCTGGCAGCGTGATCCGCGCCAGCACGCCGTCGATATAGTCGGCCGTGCTGGCCCCCGGCTTCACGCCCGGGATGAATCCGCCTTGCTTCTTCAGGTTCTCCGCCAGGTCCACCGAGTTGAAGATGATAGACGTGTAGAAGTAGCTGAACAGCAGGATCAGCACCGCGAACGTCAGGTCGTACGGCAGGTCGCCGGGCTGGAAGAAGCTGGCGATGTCGGTCAGGACCGGGTTCTTGGTGAAGCTGGCGATGGTGCCGGGGACGATGATGATCGTCTGCGCGAAGATGATCGGCATCACGCCGGCGGTGATCAGCCGGATCGGGATGAAGGTCTTCTGTCCTTCGCGGATGCGCCCGCGGCCCATCACCTTGCGCGGGATCTGGATGGGGATGCGCCGAGCCGCGATCGTCATGGCCACCACAGCCGCGATGACCGCGACCAGGATGACCAGGAACAGGACGACGCCCGGGCCGCTCACCACTCCGCTCTTGATGTACTGCACCAGGTGGATCGCCGCCGGCCACAGCCGCTCGAGGATCGAGAAGGTGATGAGCAGGCTCATCCCGTTCCCGATGCCGCGCTCGGTGATCTGCTCGCCCAGCCACATGACGAAGATGGCGCCCGTCGTGAGCGTCACCACCATGATCAGGCGCGACGCCAGTCCCGGCTGGTCGATGGCGCCGGGGATCGACTCGGTGAACAATGCGAACGTGTAGGCCTGCGACAGCGAGATGAACACGGTGAGGTACCGCGTCCACTGGGTGATCTTCTTCTTGCCCTCCTCGTCCTTCTGCATCTTGCTGATCGCCGGGGCGACACCGCCGGCCAGCTGGAAGATGATGGACGCGGAGATGTAGGGCATGATCCCGAGCGCGAACACCGTGGCCCGGGACAGGCCGCCGCCCAGAGCGTCGTACAATCCGAAGAACCCGGCGGCGGCGGAGTTCCGGATGAAGTCGGCCAGCGCGGTGACGTTCACCCCCGGGGCGGCGATGTGGGCGCCGACCCGGTAGATGACCAGCGCGAGCAGCGTGAACAGCAGCTTGCGCTTGAGCTCCTCGTCGATGGCCAGGCCGGGGACGCGGGGTGTGGTCACTTACCCCTCGATCTTGCCGCCGGCCGCCTCGATCTTCGCGCGCGCCGACGCGGATAGGGACACGCCTCGAACGGTATAGGCCCGGTCGGCGTCGCCGGTGCCCAGCAGCTTGATGGGGGCGTCCGGCTTCCCGACCAGACCGGCCGAGTACAGCGTCTCGGGGCTCACCTCGGTCGCGCTCACCTTCTTGAGCTGCGCCAGGTTGACCGCCTGGTTCTCGACGCGGAACGGGTTGGTGAACCCGCGCTTGGGCAGCCGCCGGTACATCGGCATCTGGCCGCCCTCGAAGCCCGGGTTGGTGCCGCCGCCCGTGCGCGCCTTGTGGCCCTTGTGCCCCTTGCCCGAGGTCTTGCCCAGGCCCGATCCGGGGCCGCGGCCGACCCGCTTACGCGCCTGGTGCGAGCCCGGCGCGGGGGCGAGGGTGGACAGGGTGATTGTCTTGTCGGCCATCACTTCTCCTCAGCGGGCGACACCTCGACGAGGTGCCGCACCTTGTAGATCATGCCCCGGGCGGAGGCCGTGTTCTTGAGCGTCACGGTCTGCTGATGGTGCCGGAGGCCGAGCGCGCGCAGCGTGCGGCGCATCGTCTCCGGGTGCCCGATCTCCGACCGGATCTGCGTCACCGCGATCGTGCCGGCCTGCTGCTCGTTCGGCACCGCCGCGGCATGATACTCGGGGCCCTGGCGGCCCACCACGGGATTGCGGCCCATGTCAGCCCTCCTGCCGGGGCTTGTACGGAATCTGGTCCAGCTCGACCCCGCGCTCGCGCGCGATCTGCCGGGCGCTCACCAGCTGGCCCAGGCCGTCCATCGTGGCGCGCACCATGTTGTGCGCGTTGGAGGAGCCCAGGCTCTTGGTGAGAATGTCGGTGATGCCGGCGCACTCGAGCACCGCGCGCACCGGGCCGCCGGCAATGACGCCGGTACCGGTGGCGGCGGGCTTGAGGAGCACCCGTCCGGCGCCGTGCTCACCCACGATCTCGTGGGGAATGGTGGAGCCGGTCTTGGGCAGCTCCACCATGTTGCGCTTGGCGGCCTCGACCGCCTTGCGCACCGCCTCGGAGACTTCGTTGGCCTTGCCGGTGGCGATGCCGACCTTCGACTTGCCATCGCCCACCGCCACCAGGGCGTTGAACGAGAACCGCCGGCCGCCCTTCACCACCTTGGCAACGCGGTTGATGGCGATGACGTTCTCGACGTGATCGCTGGCATGGTCGCGGTCGCCACGATCGCGCCGTGGACCACCCCGGCCGCCACGCTCGCCACCGCCGCGCCCCCCGCGTCCGCGGGGACGCTCGGCGCCGGCCGGCCGTTCACCGGGTGGCGCCGGTGGGTGCTCGGTGGCCTCACTCGCCGGAGTCGTGGTTGTCTCGTCTGCCATTTAGAACTCCAATCCGCCCTCGCGCGCGCCGTCGGCGACGGCCTGCACGCGACCATGGTAACGGTAACCCGCTCGATCGAACACTACCC
>JBOHSB010000220.1:0-10559 GCA_050733015.1 Gemmatimonadales bacterium
GCCCGCGGCCGCGCGCACGGCGGCGGCGCCTGCGGCGGTGACCGCCCGCGGGCCGCCCGCGAACACCACGCCGAGGTACGCCGCCCCGGCCGCGACCGCGACCGCCGCGTCGCCCGGCCGCGTGAGCCCGCAGATCTTCACCCGCGGCGGGCTATCGGGCATGGCGCGCGATCCCGCCGAGCCGCTCGAGGAGTCTCCCCGGATCGGCGGCGGCCGAGAGCGCGGTGCCGATCACCACCGCGTCCGCGCCGGCCGCGGCGGCGACCTCGACGTCCTCGGCACTCGCCATGCCGCTTTCCGCGACCGCGACGACGGACGCCGGGACCGACCCGAGGATGGACCAGGCGGCCGCGGTGTCGATCCGAAAGGTGTCGAGGTCCCGGCTGTTGACGCCCAGAATGCCGGCGCCGGCGTCGAGGGCGCGCGCGACCTCCGGCCGGGTATGCACCTCCACCAGCGCGTCGAGCCCGGCGTCCGCCGTCGCCGCGAGGAGTGCGTTGAGGCGGGCGGGCGGCAGCGCGCGCACGATGAGCAGCACGGCCGCGGCGCCGGCGGCACGCGCCTCGAGGATCTGGAGCTCATCCAGGATGAAATCCTTCCGGAGCAGGGGCACCCGTGCCCGGGCGGCGGCCGCGCGGAGGTCCGCCAGCGACCCGCCGAAGAACGGAGCGTCAGTGAGGACCGAAATGGCGGCGGCGCCGTGCCGCGCGTAGCGTTCCGCCCGGTCCGCAGGATCGAGGTCCTCGCGAATCGAGCCGGCGGATGGAGAGCGGCGTTTCACCTCGGCGATCACGGCCACCGTCGTCCGGCGCAGCGCCGCGGCGAACGAGGGCGCCCGCGGCGCGTCCGCCGCCTCGCGTTCCACCGCGGCGCGGCGGGCGTGGAGCGCGGGCAGCCCGTCGCGGGTGGAGCTCAGGATCTGGTCGAGGGTGACGGGCATCTTGTCCTTCGGCCGGTCTTCGGGTATTGTTGTTCGGGCTCTATTCGGTCGCACCGCGGACGAGGAGGAATGTGTGCCCCTGACCAAGCGACAGAGCGAAATCCTGACCTACCTGCAGACTCACATTCTCGAGCAGGGCTACGCGCCGAGCTTCGAGGAAATCGCGGAGCGGTTCGGCTTCCAGTCGCTCGCCACGGTACACGAGCACCTGACGAACCTCGAGCGGAAGGGCTACATCCGCCGCTCCTACAACGAGAGCCGCTCCATCGAGGTGCTCCCGCCGCGCGGCACCTCGGCCGCCACCGAGGTGCCGTTGCTCGGCAAGGTGGCGGCGGGCACGCCGATCGAATCGCTGATGCACCAGGAGACCATCGCCGTCCCCGACCAGATGCTGCCCCGGCGTGGGCCCAACTACGCGCTCCGGGTGCAAGGCACCTCCATGATCGACGAGCACATCATGGACGGCGACGTGGTCGTCGTGCATGGCAAGCAGAGCGCCGAGAACGGCGAGATGGTCATCGCGCTCGTCAACGGCAGCGAGGCCACCGTCAAGAAGTTCTATCGCGAGGCCGGCGGTTGGATCCGGCTGCAGCCGGCCAACGCTACCATGCAGCCGATGCGCTTCCAGGAGCGGGACGTCCTCATCCAGGGCGTCGTGGTGGGGGTCATCCGCAAGTACTAGGGCTCGGGTCTCGGTCGAGCCCTACGACTTTGGAGCCGCCACCCGCGAGTCCGCCGCCGGCGCCGCCGTCCGGAGCACGGTGAGCGCCTGTTTCGCGGCCCCACCCTCGAGCGACGTGCGCGCCCGATCGGCCGCCTCCTCCAGGGTCCAGCCCCGTCCCGCCACGTAAAGCGCGGCCGCCGCGTTGAGCAGCACGGCGCAGCGCTCGGCCGTCGCGCCATGGCCGTCGAGCAGCCGCTCGATCCGGCGCGCGTTCTCCTCCGGCTCACCGCCCGCGAGGTCGTCGAGGTCGTCGCACTCGAGACCGAGCGCGCGTGGCGCCACGTCCCACCGCGCCACGCTGCCGTCTCGGACTTCCCAGACGTGTGTCGTCCCGGACGGGCTCACCTCGTCCATCCCCACCGCGGCGTACACCACGAGGGCGTGCGCCGCGCCCAGCCGCGCGAGCGCGGCGGCCACCAGCGGGGCGCGATCCTCCGCCGCCACGCCGATCACCTGGCGGCGCACGCCCGCCGGATTGGCCAGCGGCCCGATCAGGTTCATGATCGTGGCCACGCCGAGCTCCTTCCGCACCGGCCCCACGTGGCGCATGGCCGGGTGGTAGGCCGGGGCGAACAGGAAGACCAGTCCCGCCTCGCGCAGCACGGCGCCAGCGCGGGCCGGCGCCAGACCGATGTCCACCCCGAGCGCCTCCACTACGTCGGCCGAGCCGGAGCGCGAGGTGTAGCTTCGGTTGCCGTGCTTGGCAACCGGGACGCCGGCGCCCGCCACGATGAAGGCGGCGGCGGTCGAGATGTTGAGCGTCCCCACCCGTCCGCCGCCGGTCCCGCAGGTATCCACCAGCCCATCGTCCTGGGCGGCGTCCAGCCGCACCATCGCACGCCGCATCGCTTGGGCTGCCCCGGCCAGCTCGTCGGCCGTCTCCCCCTTGGCGCGGAGGCCCATGAGGAGCGCCGCGGTCTGGACCGGCGTGGCGTCGCCCCGCATGACCACGTCGAACGCCGCGCCGGTGGCCTCGGCCGTCAGCGCGAGGCCTTGGGACAGCAACTGGATGGCGTCGCGGAGCGGAGCGTCCTGGGTCACGGGCGGTCGCGGTCGGAGCGTCGTGGTGCCTGCCTGGAAGTGTCGAAAAGTGTACGCGTGGAAGCGGTCTTTTGTCAATCACGACAAGCAGTTGCGCGCCTTGCTCGGGGGGTCGTTCTCCGCTAGATTTCGGCCCGATGAGCCGGACCTTCCTCGCCACGCTGCACTTCGACGGCACCGGGTTTGTCGGGTGGCAGCGCCAACCGGCCGGCCGTTCGGTCCAAGCCGAGTTCGAGCGCGTGCTGGAACGGCTGTTCGGCGCCCGAACGGCCGCCCACGCGGCGGGCCGGACCGACGCCGGGGTACACGCGGAAGGGCTCGGCGTCAGCTTTCCCGCTCCCGATCAGTGGACCTCCGCCGACCTCCGGCGCGCGCTCAACGCCCTGTTGCCCCGCGATTGCTGGACCGCCGCGGTCGAGCCGATGCAGCCGGGGTTTCACGCCCGCAAGAGCGCCCTCACCCGACGCTACCGCTACGATATCGGCACCGACGACGCCGCCGCGTCGCCGTTTCGGCGGCCCTTCGAGTGGGCCCTGGGGCGGCCGCTCGATGTGAGCGTGCTTCGGGCCGGTGCCACCCTGTTCCACGGCGAGCATGACTTCCAGGCGTTCGCGGCCAGCGGACAACCACGGCGGCACCACCGCTGCCGTATCGCCATGGCGGAGTGGAGCGAGCGGTCCGGCGGCCGCGGCCTGAGCTTCCACGTGGAGGCCGATCGCTTCCTCCATCACATGGTCCGCTTGCTGGTGGGCACCATGGTGGACATCGGCCTGGCGCGGCGTCCGCTGTCCGACATCGAGCTGCTGCTCGACCTGGGCGACAACCAGCGCACCAGCCCGCCGGCTCCGCCCCAGGGCCTCTACTTCGTGCGCGCGGCCTATCCGGCGAAGCTCTACCTCGACCGCGAGGCTGCCGCGATGGTGCCCGATGCCTAGGCGCACGCTCGTCCTGCTGCTGCTCGTCGCGGGGTGCCGGGAGCGAGGCGTCTCCGCCGGACCCGACCGCGTGTCGGTCAGCACCGCCGCGGCCCAGGTGGCCACGCGCGCCGCGGCGGACGCGCAGACCAGCTCGACCCGGCGCACGGCGCTGGTGGCCGCGGTGGAGCGCGCCTCGGGCGCGGTGGTCTCGATCAACGTCACGTCCACCCGCGAGGCCCCGCCGCGCTCGCCGTGGGACTTCTTCTTCGTCCCCGAGGGCGCGCGCATCGTCCAGGGCTACGGGACCGGGTTCGTCATCCGGCCCAACGGCATCATCGTCACCAACCAGCACGTGGTGGTGAACGCCACCAGGGTGGTCGTCACGCTCCCGGACGGCACCGACCTGCCCGCCAAGGTGCTGGGTGAGGATCCGCTCACGGACATCGCCGTGGTCAAGGTGGAGCGGCAGAGCCTGCCCACGGTGGCGACCGGCCGCAGCACCGACCTCATGATCGGCGAGTGGGTGGTGGCCATGGGCAATCCCTACGCGTACCTCCTGGGAAACGCGGAGCCGACCGTCACGGTGGGGGTAGTGAGCGCCACGTCCCGCAACATCCTGCCCACCGGCGACCAGACGGGCCTCTACCTCGACATGATCCAGACCGACGCGGCTATCAATCCGGGCAACTCCGGTGGCCCGCTCACCAACGCGCTGGGCGAGGTGGTCGGCGTCAACTCGAGCATCTTCAGCAACAGCGGGGGGTCGGTCGGTCTCGGGTTCGCGATCCCGATCGAGCGGGCGGTACGCGTGGCCGACGAGATCATCAGGAACGGCTCGGTGCGGCGGGCCTGGGTCGGGCTCGACGTGGAGGGCGCCGCGGCGATGCGCAACTGGAAGAGCGCCGGCGGCGTGGTTGTCACCTCGGTGACGGCGGAAGGACCCGCGGCCCGCGCCGGGCTCCAGCAAGGCGATGTGCTGGTCGAGGCCAACGGCCGGCGGCTCCGCAACTATCTCGACTGGGAGGCCGTGAAGCTCGACCTGCACGTGGGCGACCAGGTGGACTTGAGCGTGCGGAGTGGCGGGGGCACCGTCCGCCGCCGCATCGTGACCGGCGACCTGCCGACCGTGACCGCCGAGAAGGTCACCGTGCTGCAGGACCTGCAGCTGGTCAACGTGACGCCCCAGATTCAGGCCGAGCGGGGCATCCGGAGTGACCAGGGCGCCCTGATCTTTCGCATCTCGCCGCAGGTGAGTCGCGCCACGGGCCTCCATGAGGGCGACGTGATCGTCGGCATCAACCGGAGCGCGGTGCGCAGCGCCTCGCAGGTCGAGAACCTGCTCAACGTGCGCTCGGGCGAAGTCATCCGCGTGTACCTCGAGCGCGACGGCGACATCACCTTCACCGATCTCGTCTTCCGATGACCGACGACCGCTGGCGCTCGCCGCTCGGTACCCGCTACGCGTCGCCCGCGATGCAGCTCCTCTGGGGCGAGCCGCACCGGATCGGCCTGTGGCGACGGCTGTGGCTCGCGCTGGCGGAGGCGGAGCGCGAGCTGGACCTCCCGATCCCCGACGAGGCGCTGGCGCAGATGCGGGCGCACCTGGACGACGCCGACCTCACGGCGGCCGCCCGCTACGAGCGGCGCTTCCGGCACGACGTCATGGCCCACGTGCACGCATTCGGCGACCAGGCGCCCGCCGCCCGGCCGTTCCTGCACCTCGGCGCGACCAGCGCGTTCGTCACCGACAACGCCGACCTGATCGTGATGCGCGACGGGCTGCGCCTGCTGCTCGGCCGGCTGATCGCCGTGCTGTCCGCGCTCGAAGGTTTCGCCAGCCGCACCGCCAACATGCCGTGCCTGGCGTACACCCACTTCCAGCCGGCCCAGCTCACTACGGTCGGCAAGCGCGCCACGCTCTGGATGCAGGACTTCGCGCTCGACGTCGAGGAAATTGCCCACCGGCTCGACACACTTCGATTCCGCGGCTGCCAGGGGACGACCGGCACCCAGGCCTCCTTCCTCGAGCTGTTCGGCGGGGACCACGGCAAGGTCCGCGAGCTCGAGCGGCGGGTGACTGCCAAGCTGGGCTTCGGGGAGCAGTATGCCGTCACCGGGCAGACCTACCCGCGGAAGGCCGACAGCATGGTGCTCGACGCGCTGAGCGGCGTGGCCCAGTCCGCCGCCAAGATGGCGGGCGATCTCCGGCTGCTGCAGCACGAGGGCGAGCTGCTCGAGCCGTTCGAGTCGGAGCAGATCGGGTCGAGCGCGATGGCCTACAAGCGCAATCCGATGCGCGCCGAGCGGATCGCGGGCCTCGCGCGGTTCGTGATCTCGCTCCAGGCGAACGGGGCGCACACCGCCGCGAGCCAGTGGCTCGAGCGCACGCTGGACGACAGCGCCAACCGGCGCCTCACGCTGCCGGAGGCGTTTCTCGGCGCCGACGCCATCCTAGTGCTCGCGACCAACATCGCGGCCGGCCTCGAGGTGCGGGAGGACGTGATCCGGCGTCATGTGGCGGACCAGATGCCCTTCATGGCCACCGAGCGCTGGCTCATGCTCGGCGTGGCGGCCGGCGGTGATCGGCAGGCGCTGCACGAGGTCATCCGCCAGCACAGCCTGCAGGTGGCCGACGCGGTGAGTCGGGGCGGCACGAACAACCTGCTCGACCGCCTGGCCCTCGATCCTGCGTTCCGAGGCGTGCCGGCCGCCTCGCTCCGGGCCGAGCTCGAGCCGGCGAGCTACACCGGCCGCGCCGGCCGCCAGGTGGGCGAGTTCCTGGAGGAATACCTGCACCCGCTGATCGAGCGGGCCCGTCCGCTGGCCGCCGAGGCCGGCGGCGCCGAGGTTCGCGTATGACGGTGATCACCGAGAGCCGCCTGCCCTTGCCGCTGCTCCGCCGCGGCAAGGTGCGCGAGGTGTACGAGGTGGACGCGGGCCACCTGCTGCTGGTCGCGAGCGACCGGGTGAGCGCGTTCGACATCGTGATGCGGGAGCCGATCCCGCGGAAGGGCGCCGTGCTCACGCAGATCAGCGCGTTCTGGTTCGAGCGCCTCGCGGGCGTGGTCCCCTCGCACTACGTCACGGCGCGGACCGCCGACATCGTGGGCCGGGTGCCTGCGCTTGCCGGGCGCGAGGCCGAGATCGCCGGCCGGGCGATGCTGGTGCGCCGCACGGCGCCCGTGCCCTTCGAGTGCGTGGTGCGGGGCTACCTCTCCGGATCCGCCTGGGCGGAGTACCGTGACCATGGGACGCTGGCCGGAGAGCCGCTGCCCGGGGGCCTCAAGGAGAGCGCGCCGCTCGACCCTCCGCTGTTCTCGCCCGCCACCAAGGCCGAGAGCGGCCACGACGAGAATGTGACCATCGCCCGGATGGCCGAAGTCATGGGTCGCGAGCTGACCACCCGGCTGCGCGACGCGAGCTTCGCGGTGTACGGTGCCGGGCGCGATCACGCCGCATCGCGCGGCATCATCATCGCCGACACCAAATTCGAGTTCGGCACCGCGGCCGACGGCGCGCTGCTGCTCATCGACGAGGTCATGACGCCGGACAGCTCGCGCTTCTGGCCGGCCGACCGGTACGCGCCGGGCCGGAGCCAGCCCAGCTTCGACAAGCAGCCGCTGCGCGACTACCTGGCCGGCCTCCGGACCGCCGGGCGGTGGAACGGCGAAGCGCCGCCGCCAACATTGCCCCCCGAGGTGGTTGAGGCCACCAGTCGCCGCTACCTCGATGCCTTCCGCCTGATCACGGGGCGTGCGCTCGAGGACACGGCGTGATCCGCACGGCGCCCGAGGGACGCTGGTTCATCATAGGGGCATGGGCAGTGGCGCTGGCGCTCATCGGCCTGGCGCTGGCGAGGACGTCGGCGGGGTGGGTGGTGGCCGCGGCGGTGTGGGGCGTGTTGGCAGTCTGGGTCGTCGCCTTCTTCCGCGACCCCGAGCGGGCCTGGTCCCGGGGCGACCGGCTGATCGTCGCCCCGGCCGACGGCAAGGTCGTCGGCGTGACCGACGTGGACGAGCCCGCCTTCTTCAACGGCCGCGCGCAGCGGATCTCGATCTTCATGAACGTGTTCGACTGTCACGTGAACCGGTATCCCACCGACGGCACGGTCGCCTACCGGCACTACAATCCGGGCGAGTTCGGGCACGCCGGCGCCGAGAAGGCCAGCCTCTCGAACGAGCAATCCTCGATCGGGCTCGCGACCGCGAAGGGCAAAGTGCTGATCCGCCAGATCGCGGGGCTGGTGGCCCGCCGGATCGTCACCGATCATGAGCCGGGACAGGCGGTGCGCCAGGGCGAGCGCTTGGGCATGATCCGGTTCGGCTCGCGAGTGGACCTGTTCCTGCCGCTGGGCACCCGCGTGCTGGTGCACGTGGGCGACACCACGCGGGTGGGGGTAACGGTGGTGGCCGAATGGAGCTGATCCCGCGCCGCAGTGGGGGCACCCGGCGTCCGACGATGCGCCAGGTGGTCGTCGTGATGCCCAGCGCCTTCACGCTCGGCAACCTGTTCTTCGGGTTCTGGGCGATCGTGTCCGCCTTCAACGGCAACTTCCGGTGGGCGGGCTGGTTCATCGTGTTCTCGGGCATCCTCGACATGCTCGACGGCCGGGTGGCTCGGCTGTCGAACACCGGCTCCCGCTTCGGCGCCGAGCTCGACTCGCTGGTGGACGTGATCTCCTTCGGCGTCGCCCCCGCCCTGCTGATCTACTTCCTCGACTTCGCCAGCGCGGGACGGTTCGCCTGGATCCTGTCGTTCATTTACGTCACGGCGGTGGCGCTTCGCCTGGCCCGGTTCAACGTGACCGCCGCCGGCAAGCCGTCGACCGGCTGGTTCACCGGGCTGCCCTCGCCGTCGGCGGGGATGACGCTGGCGGTGTACTACCCCTTCAGCCAGACCGACTGGTACCGCGCCAGCATCGCGTATCTCGACCTGCAGCACCAGGGGCTGGTGGTGCTGATGCTGCTGCTCGCCGTGCTCATGGTGAGCAATGTGAAATACCCCAAGTTTCCGCCGATCGGGCTCCGCAGCGCCAAGGGGCTGTTCGGGCTGGCCGTGCACCTCGCCATCTTCCTCGGTGCGGTGCTCGCACCCGAGTATTTTCTGTTCCCATTGGGGTTGTTCTACGTCACCTTCGGCGTGGTGCGGGCCACCGTGCTGGGACTCATGGAACGCCAGGAGCCGGCCATCACCCTGGACGATCAACTCGCCGAACCGGCCGAATCACCCGAGCCGGTGACCCCGGCGCCCACCCCCATGGAACGGCGCGCCGAATGGGCCGACCGGCGCCAGCAGCCAGAGGACCGATGAGCTACCGCGTGCACGTCCGAGTGATGCCGAGAGAGAGCCTGCTCGATCCCCAGGGCCAGGCGGTGGAGCACGCGCTCACCGCCCTGGGCTTCGGCGAGGCGGCCGGAGTTCGCGTGGGCCGCGCCATCGAGCTCGAGGTGGCCGCGCCGTCCCGCACCGAGGC
The DNA here is from genome assembly GCA_050733015.1 of Gemmatimonadales bacterium. GTDB lineage: Bacteria > Gemmatimonadota > Gemmatimonadetes > Gemmatimonadales > GWC2-71-9 > CAVVWJ01. Next base: position 9,096 of record JBOHSB010000220.1, read on the forward strand.
GGAAGCCCGGGTGCGCCAGATGTGCGACAAGCTGCTGGCCAACCCGGTCACGGAGGATTACCTGCTGCAGGTGGAGGACGCCTGATGCTCAAGGTGGCGGTGGTCCGGTTTCCCGGCAGCAACTGCGACCTGGACTCGCTGCGCGCGGCGGAGGGGGCCGGCACCAACGCGTACTTCGTGTGGCACCGGGACACCGGTCTTCAGGGCGCGGACATCGTCATCCTCCCCGGCGGCTTCAGCTACGGCGACTACCTGCGCTCGGGCGCCATCGCCCGGTTCAGCCCGATCATGCAGGCCGTGCAACGCCACGCGGCCGACGGCGGCCCGGTGCTCGGCATCTGCAACGGCTTCCAGATCCTCTGCGAGGCGCACCTGCTGCCCGGCGCCCTGATGCGAAACGCGGGCCTCACGTTCGTGTCGAAGCCGGTGGACGTCACGGTGGAACGGACCGAGACCGTGTTCACCTCCGCATATACCGTCGGCGCGCGACTGCGCCTGCCGGTGGCCCACGGCGACGGCCGGTTCGTGGCCACCCACGACACGCTCCGCCTGCTCGAGGCCGAAGGCCGAGTGGTGCTCCGTTACGTGCCCGCGAGTGAGGCCTCGCCGCTGCAGCCGAACCCGAACGGGTCCGCCAACCACATCGCCGGCATCGCCAACGCCGCGGGGACGGTAGTGGGCATCATGCCGCACCCCGAGCGGGTGACCGAGAGCCTGCTCGGCGCGCCGGACGGCCTCGGGTTCTTCACGTCCCTAGCGGCCTGGCGGCCGCGCGCTTCCACGCTCACCGTGCCCAGCCGATGACCACCGAAAAGCCCAGCCGCAACGAGGACGAGTACTTCGTCAAGCAGGACGCCGAGCTGCTGCGGAAGCAGCGCGCGGCCGCCGAAGCCGCCGCGGTGGAAGCCGAGCGGAAGAGCCACTACATGAAGTGCCCCAAGGACGGGTACAACCTGACCAGCAGCACCTACCACGACGTCCAGATCGAGACCTGCGCCCACTGCGGCGGGATGTGGCTCGACGCCGGCGAGGTCGAGGCCGTGGCCCATGAGCACCGCCCGGCGCTGCTCACCCGCGTGATCTCCGACGCGCTCGGCAGCCTCAAGCGGGTGCGGAACTGGGAGCAGCGGTGACGGGAACCGCCGCCGCGGGCGCCGTGGAAGCCTATTCCTTTCCGGGCGAGCGCCCGGTCACGGCCGAGGTGGTGCGGGAGCACAATCTCAACGACCTCGAGTACGGCCGCATCCTCGAGCTGCTGGGCCGCGCGCCGACTCTCACCGAGCTCGGCGTCTTCTCCGCGCTCTGGTCGGAGCACTGCTCCTACAAGCACTCGAAGCCGGTGCTCAAGCGGTTCCCCACCACCGGGCCGCAGGTGGTCCAGGGCCCGGGTGAGAACGCGGGGGTCCTGCGCCTGCCCGACGGGTGGGCGGTGGCCTTCAAGATCGAGTCGCACAACCATCCGTC
>JBOHSB010000221.1:0-7273 GCA_050733015.1 Gemmatimonadales bacterium
GCCACCGACCCATACCAGCCCGCCGAGCGCCGCTTTCGGCTCACCCGCCGGATCCTGGAAGCGTTGCTCCGATATCGCGGGCTCGCCATCGAGATCATCTCCAAGTCGCCGCTGGTGGTACGGGACATCGACCTGCTGCGGCAGCTGGGCCAGCGGCACGAGCTGACGGTCAACGTGTCGCTGTCCACGCTCGACCGGCGCCTCGCGCGCCGGCTCGAGCTCAAGTCGCCGGTGCCCGCGGCGCGCCTCCGGGCCCTGCGGCGACTCACGGGAGCAGGGGTGTACGCCGGGCTGCTCATGGCGCCCATCCTGCCCGGCATCACCGACAGCCGCGCCGGCCTCGGGCGGCTCATGGGCGCGGCGAAGGCGGCGGGCGCACGCTACGTGGTCGGGTCGGCGCTCCGGCTCGGCCCCGCGGCGCGGCGCCGCTTCCTTCCCGTGCTCGCCCGTGAGTTTCCCGAGCTCGCCGAGCGCTACGCGCGGCACTACGCGCGCCGCGAGGGCGTGAGCCCGGCCTACCAGCGCGCACTCACGCAGCGGATTCAGGAGCTGCGCCGGCTGCATGGCTTCTCCCCCGACGAGAGCTGGAGCCGCAAGCGGCCGCACCGGCAGCCGGCGGAGCTCGACGGCGTCACCGCGGACGATCAGCCGCTGCTGCTCTAGCGTGCCTGACCGGGAGTCATCCTGAGCGAGGCGAAGGAGCCATGCCCTTGCTCATGGCTCCTTCGCGGAGTTTACCCTGGGCGTAGCCAGGGCTCAGGATGACTCGACTTCTCTCCACCAGACACCCCAGGCCGCCATGCGCTCCGTCCTGTTCGTCGATCCCCCCGCCTTCTGTACCGCCGTGGAGGGCCTGGTCGCGCCGGCGCTCCGGAGCCGACCGGTAGCGGTGGCGCCACCGGGCGCCGACCGCGCCACGGTGCTCGCGCTCTCGGTCGAGGCGCGGCTCGCGGGGATCGAGCGGGGCATGCCGGTGCGGCAGGCGCTCAAGCGCTGCCCCGATCTGGTGCTGCTCCCGCCCAACCCGCGGCTCTACGCGCGCGCCTCGCAGGCGCTGCACGAGGTGCTCCGGATCTACGCGCCGGTCATCGAGCCTCGGGGCTACGGCCACGCCTTCCTCGACCTCACCGGCACCGGGCGACTGTTCGGCCCCGCGGTGGACGTGGCCGCGCGGGTACAGCGCGAGGTGCGCGAGCGGCTCCGGCTCGCGGTGTCGGTCGGCGTCGCCGCCAACAAGCTGGTGAGCCAGGCGGCCACCACCGTCATCAAGCCCGAGCCGCTGCTCGAGGTGCCGGGCGGGGACGAGGCGGGCTTCCTCGCGCCCCATCCTCTCGACGTCCTTCCCGATCTGCATCCCCGCCTGCGCCGGCGGCTCGACGACTACCAGCTCGATCTCATCGGCGAGGTGGCGGTCATTCCCGAGAGCGCGCTCTGCGCCGTCTTCGGGGGCGCCGGCCGCATCCTGCGCGCGCAGGCGCGCGGCATCGACCCGCGGCCGGTGCTCCCGCCCGAGCGGCAGGCCGAGTTCCATGTGGCCCACGCACTCGCCACCGACACCAACGACCTCGGCGTGCTGCACCCGCTGCTCCGCCTCCTCGGCGAGCGGCTCGGCCGCCGGCTCCGCCGGCACGGGCTGGTGGCGCGGCGGCTCCGGGTCGCGCTCACCTATGCCGACCACACCGCCGCCGCGCGCGCCGTGCCGCTCCATGCCGCGGCGCTCGACGCCGAGTTGTGGGACGCCGCGCGCCGCGCGTTCACGTGGGCCAACGCCCGCCGGCTCGCGGTGCGGGTGGTGGCGCTCACGCTCGACGAGCTGGAGACGGCCGAATCGCAGCTGGATTTGTGGGAGGTGGAAGCGGCGAGCGATCAGCCCGCGGCCGAAAGGCCGCCGACGGATGCGCCGGAACTTGATGCAGCCCAAACGTCCACGGCGGCGAACCCCGACGTCCGCGGCCCAGCGTTGCAAGACGCAATCGACCGCATCCGCGGCCGCTGGGGCGCGCGCGGCGTGGTGCGCGGCAGCGGCCTGGCGCTCAGCGGGAGCTGGCGGCGGGACGCGACGACGCCTGCGCCTTCTTGACCGGCGCCTGCGCCTTCTTGATCTCCCTCTCGATCGACGTCAGCCGCGCCCGCGCGTGCTTGTCGCGCGCCAGATCCTGGTGGATCGCGTGCCGGGTCTGGACCACGGCGGCCTGATCCCGCGACACCGCGGCGGCGCGCGGAGTCGAGCTCCGGTCGTTCTTGAGCATGCCCTGGAGCGAATCGAGCTGCGCCTGGTCAACCTGGGTCTGACTGTCGTCCTGCGCCAGCATGGCGCGGATCGAGTCGCCCATCGCGATCTCGCGCGCCAGCGACGTATCGGCGGCGGCGGCGGGCGTTCCCGGGTTGAGGTCGAGGCTGGTGGTGCTGTCGCTGACTGCTTGAGCGCTCGCGAGCGACGTCATGCCGAAGAACAGCACCGCCGTCACGACCGCGGAACGGGATCGGACCATCGGATACCTCCTGGGTGAGCGCCGGCCCACGGCTACTTGCGGTGGCTCTTCGCCGACGGATGCTCGAGCGCCGAGCGGTCGGCGTGCAGATCGTGGCGCGCGTCCGCCGTCACGTCCGACTCCTTGGTGACCTTGCGGTTCATCGACGCCAGGAGGCTCCGCTCCTGCTTGTCGCGGTCCAGATCGCGGTCGAGCGCCTGCTTGGCCTGATTCAAGGCGGCGAGGTCGCGGGCGATGGCCGCGGTGTCCCGGGGCTGAGCCTTGCGTGCGTTGGCCAGCGCCATCCTGAGCGAGTCGAGCCGGCCCTGATCGGCGTGGATCCGGTCGTGATCGGCCTCGAGCGCCGAGCGGACCGAGTCACGCAGGGCGATGTCATGATGCAGCTTGATGCTGTCGGTGGAGATGATGCGCTGGTCCTGTCGCTGGTCGCGACCGGGCGACGGCTTGGCGTGTTGCGCGGTGTCGCTGCTGGCCTGCTGGGCCCCGGCCAGGGAGGTCACGGTCAGCGCGAGCAACGTCATCAGCGCCGCCGGGTGGGTGCGAGACATGATGGCCCTCCTCGAAGAGCATGTGCCGCCGGCGCCGAACGTCGGGCGCCGGTCGAGGAGGGGAGGTGCATATACCGGACCACCGACGCTCGCACCAGCAGTGCTCGCCGAACGGGGCACACGAAGCTGCGGATGGTCAATTTGTCTGGGACGAACCAGCCGGCGAGCGCCATTCCTGCCCTGCAGTCGTCAGACCCTTACCAGGTAACGACCACCTTCCCGAACGTCTCGTTGCTCTCCAGCGCCCGGTGCGCCTCGGCCAGCTCGGTCATCGGGTAGGTGCGCTCGAGCACCGGCCGAAGCGGCGCCGCGTGCTCGATCCGCTGGTCGAACAGGGGCAGCATGCGCTCGGCGAACTCGCGCACCAGCGGCGCGCGCTCGCCCGGCCCGCGGGTCCGCATCATCGTGCCGATCACCTCGAGCCGCTTCCGCAGGATGGGCCCCAGGTCGCCGGTGAAGCGACCGCCTGCGAGAAACCCCAGCAGAATGAGCCGGCCCCGCGGCGCCAGCACCGCCAGGTTGTCGGCGAAGGCGGGGCCGCCGAGCACGTCGAGCACCACGTCCACCGGGTCACCGACGGCCTCCCGGAACGCCCCGCGTGAGGTGTCGATGCCGTGGTCCAGGCCGTACACCAGCGCGCGGGCCAGCTTCTCGGGGCTGCGCGACGTGCCGAGCACCGTGGCGCCGAGATGCTTGGCGACCTGTGCCGCCGCCGTCCCGACGCCGCTGCCCACGGCGTGGATCAACACCCGCTCGCCGGGAGCCACGCGCCCCCTGGTGGCGAGCGCGTCGTATGCCGTCAGAAACACCTCGGGGATCGCCGCCGCCTCGGCGTAGGAGAGCTGGTCGGGAATCGCCAGCGCCTCGTCCTGGTGCACCGCGACCAGCTCCGCCTGCGCGCCGCCGCCCACCAGCCCCATCACCCGGTCGCCCACCTTCCACCGGGTGACGCCTCGCACCGCCTCCACCTCGCCGGCGTACTCCATGCCGGGAATGTCGGCCGGCCAACCGGGGGGCGCCGTGTACTGGCCGCGGCGCTGGATGAGGTCGGCGCGGTTGAGGCCGGCGGCGTGGACCCGGACCCGGATGTGCCCCGGGCGGACCTCGGGCTTGGGGACCTCGCCGATGCTGATGACCTCGGGGCCGCCGGCCCCGGTGTAGATCGCTGCGCGCATGCTCCCGACCGATGAGAAGGTCCTTCAATCTATTACCACCTGCCGCCTCACCACCTGCATCAGGCGGTGTGACGGGTATCGCCCCGTGTCTTTACGATTTCCTGATGCCGCAGACGCCAATCAAGACCACCTCCTGACGCCACAATCCATAGCTTCCCGGCACGGTTCACAGGGGGACCGACCACCGTGGAGGAACGAGCATGATGGATGTGGTCTATATCGTCGGCACCATTGCCTTCTTCGCCCTCATGCTCGCCTACGTCAGGGCGTGTGAGGGCCTGGGGCATGATGCCGAGCATGGCGAGGAGCGGGTGCCATGAGCGCGGAGAACTGGATCGGCAGCCTCATCTCGGCAGGGCTCCTGGTGTACCTGTGCTACACGATGCTCCATCCGGAGAGGTTCTGAGATGACGGCCAACGGCTGGGCGCAGATCGCCCTGTACTCGGTGGTGCTGCTCGCCCTCACCAAGCCCACCGGCGCGTACATGGTCAAGGTGTACGAGGGCTCCCTCACCTGGCTGCGGCCGGTCGAGCGATTCCTGTACCGGCTCGGGGGGGTCGATCCCGAGGAAGATCAGCACTGGACCCAGTACACGGCCGCGATGCTGAGCTTCAGCGCGGTCTCCATGCTGCTCACGTATCTCGTGCTGCGCCTGCAGCACGTTCTGCCGTTCAACCCACAGGGCCTCCCGGCGGTGGCCGACCGGCAGGCCTTCGAAACGGCGGCCTCGTTCACCACCAACACGAACTGGCAATCATATTCGGGCGAGTCGACCATGTCGTACTTCTCCCAGATGAGCCAGCTCGCGTTTCACAATTTCGTATCGGCCGCAGCCGGCGTTGCCGTGGCCGTGGCGCTGGCGCGGGGCATCGCACGCCGCTCGGCGGGCCGTCTGGGGAACTTCTGGGCCGATCTGGTGCGCGGGACGCTGTACCTCTTTCTCCCGCTTTCGCTCATCATCGCCCTGATCCACGTGCAGCAGGGCGCCATCCAGAACTTCCTGCCCTACATCGACGTCCACACGCTGGAGGGCGCCAAGCAGACCATCGCCATGGGCCCGGTCGCGAGCCAGGAGGCCATCAAGGAAGTCGGCACCAACGGCGGCGGCTTCTTCAACGCCAATTCGGCGCACGGCTTCGAGAACCCGACCCCGCTCACCAACTTCCTGCAACTGCTGGAGATCTTCGTGATCTCGGCCGGACTCACCTGGACCTTCGGCAATATGGTGAAGAAGCAGGCGCACGGGTGGGCGCTGTGGACAGTGATGTACATCATGTTCCTCGCCGGCACGACCACCGCCTATTGGGCCGAGGCCCGGGGCAACCCGATTCACGCGGCTCGAGGAATCGACGTCGTCGCCTCGGCCACCCAGCCGGGCGGCAACATGGAGGGCAAGGAGGTCCGATTCGGCATCGCGAACTCGGCCCTGTACGCCACCATCACCACGGACGCCTCGTGCGGCTGCGTCAACAGCATGCACGACTCGTTCACTCCGATCGGCGGGATGGTCCCGCTGGTCAACATGCAGATGGGCGAGCTGATCTTCGGCGGCGTGGGTGCCGGGCTGTACGGCATGCTCATGATGGTGCTGCTCACGGTCTTCATCGCGGGCCTCATGGTCGGACGCACGCCCGAGTATCTCGGCAAGAAGGTCGAGAGCCGGGAGGTCCGCATGGTGATGCTGTACGTGCTGGTCTTCCAGCTCGTGATCCTGGTGGCCACGGGCCTCTCGGCCGTGCTGCCCGCGGGGCTCAAGGGCCTGAACAATGCCGGGCCCCACGGACTCACCGAGATCCTGTACGCGTTCACGTCGACGCCGGCCAACAACGGCAGCGCCTTCGCCGGGCTCACCGGCACCACGTACTACTACAACACGATGTTCGGCTTCGCGACGCTCATCGGCCGGTTCGCCATGCAGGTGCCGATGCTGGCCGCGGCGGGCTTCCTCGCCGAGAAGCGGATCGCGCCGGAGTCAGCCGGAACCTTCCCGATCACGACGCCGCTGTTCGTGGTGCTCCTGATCAGCGTCATCCTGATCGTCGGGGCCCTTACCTTCTTCCCGGCCTGGTCGCTCGGCCCGATCGTCGAGCACCTGCTGATGCAGAGCGGGAGGCTCTTCTAGTATGGCCGTCACCAAGCGACCGCTGTTCGACCCACCGATCGTCAAGCGGGCGGTGCAGGACGCCTTCGTGAAGCTGGCGCCGGCGCACATGGTCCGGAACCCGGTCATGTTCGTCGTGCTCGTCGGCAGCGTGTTCACGACCTTTGCCCTCCTGCGTGAAGCCGTGCGGGGCGCGCCGGATGTGGGCTTCCTGTTCCAGCTCGCGCTGTGGCTCTGGTTCACGGTGCTGTTCGCCAACCTCGCCGAGGCCATGGCGGAGGGACGCGGCAAGGCCCAGGCCGACGAGCTGCGGAAGACCCGGCGGCTCACCGTGGCCAAGCGGCTCAAGGACCGGCGCGATCTCTCCCGGGTGGAGACGGTGTCCTCGAGCGACCTCAGGACTGGCGACCTGGTGCTGTGCCGGCCCGGCGACGTCATCCCGAGCGACGGCGAGGTCGTGGAGGGGGTCGCGTCGGTGGACGAGTCGGCGATCACGGGCGAGTCCGCGCCGGTCATCCGCGAGTCCGGCGGCGACCGCTCGGCCGTCACCGGCGGCACCAAAGTCCTGTCGGACCAGCTCATCGTGAAGATCACGGCGGAGCCGGGCCACACGTTCCTCGATCGGATGATCTCGTTGGTCGAGGGCGCCTCGCGCCAGAAGACGCCGAACGAGATCGCGCTCACGATCCTGCTGTCCGGCCTCACGATCGTCTTCCTGCTGGCCATCGCCACGCTGCAGCCGCTCGCGGTCTACAGCGGCGGGGCGGTCGCGGTGTCCATCCTCATCGCGCTGCTGGTCTGCCTCATCCCGACCACGATTGGCGGCCTGCTCTCGGCCATCGGCATCGCCGGCATGGACCGGGTCATCCAGCACAACATCATCGCGACGAGCGGGCGGGCGGTCGAGGCAGCCGGCGACGTCAACACCCTGCTGCTCGACAAGACCGGCACTATCA
>JBOHSB010000222.1:0-19765 GCA_050733015.1 Gemmatimonadales bacterium
TGCTGGGCCTGGGCCACCGCCATGCCGTAGCCCGGGATGACCACCACCAGGTTGGACTGCTCCAGCACCTGTCCCGCCCCCTCGATGCTCTCCGCCTTGTACGCCTTCTCCTCGCCCCCGGCCTTGACCTGCTGGACCTGTCCGAACGCGCCGAACAGGACGTTGGTGAACGACCGGTTCATCGCCTTGCACATGATGATGGCGAGGATGAGCCCGCTCGAGCCGTCGAGCGCGCCGGCCGTGATCAGCAGCTTGTTGTCGAGGACGAAGCCCATCGCCACGGCGGACAGGCCGGCGTACCCGTTGAGGATCGCGATGACGGTGGGCATGTCGGCGCCGCCGATGGGGATGATCAGCAGCACGCCGAACAGGAGCGCGAGGACGATGATGACCGGAAATGCGAACGCGGCCCAGGACGCGGTGGGGTTGATCACCAGCGCCACACCCGCCGCCGCCGCCACCCCGAACAGGGCCAGGTTGGCGACGTTCTGCAGCGGATAGGTCACGGGCCGCTGGGGGATGAATTTCACCTCCTGGAGCTTGCCCGCGGCCATGAGGCTGCCCGTGAAGGTGAGAAAGCCAAGGATGATCTCCACGATGATGGCGACCATCCGGAACGGGGTCAGGTTCTCCGGGCCCTCGCCCAGCCACAGGTAGTACTTGGCTGTGCCGACCAGCCCGGCCGCGAGGCCGCCGAAGGCGTGGGACAGGGCGGTTCGCTGGGGCACCGCGGTGAGCGGCACGCGGGACAGCGGCACGCCCACCAGCACGCCGGCGGCCAGCGCCAGCACGATCCATCCGTGGTGGACCACCTCCGGCTCGGACCAGGTGGCCAGGACGGCGATCGTCATGCCGGCCACGCCAGCGTAGACGCCCTTCCGCGCGGTGGCCGGGGTGTTCATCCAGTGCAGCGCGAAGACGAAGAGACCCGTCGCGACGATGTAGGCGAGCTGGACCAGACCGTGGGTCATGAGGGGCCGCCCCCGCTCCCGCCCTCGCCCGGCCTGGTGTCGGTCTTGAACATCTTGAGCATGCGGTCGGTGATCAGGAACCCGCTCACGATGTTCGTCATGGACGCGAACAGCGCGATGGCGCCGAGGATCCGGATCGGCTGCGGGTAATCGGCCCCGGTGACGATGATGGAGCCGACGACCGCGATGGCGGAGATCGCGTTGGTGATGGACATGAGTGGCGTGTGGAGCAGCCGGGAGACCCGGCGGATCACCCCGAGGCCGATGAACGAGGCCAGCACGAAGACGAACAGCTGGCCCCAGAAGTCCGGGGTCGGGGTCATGCCCCCTCCTTGGCGAGTGCCTCGCGGGTGCGCGCGTGGCGGACTTCGCCCGCGTGGGTGATCAAAGCGCCCTGCTGGATGTCGTCAGTCAGGTCGAGCCGGAACGCGCCGTCCTTGGTGAAGGCCTGCAGGAAGGCCGTGAGGTTGCGCGAGAACAGGAGGCTCGCGTGGAGCGGCATGGACGCCGGGAGGTTGAGCGGCGCCATCACCGTGACGCCGCCGACGGTGATGGTCTCTCCCGGCCGCGACAGCTCGCAGTTGCCCCCGCCGTCGGCGCCCAGGTCCACGATGACCGTCCCCGGGCGCATGGAGCGCACCATGTCGGCCGTGATCAGCCTCGGGGCGAACACGCCCCCGATGAGCGCCGTGGTGACCACGACGTCCGACTGGGCCACCTGTGCGGCGAGGATCTCCCGTTGCCGGGCCTTGTCCTCGTCGGACAGCTCCTTGGCATAGCCCCCGCCCGCCGCGGCGCTCTCCGTGAGCTCGATCCCGACGTACTTCCCGCCCACGCTCTCGATCTGCTCCTTCACCTCGGGACGGACGTCGGTGGCCGTGACGTTGGCGCCGAGCCGCTTGGCGGTGGCAATGGCCTGGAGGCCGGCGACCCCGGCGCCGATCACGAACACCTTGGCCGGCGGTACCATGCCGGCGGCCGTCATGAACATGGGGAAGTACTTGTTGAGCTCGGCGGCCGCGAGGAGTACGCCCTTGTAGCCGCCGATGTTGGCCATGGACGAGAGGGTGTCCATGCTCTGCGCGCGGGTGGTCCGGGGGATGGCGTCGGTGGCGAAGGCGGTCACCGGCCGGCTCGCGAGCGCGCGCACCGCGCGCAGGTGGCGCAGCGGCATGAGGGAGCCGAGATAGACGGCGTTCGGTCGCATCCAGGCCACTTCGTCCCGTCCCCCATCCAGGGACGGCGGTCCGACCTTGAGCACGATCTCGGGGGCGCCGAGCAGCGCGACAGGATCGGCCTCGAGGGCGACGCCGATCTCGCGGTAGGCCTCGTCGGGGTAGCCGGCCGCGGCGCCGGCCCCGGCTTCGACGACGATGTCGTAGCCCGCCTGCTTGAGCTTCTTGCACGACTCGGGCACTAGCGCCACGCGCCGCTCGCCCGGGGCGGTTTCCTTGGGAACACCGATGCGCATCGGGACTCCGCGTCAGGAAGGACGAGTAATCTTACGCCCGCTTGAGGGACTCCACTAGCTCAATCAGGCGCGAGTTGAGGGGACGCGGGCACTGGGTGACGGCGGCGGTGAGGTTCTCATCGCCACGTGACAAGGAGAGCCCCTCCGAAGGGTCGCAGTCGTAACGTGGGGATCCAGTTGACCGGCAACTGACCGAGGGTTGATCACCCGCCAATACCATCTACGTCGACGCCGGTCCGCCGGGCAAGCCGCGGAAAGCCCGCGCCGCATCTCCTACGGAGCTCCCTATGATAAACCTCGCGCGACGGATTCCGGTCGGATTGGGAATTGCCCTCCTCGCCTGTGGGGACCCGGGCGGGCCGGACACCGGCACACTCGAAGTATCCGCTAACACCCAGGGGGAAGCGCTCGACCCGGACGGTTTTGCGCTGAGTCTCGACGGAGGTGCGGCGCAGTTGCTGGGTCCGAACGCTTCCCTCACCTTCGCCGATCTACCCGCCGGGTCTCACGCGTTGAGCCTCACCGGCCTCGCGCCCAACTGCAATCTCAGCACCCCAGGCCCCCTGACCGCGACGGTCCCGGCGGGCGGCACAGGGCGAGTGACGTTCGAGGTCGCGTGCCGCGCGCCGGGCGACCTGGAGGTGACTACCGCGAGCCGCGGGGAGAAACTCGATCCGGACGGCTATGCCGTGGCGGTGGACGGTGGCGCCGTGCTGGCTATCCCGCCCGAGGGGCAGGTAACGATTGCCGATCTCGTCGCCGGCGACCACACTGTCCGGCTTTCGGGCTTGGCACCGAATTGCGCAGTCGCGGGAACCAACCCCATCACCGTTGCAATCACGCCGCATGGCACGCAAGCGGTTCGCTTCGAGGTGGCCTGTCCAGCGTGGCCCACGCTGCGTGTGGCCGCGGTGACCAGCGGGAGCGATCCCGACACGGACGGATACCAGCTCCAGGTGGACGGAGATCCGCAGCAGCCGCTCGGCGACAACGCATCGGTCACGCTCGAGCTAGCTCCTGGAGCCCACACCCTTACGCTCAGGGGCGTGGCGCCGAACTGCGCGGTGGTCGGCGCCAACCCGCGTCCGGTAACATTGGCGTCCGGGGAGGCGGGGGAAGTCGGTTTCGAGGTATCCTGCACTCCGCTGCCGCCAGGGCAGATCCTGGTCACGACTACGACCCGCAGCTTCATGACCTCTCTCACGGATCCCAATGGCTACACGGTATCGCTGGATGGTGGCCCGACCCGGCATATTGGGAATGACAGCACGGTGACGTTCACCGACGTAGCCCCGGGTAGCCACTCGATCACGCTTGGCGACGTGTACCAATTCTGCGGGTTCCTCCTGGTCAACCCCGAGGCCGTCTCCGTCAGGTCCGGCGCCACTGCCAGCGTGCGTTTCAACGTGACCTGTATCGGCTGATGCCGGTCGTCTTCTGCACGGTCGGGAAGGCAGTCATGCATACGGACACGTGGCTCCGCTCCCTGCGAGCCGGGTTCGGCCGGATCCACGGCGCCGGACCCGGCCTCGCGGCCGAATCGCGTCAGGTGACGAATTCCACCAGCAAGGCCGCACCTACATCGGTCGATATATGGTTCTAGCGGCCGGGGGAGACGGCCACGATAGGTAAGCGCTCGGCCCGTAGGAGCTTATGTGAGGAGACGTAGCGGCCAAACAGAGGCGATAGGGCCCTTCACGACGAGCGGCCGGGTCTTTCTAGCCTAGCCCCTCCTTCCCAACTCCGGCTCGACGCCAATCCCGTCCCAATCGAAATCGGACGCTACCGGGCCCGCCCTTGCTGGCGGCCTCGGGGACCGACCCGCATCTTTAGCATTCACTCCCCACATCTCCAGGAGGGTCGCCACTGGCAGACCCTATCGCCCGCATCACCGCGGCTCTTGGGCGCCGCTACGCGGTCGAGCGCGAGCTCGGGCGTGGGGGAATGGGCACAGTCTACCTGGCACTCGATCGGAAGCACGGACGCCGGGTCGCGATCAAGATCCTTCCTTCCGACCTCGCCTCGGTGATCGGTTCCGAGCGGTTTCTGCGCGAGATCCGAATCGCCGCTCAGCTCAACCATCCGCACATCATGCCCCTGCACGACTCGGGTGAGGCCGCCGGGGTCCTTTACTACGTCATGCCCTACGTGGACGGGGAGTCGCTTCGCGCACGGCTGACGCGCGACAAGCGGCTCCCCGTGTCAGAGTCCCTGGAGATAGCTCGACAGATCGCCGACGCGCTGCGCTACGCGCACGACGCCGGGGTAGTCCATCGGGACATCAAGCCGGAAAACATCCTGCTCGCGGGCGGCCATGCCCTGCTGGCTGACTTCGGCATCGCCAAGGCGCTGGCCGGAGACGGCAACGGCGCGAGCCTGTCGGTCAGCGAGCGGCTCACCGATTCGGGGATCCCATTGGGAACTCTGGCCTACGCGAGTCCGGAACAGGCAGCCGGTAGCCGCGAGATCGACGGGCGGAGCGACATCTACAGTCTGGGGTGCGTGCTTTTCGAGACACTGGTAGGAGACCCGACTGAGGGCGGCTTCACCGCATCAGAAATTCTGGGGCGGCGCTTCTCCGAGCCGCTGCCGATGGTTCGGAGCCTTCGAGGCGCAGTCCCCGAGTGGGTGGATCGGGCCTTGAGCCGCGCGTTGGCGAGAAATCCCGCCGACCGGTACGCCACCGCTGCCCAGTTCCGGGAGGCCCTCACTGGGGCGGGGGGCGAGTCACCCGCGTGGAAGGCTCCGACAGAGACCCACGGGCGACCCCGGCTGGTGTGGATGGGCGCGGGGGCCGCGACGCTGGCAATTGTCGCCGCGGGGGTGGCGTTCCTTCCTCATCGAACTCCAAGTCTCGACTCCAAACGGGTGGTCGTGGCGCGCTTCGAGAACCGGACCGGTGATTCAGCGCTCGGCCCCGTCGCCGACATTGCGTCCGACTACATCGCCCGCGGACTGGCAGCGACCCAGCAGCTGCATGACGTGTTCGATGCCCGGGCGATGGCGCTGGAGACGGGTGAACGGACCCCGCCGGGTGTGGTGGCCGGCCGGGATCTGGCGCGGAGAGTTGGCGCGGGGACCGTGCTCACGGGGAGCTACTACCTCGAAGGCGACAGCTTGCACTTCGAGGCCCAACTGGTGGAGGCGCTGACGGGAAGGATGATTCTATCGCTGGAGCCCGCGGTGGGCAGTATTCGAGCGAAGACACGGGTGGTGGAGACCCTTCGCCAACGCGTGATGGCCGGGTTCGCCACCGTCGCTGGATCCGGCTTCGAGACCTGGAAGGCGGCCAGCATTCCGCCGACCTATGAGGCCTATCAGGAAATGCTCGCCGGGGGAGTGGCCGCCTGGCGGCACGAGTTCGCAGAGGCCGCGATGCACTACCGGCGTGCCGCCGCCCTCGACTCGAGCTTCACCGGCGCCCAGACCGCGGCGGCGGTCGCGCTGTGGTTTCACGGGGACTGCCGGGCGGTGGACTCCATCGCCCGGCAGCTCGAACCCCACAAAGATCTCCTTCCCCCGGCCGACCGCGGGCAGCTCGAGTATGCCACCGCCAGCTGTCGGGAGGACCCGGCAGGCGCCCTGGCGGCGAGTCGCGCCGTGCTCGCGGCTGCGCCCCGCTCCCTCGAGTTCACGGTTCTCGCTGCCGTCACCGCCGTGGAGGCGCTGCGACCGCGCGAGGCGCTCGAGGTTCTGCGACGCCTGGACCCCAAGCGGGCCGGACTCAAGGGTCCGCCATACGCCGTGTACATGTTCTGGCTCGCCCAGGCCTACCACCTGTCGGGTGACTATGGGCGGGAGCTGGTGACGGCGCGAGCCGCCGGCCGCGACGATGCCCACATGGCGACCGAGGAGGCTGCGGCGCTTGCCGCGCTCGGTCGGACGCGGGAAGCCGAGCGGCTGGCGGTCGGCTTCCTGCCCGACCACTACTCCGGCGACGAAGTCTGGTCGGCGGAGATGGCCCAGTGCGTGGCGTTGGAGCTTCGCGCGCACGGGCACCCGGAGGCCGCCAAGCGGGTGCTCGATCGGGTGACCGCCTGGTTCGTGAGCGGCGGAGCAGCGGCCCTTTCGACCGACGATTCATTCCCTTGCCTCTGGCACAACTTCAACGCGTTCTACTATGCCGGGCGCTGGGACGAGGCGCGACAGAGCTACGAGCGGGCACTCGCGGTCGACAGCGGCAGCATCAAGGCGCACGCGGCCCTGGGCGCGTTGGCGGCGCGGCGGGGGGACCGGGCAGAGGTGAGCCGCATGCAAGCGTGGCTCAGAATTCCAGGCAATGCCCATTCCACGTACGCGCGTGCCCGGATCGCTGCCCTCCTGGGCGACCGGGAGGGGGCCGTGGCACTGCTGCGGCAGGCCTTCGATCAAGGGCTGAACGGCCGGATGTACGTCCACATCGATTCCGATCTTGACTCGCTACGGGACTACCCGCCCTACCAGGAATTGATCCGGCCTAAGGGGTGAGAGGCAGCATGACGCGGCTGTGCTGCGGGTTGCTCTGCACGTTCGCCAATCTTTCCATCGGCGCCATCGCTCTCACGGCACAAGGGGTGACGGGCACCGCCATCGAGGGACGCGTGAGCGCGCGCGACGGCACCGCCATTGTCGAAGCGGAGGTGTCGGCGACCAACGCCTCGAACGGTGAGCGCTGGCGAACGGTGACGGGCAACGGCGGCAGGTTTGCCCTCGAGCACCTTTCGGTCGGCGGGCCCTACCGGATCGAGGCTCGCGCCATCGGCTTCCAGCCACTGCGCCGGGACAGTGTCTTTCTCTCGCTCGGCCAGCGGCTCCGGGTGGATGTCGTCCTCTTGCCCGGCGTCACCATGCTGGAGCCAATCGTCGTCCATGCGGCCGACGACCCGCTCATCAATGCAGGCCGCACCGGTCCGTCGCAGGTCATCGCCGAGTCGACGATCGCCCGCCTCCCGATTGGCGGACGCAACCTGACCGGCGTGGCGTGGCAGTCGCCGCTCGTCACCGGGGACGGTTCGGTCGCCGGCCAGAACGCCGGCCTCACCAACCTGCAGGTCGACGGTACAGCTGCCAGCGATCTACTCGGCGGGATCAACCCGCCGGGTCTGGGGCTGGGCCTCCGAACCATCGCGGTGGAGGCGGTGAAGGAAATCGAGGTGCTGGCGGCGCCGTTCGACGTGCGGTTCGGGACCCTCTCCGCCGGGTTGGTCAACGCGGTGACCAAGTCGGGGTCGAACCGGTTCGAGGGATCGGCCTTCGGGTATTACACCGGCCCGGCGGTGCAGGGAAAGGACGAGACTGGGCATCGAGCTGATGATTTCGTCGTGGACGAAGCAGGCCTGACATTGGGCGGGCCGATCGTGCGAGACCGCGCCGCGTTCTTCATCGAAGCAGGACGGCAGCATGGCAGGCGCCCCATTCACACACCCATCATCGGGACCGACACCACCGGCGGCGCGGACTCAGTCGGCGTCGGCTTCCGCCGGGCAAGCGTGACCCGGTTGCAGGAGGTCATGCGGGATACATACGGAGTGGAGGCCGGCGGCACCGATCCCTACCCGGTGGACGTGGCGGCGGGCAATGTCTTCGGCAAGGTCACGGTACAGTTGGGCGTCAACAGTCGGCTGGAGCTCTCGCATGAGTACAGCCGCAGCACCCCGGATCTGCTCGACGAGGGTTGCCGGAGAGCCCAAGAGGTGTTCTGTCTGGGCTCGACCGCATTCCAGCTCGTGGTCAGGGACCACATCAGCCGCCTGGCCTGGGCGACCGCATTCGGGCGGCGGCTCTCCAATGACCTCATGCTCGCCCGGTCCCGGTATCGCCAGACCTGCCGGACCACTGATTTCCCTCTGGTCTTCGTGCACGCGGATGCCGGCGATCTCGGGGCTGGGGGCAACTCCCTCTGCGTCGGCGACCGCGTAGAGGAAGAAATCCTCGAGCTCACGGACAATCTCTCGCTGACCGCGGGATCGCATCGGTTCACGCTGGGCACTCACGGCGAGCTGATCCGCCTGCCGACGCACTACAATCTCGCGTATTTCTTCGCCGCGGGATGGCACTTCCAGAGCACGGATTCGCTGGCGGCGGGGCAGCCGGACGGCTTTGGCGGGGTCGTGGAAAACCCGGTGCGACAGGGGGGACCGCTGTCGGATCTCCGGACGCGACTCTTCAGCCCGTACGTCCAGGACCAGTGGAGCGCGACGCCCAAGCTCCTCGTGACCGCAGGACTCAGGGCCGATGTCCCATTCGTCTCCAGGCATCCGATTCGGAACACGGCGCTCCGGGAGGCGCCTCTCGGCCTCGACAACACGCAAACGCCGAGCGGGCACCTGCTCTGGTCGCCTCGCCTGGGGGTAAGCTACGATCTGCGCGGCGACGGAAACACCTTCCTGCGCGGCGGGATCGGGCTCTTCGCCGGCCGGCCGGCCTACCGCTGGTTCAACGAGGTGTACACCCACACCGGGCTCGACGCCGTCGAGCTCGCCTGTGACAGCACCAACGTGCCCGCATTTACCACCGATCTCGCCGGACAGCCGACGGCGTGCGCCGGGAGTGGCGGCGTCAACCCCGTGGCCGGACCGGTGAGCGTGTTCGACCCGGGCTTCCGCTTCCCCCGGAGCCTCAAGATCGCCGTCGGCGCCGACCACCGGTTGCCGTGGGGACTGGTGGGGACGCTGGATCTACTGTACACGCAGGGGGTGAACCAGCTCGATCTCCGGGAGTTGAACCTGAATCCGCCGACCGCCGTCGCGTTCGGTGAGGGAAGCCGGCCGCTGTATGGAACGATCGCCGACGATGGCACCGCGACGCCGAGTCGGCGGAGCCCGGCCTTCGGTCGGGTGACCCAGGTCCGCAGTGCTCACGGCGATCGGTCGTTCTCCCTGACGGCTCAGATCCAGAGACATTTCGCCGGCGGGCAAGAGCTGAGCGCATCGTACACCTACACCAGCGCCCGCGACCTCCTCTCAGCCACCGACGACCGCCTCGACGGCAATCTCGACGCCGTTACCCTGGACGGTAGTCTGGAGAACCGGCGGTTGGCACCGTCGGCGTGGAGTGTGCCTCACCGCGTGACACTGCAGGCCATCGCCGACCTGCCACTGCACTTCCGGCTGACGCTTTCCTACGAGGGGAGGTCGGGTGTGCCCGTGACCTATCGGGTAGAGGGAGACGCCAACGCCGACGGGTACGGAAACGACGCGGTGTACATCCCGGCCAACTCGGCACCCGGAGGCGACATCCAACTGGTGATCGACGACGACCAAGGAGTGCAGATCCCCGCGCCCGCCTCCGTCTACGCCGAGCTGGACCGCTTCATCAAGGAGCAGGGCTGTCTCCGCGCTCAGCGCGGCCACGTGATGCGGCGGAACAGTTGCCGGAACCCGTGGACCAACAATGCCGACGCCCGGTTCTCTCGGGTCTTCCCTACGACAAAGGGGCAGTCTCTCGAGCTGACACTCGACGTCTTCAATCTGCCGCATCTCCTGAACGGCGGCTGGGGATTGAATCGCGGGCTGGACGATTCGCCACTCCTGGCGGTGGCGGGTTACGATGCGGCCGCCGGGCGCGGCGTGTACCGCTTCCTAGCCAGGTCGCCACGGGCGGTCGACTTCGGCGGTGCCCGCTGGCAGATGTATCTCGGGGCGCGCTACACGTTCTGACTACAGCCTGATCCTATCGCCGGCACTCCTCGCTCGACTTGTCGACCTGAACGGTACCATCCGCCGCAAAGTGCAGCACGATTTTGCTGACGAAGTTGGCGGCCGCGCCCCGGCTGGTGATCACCGTGCTGATCACGACGTCCTCGGTCGGACCCCCGGGGAACTCGCCTTTCCCGTTGCCGGTCGACTCGCCTTGGTATTTCACCCCGTCCGGGCCCACTCCGGTGAGGGTGACGTTGTAGTGGGACTTGAAATGATCGTTGTCCCACGTGGATCCCTGCCCATGAATTATTCCTTCGAGAACGATGGCCTCGATCTCGGGCGTGCACGCATTGTCCGCCGTGATGGAGAACAAGCTTCTCACGTTGTTCTGATCGGTCCGGGTCGCTAGCGCGGGGGCGCCGGATTCGAGCGATGAGACGGGGCTCTCACTGCACGCCGGGACAATCGTGGCGAGTAGCAGAGCGGCGAGTGCGCAAGGCGTGGACTGTCGCATGAGTTCTGCCTCCGGCTACTTGAGGGATCCGACGAGCCTTCAACCAGAGGCCAGAATATCGAGGCGAGATCAATGCGTGATCAGTAAGGAGTCAACTGGGAGGGAAACCAGAGATTCTAGAGTTTGATCTTCGGCAGCTTGAGCCCCGGTGCCAGCCCACGAGCATGGTTAATTCTTAATGGAGAAAGGAGAAGGGAGAAGGGAGAAAGGGCCTCCCCTTCCCCTTTCTCCTTTCTCCTTTCGCCTTTCTCCGTATTATCCTCTCCTATGCCTCGATCCCGCCGGGCACCTCACGTGCACAAGTTCGGCGGTGCGTCGCTGGCCGATTCCGCCGCTGTCCGCCACGCCGTCGACATCCTTCACCGACTTCGTCCGGAACCCACCGTCGTCGTGGTCTCCGCGATGGCGGGGACGACTGACGCGCTCTTGGCCGTCGCACAGCAGGCTGGAGCCGGCGAGTCGCGCACCGTCGCCTCTCTCATCGCGCGTCTACGCAGCCGCCACGCGGAGGCCGCGCGCGCGCTCCTTCCCGCCGGCCGTGGGCGTGCCGAAGTGCTCTCACATCGCCGACGCGTTCGACGAGCTCGAAGCCCTGGCGCAAGGGCGGCGGCTGCTTCGCGAGCTCACGCCGCGCACGACGGACTATCTCGTCTCGCGGAGTGAGCGGCTGAGCGCTCGGCTCGTGGCGGGCGCGCTCGACGCCGGCGGCACCAAGGCGCGATACGTCGACGCGCTGGACGTGATCCACACCGACAGCGCCTTCGGGCGCGCGAATTGATCGACTCGGCTCAGGTTGGCCGCGGGGCAGGCTCCTCTCATCCCGACACCCCTGAAGCCGCGGCGCTTCAGCGGAGCTTGGCCACGGTCTCGATGAAGTCGGCGTCCGGGTCGACGCCAAGCTCCGTCCGCAGCAGTTCCTCATGCCGGCGCGCCATGACGAGCGCGCCAGCGCGATCGCCTCCAGCCGCGAGGGCCCGCACCAGGGCGAGGGCCGACTGTGAGTCGAACGGATCCACGTCCACCGCCCGCCGCCACCAGTCGGCGGCGGAGCGGTGGTCACCGGTGTCCGCCGACCGCCCCGCCAGCTCCGTGAATGCGCCCACCGCGCGGCGAGCCAGCCGCCCGCGCTGCTGATCGGCCCAGCGCTCGAACTCCGGCGCATCCTTCAAGAAGAAGCCGTCCAGAAATGGACCCCGGTAAAGATTCGCCGCGGCGTCGAGGTCGTCGGCCTCCAGCGCTCCCTCGAACGCGTCGACGTCCGACCCGATGACCGCCGGGTTGAGGCGCAGTGTCTTCCGCCCCAGGAAGAGGCCGTCGTCACCCACCTGCCGCCGCTGCGCATAGAGGAGCTGGTTCAGGACGTGGCGCGCGCTGTCGGCATCGGACTCAGGCCAAAGCAACGCCAGGAGCTTATCGCGGCTGAGGCCGGTCGCACCCGAGGCCGCGAGCAGCACCAGGATGCCGAGCCGGCGCCGCTGGGTGACGGCTCCGGTCAGGTTCTCGTCGCCGCGGAACAGCGACACGCCCCCGAACGTCTGAAGTCGGAGCATAGAGGACGATTGACTCCCCGCTGACCGAGGATTGACTGCTGGATCCTAGCATATACCGCGTTCGGCTCTCGTGAAGCAAGCGCCCGGTGCCGTGCCCCACGCGGAGACCCCGATGCCAGACCTGTTGAAAAGGCTCACGACGCGGTTAGCGGCAGTGCCCATAGCACCACGCGTCCTTCTTGGTCTCCCAGTCACCATCCTAGCGCTCGCAAGCGGTCTGGCGTCCGGCTGCGGGGATCCGGCCGGCTCCATGGCAGCGACGTTGATGGTGACCGCGGCCACCACGGGTGCCGATCCCGATCCCGATGGGTTCGCCGTCGTCCTGGATGGCCACGCAGGCCGGCCACTGGGCCGGAATGCCACGCTGACGCTCGTGGACCTCGAACCGGGCGACCATCTGGTGGGGCTCGACGGCAGTGCGCCCAACTGCGCGATAACCGGCGAGAACCCGAGGAGGGTCAGTCTGGAAGCCGGGGCGAGCGTGAGACTGACCTTTTACGTCAACTGCACATCCGCCACCGGCGCGCTGGCGGTGCACACGAACACTCTCGGAGATGGACAGGATCCCGACGGCTACACCGTCGCCGTGGACGGTGGCAAAGGCCGCCGGATCGCACCGAACGGCAGTGTGACCATCTCCGCGTTGGCCCCGGGCGATCACCAGATCGACGTGTCGGATGTGATCACCAACTGCAGCCTCAGCGGCGGGCCCGCGCGAACCGTAAGCGTGCAGGCGGGTGTAACCGTCGACCTCTCACTGTCGATCGACTGCGTCGCGCGCAGCCTCCACATCACCGTTACCACCACAGGGCATGCGCCGGACCCCAACGGCTATACGGTGACCGTCGATGGGGGCTCGAGTCAGGCAGTCGGCGTCGCTGGGTCGGTCGAGATCGGGGGACTCATCGACGGTGTGCACACGGTGACCTTGGGCGACCTGGCGCCATTCTGCGATCCGGGCCAGAACCCGCGGACCATCCAGGTGGCCGGAGGGGACATGACGGTCCCGTTCGAGATCTCCTGCGCTGGTCCACCTACGGACGGCCGCATCCTATTCAACGCGTCGGCCGGTGCCGAGGTGCACGTCTTCGCCATGAGTGCGGACGGCTCCGGTGTGGTGGACCTCACGCCGCACGCCAGCGCCTACGCCGCGCGGTGGTCGGCCGACCGGTCCAAGATCGTGTTCGAGACCTACCGGAACGGTGACAACGAGGTGTTCGTGATGGATGCCGACGGGAGCCATCAGACCCGGCTGGCCGCCGGCCGATCCCCGACCTGGTCTCCGGACGGTACCCGGATCGCGCTCATCTCCGCCCAGCGTCTCGCGGTCATGAACGCCGACGGTTCCAACCTGCACCGCTTTGCGACCGGTTCGCAGTCGGACTCCCCATCCTGGTCGCCGGACGGCAGCGCGATCGCCTATACCGAATTGAACCTGGGTCGGTGCATCGTGGTCCACTTCGACCCCGTCTGCGCCCGCGACATCCACGTCCTGAATGCTGACGGGACCGGCGGTCGCCAGGTTACCCATGCCACCGACCCGCACGCTGAGGCCAGCTCGCCGGCATGGTCGCCCGACGGGAGCACGATCGCCTTCTGGCGGTCCACCAGCGGAAGCACCGGCGATCTCTATCTGATCTCGCCCGATGGGTCGCAATCCCTCCAGCTCACGTTCAGCACCCAGGTCACTGAGGCATTCCCGGTGTGGTCGCCCGACGGCCTGGCCTTGGCCTTCGGCATGCGGAGCGGAAGCGCTGGGGATGCGGACTATGATATCGCCCTGATTGCGCGCCAGGGGGGACCCACATTCAATCTGTTCACCGGGCCCGGCGAACAGGTTCCCACCTCCTGGCAGTAGCCCGGGTGCCGGGTTGTTGGTCACCCGCGACACGCGCACCCCCGGGCGGGCGGCCCGCTGGCGTCCCCGCGGACCGGACGGCATCTTGTCCCTATCCCCTCCTAGGAACAGGCAGCGCTGGCAGACCCGGTCGCTTCTCTCTCCACGGCCCTCGGTCGGAGGTACGCGATCGAGCGTGAGCTCGGCCGTGGCGGCATGGGAACGGTGTACCTGGCGCTCGATCGCCGACACGATCGGCCGGTGGCCGTCAAAGTGCTTCCGCCCGATCTCGCCGAGGCGTTGGGCCCCGAGCGATTCCTGCGCGAGATCGGCATCGTCGCCCGCCTGAGCCATCCCAACATCCTCCCGCTCTACGACTCCGGCCGCGCCGGCGGACTGCTCTACTACGTTCTACCCTACATCGGCGGTGGCTCGCTCGCGGACCGCGTGAAACAGGAAGCGCCCATTTCCCTGGTTGAGGCGCTCGGGCTAGCCCGCGAGGTGGCCGATGCCCTCGCTCACGCCCACGCCCACGGCGTGATCCACCGGGACGTGAAGCCCGACAACATCCTGTTGCACGAGGGGCACGCGCTGCTCGCCGACTTCGGCGTGGCGAGTACCGCTGGTGATGGCCTGAGGACCGATTCGGGCTTGGTGGTCGGAACGGCGGCGTATGCCAGCCCGGAACAGGCCGCCGGGAGTCGCGGCCTCGACGAGCGGAGCGACGTCTACGGGTTGGGGTGCGTACTCTACGAGATGCTCGCGGGGCCCGCACCGAAAGGCCGCGAGCTGCTCGCCAGGCGGTTCACGGAGCCGCTGCCACCTCTCACCCAGCTGCGCGGGGACGTGCCCGCGTGGCTGGATCCTGTCGTGGCCCGAGCCCTGGCCGGACATCCCGATCAACGATTTCCCACCGCGTCGGCATTCCGGGATGCCCTCGTGGCGCCCGCCGCAGGTGCGGTTCCGGCGAAACCGCCGGTTCCGGTGTCGGTCGCGTCCCACAGGACCCGGTGGATGCTGGCGGGAGCGGCCACCCTGCTGGCCATAGCGGCGGCCGTGGCGTTCCTGCCGGGCCGTGGATCTCGGCGTGTGCCCGCCCGCGTCGTTGTCGGCGGCTTCGAGAACCGCACCGGTGACTCGGCGCTCGCGCCGGTCGGTGACATCGCAGCCGATTACATCGCCAGAGGCATTGCGACGACGAGGCTGCTGGAGGACGTCTACGACGCCCGCGCGATGGCGCGGGAGGCAGGCCAGCCCGCGCGGGTGGGCATCGCGGCCGGCCGCGATCTGGCCCGGCGGGTCGGTGCCGGTACCGTGCTCGGCGGAAACTACTACCGCGACGGCGACAGCCTGCACTTCGAGGCGCAGCTGGTGGACGCCGAGACCGGACGGCTCATCCTCGCGTTGCAGCCGGTCATTGGACCCCTGCGGGAGCAGACCCGGGTCATCGAGCTGTTGCGACAGCGGGTGATGGCGGGGTTCGCGGTCGTCTTTCGGCCGGACTTCGGTGAGTGGCAGGGCGCCGGTGTGCCACCGACCTATGCCGCCTATCAGGAAATGCTGGCCGCCGGGGACGACCTCTGGGTCTTCAGGTCCGACGCTGCGATCCCGCACCTGCGCCGGGCGATCGCCGCCGATTCGAGCTACACCCGGGCGAAGGCACAGCTTGCCTACGCGCTGGCGGGTAATGGCGGCTGCCGCGAGGTGGACTCGCTCAACGATGCCCTGGCGGCGAGCGACCAGCTTCCTCTGGCCGACCAGGGGCAGTTGGCGTACGCTCGCGCCAGCTGCCGGGGTGACCGTGCCGCCAAGCTTGCCGCGGCCAAGGCCGTGTTGCAGGCCGCGCCGCAATCCATCGGCTACACGGTTCTGGGAGGCATCGATGCGATCGAGCTCGGCCGGCCGCGGGAGGGGCTCGAGATCCTGCGGCGGTTCGATGCCCGCCACATTCCGCTGAGCGAGCAACAGGCCGCCGTGTACTGGGGATTCGTCGGCTACGCCGAGCACGATCTGGCCATGATTCAGCAGGACTCGAATGGGGGGCGTATCCCCAAGGGGTCGGTCCTCGCGGAGCTCGCGGACTCGGCCGCAGTGCGACGCGCCTTCGAGAGCGATCTCCAGCAGCCCGACACCTCGGAACTGCGCGGTGACCAGTGCGCCCTCATGGAGCTCCACGCGCATGGATCGGCGAGCGCGGCCTCGGCATTGCTCGACCGGCTCGCGGTGGCCCGCGGCCCGGCCAGCGCGGCCGAAGTGTCCGACACGCCATGTCTCTGGAACCTGTACAGCGTGCATTACTACGCGGGTCGCCTGGAGCAGGCGAGGACCGCGTACCAGAAGAAGGTCACGGCCGACACCGCGGACGTGAAGGCGCATGCCGCCCTGGCCGCGATCGCCGTTCGGCTCGGCGACAGCACCGCGCTCGCGGTGGAGCGGCAGTGGCTTGCCGCTCACGACGTTGCCCTGGCGTTTCTAGGCCTCGCGCGGATCGCCGTGCTGGAGGGAAAGCGTGACGAGGCGGTGTCGCTCCTCCGCGGAGCCCTGGAGCGTGACATCGAGCGGCACTTCCTCCATCTCGACCCCGACCTCGATCCGCTGCGGGCGTATCCCCCCTTCAAGGAGCTCATGCGGTTCCGGGGATGAGCCAGCGCCCGGCGGACCCGGCTCCCGGGCGGTGGAAGTCTCACGCGCCTCTCCTGGCCGGGACACTGCTGCTCCTCAGCGTGACTTCTTCCTCCTCCGGGCACGCCCAGGGTGTCACGACCGCGGCACTCGAAGGCGTGGTGAGTGGCGCCGACTCGGCGCTGGAGGCGGCGGAAATCCTGGTTACGAACCTCTCGACGGGCGAGCGCTGGCACGCGACCACCTCGCGCGGCGGCCGTTACGCGTTCGAGCACCTCTCGCCCGGCGGGCCGTACCAGGTGGACGTGCGGGCGATCGGCTTCGTGCCATCGACACGGACCGACGTGTCGCTGGCGCTCAACACGCGCACCCGTCTCGACGTGGCCCTGGGTGTGCGAGTCCAGCTGCTCGAGCCCCTGGAGGTGAGGGCCGAAGCCGACCCCAACATCGGTCCCGAGCGGATGGGACCCGAGCAAGTCCTCTCCGGCTCCACCCTCCGGCGGCTGCCGATCAGAGGCCGCGAGCTGACCTCCGCCATCACGGTGGGGCCGCAGGCAACCGCCAGGGACAACAAGGTCTCCATCTCCGGCCGGGATCCCCGATTCACCACCCTCGAGGTCGATGGCGCCGCGGCAGGTAACCTCCTGGGCGGTGCCGCCGCGCCGGACCTGGAGCTGGCGGCCCGGCCTCTGGCCGTGGAGGCACTGCAGCGACTCGAGGTCCGGCCCGCACCCTACGACGTGCGCTACGGCAGCTCCTCCGCCGGCACGGTCGAAGCGATCACCCGGTCCGGCACCAACACGTTCGAGGGCTCGGCCTGGGGCTACTACACCTCACGCCACCTGCAGCGGTCCGACGGATCCGATCTCGGCCCGGACAACGCCACGGCTGGCGAGGGCGGCGTGACGCTCGGTGGGCCGATCGTGCGGGACCGGTCCGCCTACTTCCTGCAAGCGGGATTGCAGCACTACGTGGTGCCCACCGATGTGCCGGTGATCGGGAGGGACACCGCGGGAGGCGCGGATTCGGCGGGCATCGGGTTCACCCAGGGCAGCGCCAACCGGCTGAGGCAGATCCTGCTCGACCAGTACGGGTTCGATCCGGGCACCGCCGACCGGTTTCCGCTCGACCTGCCGGCCGCCAACCTGTTCGCCAAGATCACCTGGCAACCCCGGGTGAACAGCCGTCTGGAATTGTGGCATGCGTACGATGCCAGCACCGTGGACTTCCTCTACGACGGGTGTCGGGTCGCGTATGCGCTCTACTGCCTGACGGGCTCGCACTTCGTGCTTCCCGTGCGTACCCATGCCACCCGCATGGCTTGGACGGCCAGCCTGGGCTCCGGTGTCGCCAACCAGTTGGTCCTCGCTCGGAGACGGTTTACCAAACATTGCGAGTCCGCCCCGTTCCCCTCCGTCCTTGTCGGCGCCGACGCTGGGGTGTTCGTGGTCGGCGCCAACTCCGTTTGCGGAGGCGACCGGGACTTGCAGCACATCCTCGAGCTGACCGACGACGTCACTTTCGGGCTGGGCGCCCACCGTGTCACGGTGGGAACCCACGCCGAGCGCGTGCGAATCTCGCTGCGGGAGGTCTCCATCGCACCGCTCAACGCGATATGGGAGTTCGCGAACCTGGACGCGTTGGCGGCCGCGCGTCCGTTTCGATATGAGGCGTACGCCGCCAATCCCGCTCGCGCCGGGACCGGTGCCTTCATCCACGTCGCGTCCGAGCAGGTGGCGCTGTATGCGCAGGATCAGGCGACGTGGGGTCGGTGGCGCCTGACGGCCGGTCTCCGCGCCGACCTAGCGTTCGGCCTCACCGCCCCGACCTTCAATCGAACGCTCCTGGACTCGCTCGACCTCGACAACCGGAAGACGCCCGGCACGGATGTTCGGTGGGCGCCGCGTCTCGGCTTGAGCTACGACGCGCGCGGTGACGGCCGCCTATTTCTCCGCGGCGGCCTGGGGTGGTTCGGCGGACGACCGCCATTCGGGTGGTTTGCCCAGGCGTACGCGCGTACCGGGCTCGAGGACGTCCACATCGTGTGCGAAGGCGACGCGGTGCCGCCGTTCTCCCCCGATCGCGCTCATCAGCCCAGCGCGTGCGCGGACGGGTCGAGCGAGTCGATTCCGGGGCCCGTGGTGCTGTTCGAGCCGATGTTCCATTCGCCCCACACATTCAAGGCATCGGTGGGCAGCGACGCGCGTTTACCGGGTGGGCTGGTGCTCACGACGGACGTGATCTACACGCGAGGCGGCGGGCAGCTCAGCCTGCGCGATGCGAACCTGCTCCCGGCGATCGGGGCGGCGCAGGCCGAGGCCGGCCGGCCGCTCTTCGGCATCATCGACGTCACGGGCGGAGTCGTCACGGGACGCCGCACCGGCGCGTTCGAGCGCGTCGTAACGCTCGGGAGCCGCAGCCGCGATCGGTCGCTCGCGCTCAGCGTACAAGCGCAGAAGCAGCTGGGGAGCGGTGCGACGGTCGGCGCCTCCTATACGTACACGGACGCGAGCGACCTCATGAGCGCGACGCAGGACGACCTCGACGCCGTGGTGGACTCCACCACGGTCGAGTCGCCGCTCGAGCACTCGCTCCGTCCGTCTGCCTGGAGCGTGCCGCACCGGGTGACGCTGCTGGTGGCCGCGGATCTCCCGCTCAATTTTGCGGTGTCGTTCTTCTACGCGGGGCAGTCCGGCTCGCCCTTTACGTACTCAGTGGCCGGGGACGCGAACGCGGATGGCTATATCAACGATCCGATCTACGTCCCAGCGGACGCTCGGATCGGCGGGGACGTCAGTCTCGTGGTGGATGACGGTCAGGGCGGCGTCGCGCCCGCGCCAGCCGGGGCCTATGATGACCTGGCGGCATACGTGCGCTCCCAGCGCTGTCTGTGGACCCAGCGTGGCCGGCTGGCCACACGCAACAGCTGCCGCAATCCGTGGCGGTCGGAGACCGAGGCTCGCCTCGCGCGCACCTTTCCGGCGGGTCGGCGCTCGGTCACCCTCACGGTCGACGTCTTCAATCTCCTGAACCTGTTCAGCGCTCGATGGGGCAAGGTGCGAAGCCTGAGCGATGCCCAGATCTTGCGCCTCGCCGGGTACGACGCGGCCCAGGGTCGCGGCGTCTACCAGTACCAGCCACCCGATCGGCGCCAGCGCGAGGTCCAGGCCTCACGCTGGCG
>JBOHSB010000223.1:0-2426 GCA_050733015.1 Gemmatimonadales bacterium
GCGATGAACCGCAGCACGTCGTCCGGGATGGTGAGCTCGAGGTGGTCCTGCTCCTGCTTCTTCCGGAGAATGGCGATCCGGTGCTCCAGGTCGGGCTGGCCGATGTCGGCCACCATGCCCCACTCGAATCGGCTGACCAACCGGGCCTCGAGGCCCGGGATCTCCTTGGGCGGCCGATCGGAGGTGAGCACGATCTGCTTGTTGCCCTCGTAGAGCGCGTTAAACGTATGGAAGAACTCCTCCTGCGTCATTTCCTTGCCTTCGAGGAAATGCACGTCGTCCACCAGGAAGAGGTCCACGTCAGCCCGGTAGCGGCGCCGGAACTCGGGCATGGTCCGGCTGTGGATGCTCTCGATCACCTCGTTGATGAACTGCTCGGCGCCGACGTAGAGCACCCGGGTCTCGGGCTGCCGCAGGCAGACCGCGTGGGCGATGGCCTGCATGAGGTGGGTCTTGCCCAGCCCGGTGGCGCCGTAGATGAACAAGGGGTTGTAGGTCTTGCCGGGAGATTCGGCCGCCGCGTGGGCGGCCGCGGCCGCGAGCTCGTTGGACTTGCCGATGACGAAGGTGTCGAAGGTGTAGCGCTCGTTCAGCGGCTGGGTGCTGGGATTGACCGGGATGACCGCGACGGCCGGCGCGATGGGCGCGACGAAGAAATCCATCTGCGGGCGCTTCTGACGATCCTCGTGCACGCGAAACACTACCGACGTCGGATGGCCGATGACCGGTTCGGCCAGCTTGGACAGCAGCGTCGCGTGTTTGGTCTCATTCCATTCCACCGCGAACTGGTCAGGCGCGCCGACGATCAGCCGGCCTTCGTCGAGGGCGATTGCCTCGGTGGGCTCGAGCCAAGTCCGGATCGTGTGATCAGGAAGTTCGCGATGCGCCTCGTCGAGGATGCGCTTCCATGCGTCTTTAGCGGACAGCTGCATCTGAACTCGAAAACGGTGGGGGATTGATCAAGGGCGAGAGATGTTACGGAACGGTTGTGGAAAAGTCAACCGTGCTACAAATCGCGCGACGCCGCACTTGACAGCAGGAGAAATTCACGCACGGAGAAATGGAAGAGTGCTGTCACGATGCAAGCGCGGTGATGGCGCTGCGGTGGATGGTGTTGCGTGGGCGAAGCAAGCGAGCCTCGCGCGAGCACGGGCAAGCGACGCTGCGCCTCAGGGGGCCGGCCGAACTCGGCGAGCGCGCAGCGTGACCGGACGAGCTTGCTCGGCGCTGGCCTTCGCCGAACCCCGACAGGGCGCGATGCGGCACCACCGGCGGGCACCTCGGGCGGGGAGAGGATGACCCGCGTGGAGCAGCCTCGCCATTGCGGATGATATCCCCGCTGGCGCTCCGAATGAGCGTCGCCGTGCCTGGATGACGGTACTCGCGACCGCTACCGGCCCGTCCGCCCGTCCGCTTGACCAGCCCCCAAGTCCTAACTAGGTTCCCGGGCTCACTTTGGAGGAACGCCCGCAATGAAACCATCGTATCGGCCGCGCAACAAGCGCCGGATCAACAAGCACGGCTTCCGCGCCCGCATGGCCACGCGCTGGGGACGGGCGGTCCTTTCCCGCCGCCGCAAGAAGGGGCGCAAGCGGCTCACGGTCTCGCTGCCGTCGAAGCACGGGGGCTCCTGACGCCCTCGGCGCGCCTCCCGCGAGCCCACCGGCTCGCGCGCGCGTCGGACATTCGGCGGTGCCTCGGCCAAGGACGGCGGCGCCGCTTCGAGCATCTGGACATGATCTGGATGGACAACACGACGGGCCACCCGCGGATGGGACTGATCGTACCGAAGTTCCAGTCATCCGCGGTGGCCCGTAACCGTCTGCGGCGCCGCCTGCGCGAGATCTGGCGGCAGGAGCTCCAGCCCCATCAGCCCGCGTTGGATCTCGTGATCCGGGCCCGGCGGGAGGCCTACCACGCGCCGTTCGGCCTGCTTCGCGCTGATCTGCTGGCCTGGCGCCGCGCCGTGTTGCCGCCGGAATGAACCCGATTCCGCGTACCGGCGCCGGAGTCGAAGGGCCGCCCGGCCTAGCGCCAAGGCGTCTGCTCGCCGCGCTCATCCGTGCCTACCAGCGCTTCGTGTCGCCCGTCCTGCCGCCAAGCTGCCGGTTTCACCCGTCCTGTTCCCAGTACGCGCTCGAGGCGGTCACCCGGTACGGCGCCTTCAAGGGGTCGTGGCTGGCCGTCCGTCGCCTCGCCCGGTGTCATCCGTTCCACCCGGGCGGGTTCGATCCCGTCCCCTGATCCCGTGATCTGACCTCATGGACCGTCGTACCGTGTGGGCGATCCTCCTCATGATGGTGATCGCCATCGTGCCGGCCATCTTCCTCAAGCGGCCACCCCCGCCCGCCGTCCTGGCCTCCGGCGACACCAGCGCCGTTGCCCGGCCGGCTCCGGCCCGGCCCGGCCCGGCCACGCCCGGCCCG
>JBOHSB010000224.1:0-3346 GCA_050733015.1 Gemmatimonadales bacterium
GTTCAGGACCGCGAGCCGTCCCGCGAGGGTCTCGGCCTCGCGAAGCAATCCGCCCGTACGTTCTCCGGAGGCGAAGCGGGCCTGGCAGTGGACGAGCTCGGCTTGTACGCGCCACCAGTCCCGCCGCTGCCGCGTGAAGATCCTGGCCGCCTCTTCGGCTCGTGCGGCCGAAGCCTCGTGGTCCTCGGCCGCGAGTGCGGCACGGGCGGCGGACAGCAGCAGCTCGGCCCGCCGGATCGGCTGCCCCCGGGCCTGTTCGATCGCCGCGATGGCCTGGTCGGCTTCACCGAGCGCGTCCAGTGCCAGGCCGGCCATCAAGAGCAGACCGGACCGCTCGATGTGCAGGACGTACATCGGCGTGTCCAGCTCGGCATAGAGCCGGGCCGCCTCGTCGAAATGCGACAGTGCGGCCGGAACATCGCCGCTCCGGTAGGCGGCCAGACCACGGTTCTCCACGGCCATGGCCATGTCGACTCTCTGCCCGGTGGCCGCACACAGGCTCTCCGCCTCGGCGAAGTCCCGATCGGCCGCGGCGGCCTCCCCCATCGCGAGCCGAACGGTTCCGCGGATGCTCAGCACGCGGATCAGCCAGACGGTGTCGCGCGCCTCCCGGAAGATCGGCATCGCCATCCGGAAGTCGGCCATGGCCTCGGCGTAGCGCCCGAGGGTCCAGTAGGCCGCGGCCCGGCGATGACGCATCTGGGCGGCCGTCACCCCCTCGGCGGACGAAAGGGCGGCCTCCAGCGTCGCGAGTCCCTGGCGCGTACGTCCCGCGAAGACGAGCGCGGCGCCGAGCGTACCCAGGACGTCCACCTCACGCTCCGCCGAACCGGACCGGCGCGCGAGGTCACGGGCCCGCCGCAACGTCGCGATGGACGCCACCGCGTCGCCGAAGTCTCGCTCGTAGATTCCGATCGTCTGGTAGGCGACCGAGGCGTCGAATGCACTGGGGGAATCCGACAGAAGGGCTCGCGCCGCTGTAACGGCTTTTTGGGGATGGGCGAAAACCATGGGCAGCAGATCGAGCGATTTAGCGGAACTGCCTCCCAGCACGTTTTCGATACTAGTTCCGCGATTCGTGGGCCGTCCATCTCGGAGATGTATCAGATGGAGGCCCGAGGGCTCTCATTCGTGTGCCCACCGAGCGATGTGGAGATCGCGTCATGACGTCAAGAAGGTACGAAGAACAACTCGAGGCCATCAAAGCGGAACTGAAGACCCCCGTCGCCGCCGGATCCGCCGGCACCGGACCGGCCGATCCGCCGTGCGCGTTCCAGCGCGGCACGGTGCTGGTGGCAGAGGAGCACGCCGATTGGCTGTGCGAGTCCGGCGACAGCCCTCTGCGGACGCTCCGTGCCCGTCGCGCGGCCGGTTCGGCCGGGGGCTCGGGCCTGGTCCGGGTGCGCGTCGGCACCGCCACGCACGAGGATCTGATGCGCGTCCCGGCCATGGAACCGGACCTGGACGTGCGGGCGGCCCTCGGTAGCCTCAGGTACGACGTCGCGGGTCGCGGAGCGATGACCGCGTCGCCCAACCATCTCATCGGCATCACGAACGGAACGGTCTGCCCGGCCGACGAGCCGTGGCCGACCCAGGATTCTCCGAGCATCCGAGGCGTCACGCTCGCCCCGGCCGCCCATCGCCGACCGCGTGTGCTGGTCATCGACACCGGGCTGGTGGCGGCCTACAAGACGCTCGATCTCGGCGACGGCGTCGGCGGACACAAGCGCGCCCAGGAGACAGAGGTCGATCAGGACCACCACCGGACCGACCTGATTCGGGAACATGTCGGCCACGGAACATTCATCACGGCTCTGCTGAAGGCCGTGGCGCCGACGGCGGATGTGTTCGTCAGCAATGCGCTGCCGAAGCTCGGCGCGGCGTTCGAAGACGAATTCGGCGACCACCTGTTCACCGCGATCGCGCAGTTCCAGGAGACGCTTCCACCGGATGAGCGCGAGATGTGGCCCGACATCATCAGTCTCTCTGCCGGAACCACGCTCTACTACGATCCCCAGAACCCACCCTCCGAGCACGACCAGGGGCTCCTTGCTCTCAAGACGTTCATGGAGACGCTGAAAGAGAAGCCGACACTGCTCGTGGCCGCGGCCGGCAACAACGGCAATTCCATTCGTCTCCATCCGGCCGCTCTCGCGGAGCGGCATGAGTTCTCCCAGGCGGTCGTGTCGGTAGGCGCCCTGAGAGAGAATCCCGACGACGGACGAGCCTGCTTCAGCGACTTCGGCCCCTGGGTCAAGGCGTTCGCACCCGGGGAACGGCTCGTCGCCGACTTCTCCGCAGCGGCTCGCAGACTTCAGTACCAGCACGCGACGTTCGACCAGTGCCAGTTCCTTCCCCCCTCGGACAACTACCGCTGCGCCTGCCAGGCCCCGGCCCACGATGGGGCGCTCTCGCACGACCCCCACACACCGCTCGCGGAGGGCCGCATCGCCGACTTCAGGACCACTCACCGGGCGCGATGGAGCGGCACCTCGTTCGCCACCCCGGTCGTCGCCGGGTACATCGCGCAGCGGATGGCCGTGGAGAATCGCGCCGACGCGCGCGGCGTCTACGCTCACATGCGGGAGAACGCGCCGAGGATCAACGTCGCGGGCGAGACGGCCCTCAAGGTCGTCCCTGAGGGCTTCGCCGTCCAGCCGATGGATCTGGGACCTCAGTAACCGGCCGTGCCCCGTCCGGCGAGCGGGCCCTGGGCGAGCGATGGCCGCCCAGGGCTTCCACCGGCCGTCTCAAGCCCGCCTGCCGTCTCCGCACGAGCCGATCACGCCGACTCGGCCTCCAGCCCGGCGAACAGGCGCGCCAGCCCCGCCCGGTCGTGCACGCCAAGGCGCTCGTAGACCGCGCACAGGTGGTTGGCGACCGTACGGATGGACACGGTGAGCCGATCAGCGATCTCCCGGTTGCTGAGCCCGGCCACCGCCAGCCGGGCGATCTCGCGCTGCCGCCCGGTGAGATCCGGTGCGGCCAGCGCGGCCAGCGCCGGAGTCCGCGCGCCCTCGCAGGCCCGGCCGAGCTGCCAGCCATGGTTGATCGCCGCACGGGCGCGCCGCTGGTCCCCGTCACGGAGATGCTCGGTCGCCGCCTGGGCGTACGACTCGGCCGCGTAGAGCGGGTAGCCGAGATGCTCGAACTCCTTGGCCACGACCTCCAGCGCGGCCCCGTCCCGTGTCAGCAGAGCCGTCGCCTGCCGCCCGGCGAGCCCGGCGAACGCCCCGGGCAGCCGATCCAGATCCCCGGCGACCAGTTCCGGGCGCCCCAGCCGCACCACGTCGTGCAGGCCGAACACCCGCCCGGCGCCCGGCACCGCGAGCGCCGCCGCCAGCGC
>JBOHSB010000225.1:0-2922 GCA_050733015.1 Gemmatimonadales bacterium
GGCGCCCTGGCAGGCGGCGATCGCCTTCGCGGGGCCTCGCCGGGCGCGCGCGACAACGGCACCGGCGTGGCCGGCGCGCTGGCCGCGGCGGAGCGCCTGTCCGGTGGCGAGACCGGGATCCTCATCACCGGCGCCGAGGAGTTCGGCCTGGTAGGCGCCCGGGTGTTCGCGGCTCAACGGGGCGAAGCGCTGCACGATGCGGTGATCGTGAACCTCGACACCATCGATCAGGAGGGCGAGCTCGCACTGGTGAGTCACGACCGGCGGGGCACCGCTCTCGCTCGCACGATCGCGCCCGCACTCGAGGCTGCCGGACTGCCCGCACGGCTCCGCCGGCTGCCCCTCGGCATCCTCACCGATAGCCTGCCGTTCGCCCGGCGCGGGCTGCCCGCCGTAACGATCGGGCGCCTTACCTGGCGCACCCTCCGCGTCATTCACACGCCCCGCGACACCGCTGACGGCCTCTCACTCGAGACGGCGGAACGCGTCGGCCAGGCGCTCGCGGCGAATTGACTGTTGGCCCACGCCCGCATACGTTTGCCCGAGGATTCTGGAGCCCCGTGAGGGGCTCTTTTTTCGTTGGGTGATCGGGAGATAGGCCATGTTCGACGCCAAGACCGCCTGCGTGGTGGTCGTGGGTGCCCAATGGGGTGACGAGGGGAAGGGTAAGCTGGTCGACGTGCTCGCCGAGCGGGCGGACTACGTCGTCCGCTACCAGGGGGGCGCCAACGCCGGCCATACGGTCGTCATCGGCGACTCGCTCTTCATCCTGCGCCAGCTACCGTCCGGCATCTTGCACCCGAACGTGACGTGCGTCGTGGGCAACGGCGTGGTGCTCGAGCCCGAGACCTTCTTCGGGGAGCTCGACCAGCTCACCGAGCGCGGGGTGGACACCTCCGGCCGGATGTTCGTGTCCGACCGCGCCCACCTCGTCCTCCCGTTCCACAAGCTGCTGGACGCCGCGAGCGAGAAGAGCCAGAACATCGGCACCACGGGGCGGGGGATCGGGCCGGCGTACGAGGACAAGTACGGCCGTCGCGGGATCCGGGTGGCCGACCTGCGTCATCTCGACTGTACCCGGGGCCTCCTTGCCGACCGGGTCGCCCGGGCCAACCGCCTGCTCGAGCTGATGGGCAGCCCTGAGCGCGCGTCCTTCGAGCAGCACGCCGAGCTGCTGGCCCGCCTGGCTCCCCGCCTCCTGCCCCTGGCCGCGGACACCGGCCTGCTGGTGCACCGCGCGCTCCGCGGCGGCAAGCGGGTGCTGCTCGAGGGCGCGCAGGGCGCGCTGCTCGACGTGGACCATGGCACCTATCCGTACGTCACCTCCTCCAACACCACCGCGGGCGGGGCGGCGGTGGGCGCCGGGCTGGGTCCCACCGCGATCGACGGCGTGTTGGGAGTAGTGAAGGCGTACACCACCCGGGTGGGCAACGGCCCCCTTCCCACCGAGGCGGAGAGTCCGTTCGGCGAACGGCTCCGCGAGCTGGGCGGCGAGTTCGGCTCGGTCACCGGGCGGCCCCGGCGGTGCGGCTGGTTCGATGCGACCGTGGTTCGGTACGCGGTCCGGGTGAACGGCCTCACCGGGCTCGCGGTGACCAAGATGGACGTACTGGACAGCTTCGCCGAGATCCCGGTGTGCACGGCCTATCGGCTGGATGGCGAGACCTGCGAGGAGATCCCCGCGATGGCCGATGCGCTCGGTCGGGTGCAGCCGGTCTACGAGGTGCTTCCGGGATGGCAGCAGCCCACCGGGGGGGTGCGCCGACTGGCGGAGCTGCCCAAGGGCGCGCGCGCCTACCTCGACCGGCTGCAGGCGCTCTCGGGCGCCCCGCTGCGGTACGTGAGCGTGGGCACCCGCCGCGATCAGATCATCGAGGTATGAGCGAGACCGCCGACCTCGTCGTGGTGGGTGCCGGCCCGTGCGGGCTCGCCGCCGCCATCGCCGCCGGCCAGGCCGGGCTTGGATGCGTCGTGCTGGACCGGCGCACGATCGTCTCGACCATCGAGCGCTACCCGCTCCAGATGACGTTCTTCTCCACCCCCGAGCGCATCGAGATCGGCGGCATCCCCTTCATCGCGAGCCACGAGAAGCCCACCCGGGCCGACGGCCTGATCTACTATCGCCGGGTGGCCGAGCACTTCCGGCTCGACGTCCGGCCAGGAGAGGAGGTGGTAGACGCGCGGCGCGAGGCTGACGGCGGCTTCGTGCTGGATGTCCAGCGCGCGCACGACACCAAGCGCTACCGCGCGGCCAACGTGGTGTTCGCCACTGGGTACTACGACAACCCCAATTTCCTCGACATCCCGGGCGAGGACCTGCCCCACGTCGCGCACTACTTCCTCGAGGGCCACCCGTACTGGCACCGGCGGGTGGTGGTGATCGGCGCGGGGAACAGCAGCGTGGACGCGGCCCTCGAGTGCTGGCGCGCGGGCGCCACCGTGACCCTGGTGCACTTCGGAGAGGGCTTCGATCGCACCGTCAAGGCCTGGGTGCTGCCCGACATCACCAACCGGGTCAA
Organism: Gemmatimonadales bacterium; assembly: GCA_050733015.1. Lineage (GTDB taxonomy): Bacteria > Gemmatimonadota > Gemmatimonadetes > Gemmatimonadales > GWC2-71-9 > CAVVWJ01. The sequence goes on from JBOHSB010000225.1 coordinate 2,520, forward strand.
GGAAGGCAGCATTGCGGTCCGCTGGCGGACCCGGGTGCGGTCCATCACCCCGACGGACGTCGAGCTGGCGCCGAACTCGGACCCCATGGAGCGCCTTCCCTGTGACGCGGTGCTGGCCATGACCGGCTACCACGCCGACACCACGCTGCTCCGCCGTCTCGGGGGCCCGGTGGACGAGGCCAGTGGCGTCCCGGCGCACGACGAGCGCACCATGGGCACGCCGATCGAGGGCGTCTACCTCGCCGGCGTCATCGCCAGCGGCAATGACGCCAACCGGCTCTTCATCGAGAACGCCCGCGGCCACGGCGACCTCATCGTCGCGGACATCCTGGTCCGCCGCCGAGCCTCAGCGCCGCGCGGAGGCAGGAAGGCGGCGGGGTAGCCGAGGAGGCTTGGGGGTAAG
>JBOHSB010000226.1:0-2991 GCA_050733015.1 Gemmatimonadales bacterium
GGGACGACCTGCTGACCGAGCTGCCGAACGATCTCGACATCCTCTTCATCGGCGCGTTCACCCAGGCCGCCCAGCTGGCCTATGCGATCAGCAACCTGTATCGCGGGCGTGGCACCATCACGGTGCTCGGCGGGCCGCACGCGCGCTGTTATCCCGAGGACGCGCGGCAGTACTTCGACTACGTGCTCGGCTTCACCGATCGCGCCGTGGTGCAGGACGTGCTCGCGGAGTGCGCGCCCCAATGGCCCGAGGGCCGGCTGATGGCGGCGGCCCGCCAGCCCGCCGAGCTACCGGCACTCGAGGCTCGCTGGAAGTTCGTCGAGAAGGCGCTCACGAAGGCGCCCACCATCAAGTTCGTCCCGATGATCGGAAGCCTGGGGTGCCCGTACACCTGCAGCTTCTGCATCGACTCGACGGTGGACTACCAGCCGCTCGGCTTCGAGCAGGTGAGCGCGGACCTCAAGTTCCTGCTCACCAAGATGAAGCACCCGATCGTCGGCTGGCACGACCCCAACTTCGGCGTGCGGTTCGACGACTACATGGAGGCCGTCGAGCGCGTGGTGCCGCCCGGCCGCATGCGGCACATCGCCGAGAGCAGCCTGTCGCTGCTCGCGGAGCCGCACCTCAAGCGGCTCCGGGCCAACGGTTTCCAGGCCATCCTGCCGGGCATCGAGTCGTGGTTCGACCTGGGCAACAAGTCGAAGACCCGCCGCACGGGGCTCGAGAAGGTGGAGCAGGTGGCGGAGCACGTGAACCTGATCCTGCGCTACATCCCGTACATCCAGACCAACTTCGTGCTCGGCCTCGACACCGACGAGGGGCCGGAGCCGTTCGAGCTCACCAAGCGGTTCCTCGACCTGGCCCCAGGCGCGTTCCCCGCCTACTCGCTGTTGTCCGCGTTCGGCCGGGCCGCGCCGCTCAACCTCGAGTACCAGCGCGCGGGCCGAGTGGTGCCGTTCCCGTTCACGTTCCTCAACAACAATCACGCGATGAACGTCCGGCCTAAGAACTACACCTGGCCGGAGTTCTACGACCGGCTGGTGGATCTCAGCCGGTACTCGTTCTCGTGGCGCGCCATCCGGCGGCGGCTCGGCGCCACGGAGGGGATGATTCCCAAGTGGATGAACGTGGTGCGGGCGATGTCGTCGGAAGGGTGGGGGCGGATCGAGTACCACACGAAGATCCGTCGGCTGCTCGATGAGGACGCGAGTGTGCGCGGGTTCATGGAGGGCGAGACCGACCGGCTGCCGGCATTCTATGCCCGGCGGATCGAGCACGATCTCGGCGATCTCTATCCGCACCTGCCGGCGGGCAGCATGATGCACGATCCCAACGCGTACCTCAAGAGCACGATCGAAGAGACGGTGACCATCGCGCGGCCCGCGCCCGGCCGCCGCGCCGTCCGTCCCGCCGGGCACGCGCGCGAGAGCGCCGTCACTCCGACCTTGGGGTCGCTCTGATGTCCCTCGACAATCGCCGCCTCGCGCTCAATGTCCACCGGAGCGCGAGCTCCCCCGTGCCGACGGTCCACATCTTCCTGCAACGGGTCGTGCGGCAGGCCAACGGGATGCTGGCGGTGACCCCGGTGTGCTCGTCACTGCCAGAGATCGAGGGGGAGATCGAGGACCTGCGGAACGAGCTGGAGGAGGTCCTGCGACAGGCGCGGGCGGCGTACGCCGCGAAGCGCGCGGCGGTCGGCCGTCCGAGTGCGTGAACCCCGAGTAGGGTGACTCCCGTCCGACGTCCGACTCCCGCCTGTCGGTCCGGCCCCGGCCGCCGCCGCGCGGGCCTTCGAGCAGCGGCCGGAGCCGCTGGATCAGGACGAGAATCTCGCGCGCGAGGGCATCGACCGCCTCCCGCTCGAGCATCATGCCGGCCGGCCCCGCATGGGGCCTTCTTTCTGTCCGGTGGAAAGCGGCTGGGGAGACCGCCGCGCCCGGAGGGGGCGAGACGGCGCCGCGTGGTGCAGCTTACAGTAGCGTCCCGCCGCCGCCTAGAGTGAGCATCTGCTCAGGCGCTCGCTTATCGGCGTCCAGCCGGGTAGGTTTCACGTACCCTCTATCCACTCCGGTACGGAGGCGTTTCCCGCGGCCGATCGGCAGGTCTCCATGTCTCGACGTGCTACGCCTTCCGGTGCATCCGATTCGGACTCCCAGGCCCAGACCCTGACCGACCGCGTGCTCGCCCGCGTGAACGACGCGGCCCTCGCGGTGGACCGGCGCGCCAAGGCCACTCGCCCTCGGTCCACCCGTCATCGCGCCGAGGCGTCCGATCCCTTGGCCGCCGACGCGACGCGGACCCCGGAACAGGTGCGGGAGGCCCGGTCGCTCAGGCGGGTGTTCCATGACTTGGGCGACTGCTACCGCGACTACCGCCGGCGCACCGGTGCCCCGGTCTCCCAGGACGTTCGCGCCGCGGCGGACCGGTTCCGGCACGAGCTCACGGTGCCCACGCTGGTGTCGGTGGCGGCGTCGCTCGACCAGCTCGACATCCTGCCCTGGTAGTGCGGCCCTTGCCGAACCGAGGCAAGGTGAGTACTTTGCGCCGTGTGAACTAACGTGATCAGTCAGGGGCTGGCGTTGGCGCCGGCCCCTTTTCTTTTTGGCTGTCGTTCCTGGCGCAGTGCTGCGCCGCGGCAGCCGGGCCCCGCGTGGAGGCGGAATCCACGCACACCGTAGTCGGCCGTGCGGCATGTCCCCACCTCCGATTACCAGTACACAGGAGTAGGACAATGCGCACCACCGGAACGGTCAAATGGTTCAACGACGCCAAGGGTTTCGGCTTCATCACGCCCGAGGGCGGTCAGAAGGACTGCTTCGTCCACCATTCGGCCATCCAGGCCCAGGGCTTCAAGAGCCTGGCCGAAGGCGAGCGGGTCGAGTTCGACATCGTGCAGGGCCAGAAGGGCCCGGCCGCGGAGAACGTCGTCAAGCTGCAGTAGTCGCACGCAAAGGGTGAACGAAGAACGGCCGGCTCGCCTTCGGGCGAGCC
>JBOHSB010000227.1:0-9094 GCA_050733015.1 Gemmatimonadales bacterium
ACCTCACGCTTATCAGGCGTCGACCAGAGGGTCTGAAGTCCGACCGAGCACCACATTTCCGAGAGGAACCTGCGCGATCTGCCCGGAGTTCAGACCTTCGTGATCGGACTTGATCGGGATTAACCGACAGCGGAACGGACAGCAATCCCGATCGCGTTCCGCCGGTTGAGAACTCCCCTGATCCAGAGACACCCAGGATAGAGGGGCTCAGCCGTCAAAGTGTCGGCTTTCGAGGGAGAACCGGGCGTCCGTGCCGCTTTTCTCGAACGAGGGTGCCGGAAAATGTCGGGAAGAAACTGACCCCAAACTGACCCTCCTATTTGCCGTAGCCGAAAACGCGTCGAGCGCCTGCCTCAGCAGACGAGAGCGCGGCGGACAGCGCCAGTAGCGGATTTCCCAGGATTCCATTTTGCCGCATTCATTGGCGCTGACTGGCGCTGGTGGATGCGGCACTGTTTGTCGGCACTGTCGCGGGAGATAACACAGCGCTCGGGCTAGTGCGTTGATGGTGCTGCGGCTCCGCTATCCTTCAGCCGTCGCGCCTTCCACGAACCGCAGGTCATCGGCCTCGGCGAGGCGGTGCGGGACTCCGAATCGGTCGTCCGGCTGCTGCTCGGTGAAAGCCAGCATCTGAGCCTCGCCGTCGACGGCTCACCCCGGGTGCGGACCTACCCGGTCGAGCCGGGCCCGTCCAAGTCGGCTGGGGTCGGTCCGGAGCGCATCAGCACGCGCGTCAGGTTTCTCCGCAGCAGGCGGACGCGGCTGGTCAGCCAGCCAGCCTCCCGCAGTTGCTCCTCTTCCAGCAGTTCGTGCCACGCCGTTGCGATCGCGGCCCGGCCGAGGTAACCGACCAGGCGAGCCGGCTCGCGGCGATCGACCACAGGGAGGCGCCCAAGTCTGTGGCGCGCCATCTTGGCCACTGCTTCCTCGAGCAGCTCATCGGGGTAGGTGACGACGAGTGCGGATGCGCCGGCCTCGAGCACCGTGACGTCCTTTCCGCCGACTCGCTCCAGGGCCTTCATGAGATCGGCGCGGGTCACCAGACCGACCAACGCGCCCTTTCGATCGACCAGGGGCCAGGCGTACCGATGGCCGAGCAGCGGATCCCTCGCCGCGAGCCACTCCCCGATCGTCGCGATCGAGGTGTCGGCCGGCAGCACCGGCACGTCGCGCTCCATCGCGTCCTCCACCCGCACTCGCGCGAGCGGGTTCACGGTGTACTCCCTCACGACATGATGCCCCCGGCGCGCGACCTTCTCGGTGAGAATCGAGCGACGCATCACCAGCACTGTGACGGCGTGCGCCGCCGCGCAGGCGATCAGCAGTGCGGGGAGTACGGCGATGTCACCGGTCAGCTCCAGCATGAACGCAACCGCGGTCAGGGGCGACCGCATCGTGCCCCCCATCATCGCCGCCATGCTGGTCATGGCCCACAGCCCGGCCTCTCCGGGGTGAATCCAGTGCGCCTCGACGGCGCCCAGCGCCCCTCCCATAATGAGCAGCGGGGCGAGGACCCCGCCCGACGTTCCCGAGCCGAGCGCGATCGCCCAGATCAGCGCTTTGGTGATCAGCAAGCCCAGCAGGAAAGTCCCGGTGAGGTGTCCGCGGAGCAGTTCGGCGATGGTGTCGTACCCGACGCCCAGGGCACGGGGGTAAATGAGTCCGCCGAGTCCCACGAACGCTCCTCCGATCACCGGCCACCACATGGTGTGAATCGGGAGCCGCCCGAAGAGGTCCTCACAGGTATAGACCAACCAGGTAACGCCACCGGAGGCGAAGCCGGCCACGATCCCGATCACGAGCGAGAGGGCCAGCTCGCGCCAGGGCAGTGTCGTATGGATCGCGACCGGAAAGATCGGCCCCGCGCCGAGCAGCGGCACCCGGAGCGCGGCAGCCATCGCAGAGGCGGCAGCCACCGGGATGAAGCTGCGCGGCTTCCACTCGAATAGAAGGAGCTCCACGGCGAGGAGCACCGCGGCGAGCGGCGTGCCGAAGATCGCCGACATCCCGGCCGCCGCGCCGGCGACGAGGAGGGTCTTGCGCTCGGCAGCGGAGAGGTGGAACGCCTGGGCGAACAGGGACCCGAAGGCGCCGCCGGTCATAATGATCGGCCCCTCGGCGCCGAACGGTCCTCCAGTGCCGATCGATATCGCGGAGGAGAGCGGCTTGAGGATGGCGACCTTCGCCTGCATCCGGCTCCGCCCGATCAGGATGGCCTCCATCGCCTCGGGAATCCCGTGACCCCGGATCCGGTCCGACCCGTAGCGCGCCATCAGGCCCACGATCAGCCCTCCGGCCATGGGCACCAGAGCCGCCCAGAGGCCCAGGTGATTCGCGGCCGGGGAGACAAAGGTCGATGCAAGCCGCTGATAGTACGCGACGTTGGTGACCGCCCCGATGAGCCAGACGAGCACGGCGGCGACCACCGCGCCGATGACGCCGACCACGGCCGCCATCGGCGTAAGGACGAGGAGCCGCGCATCGGTAGTGAAGTCACCGAGCCGGTCTTCGTGGCGATTTGGAGGTCGGGTGCGCTCCCGCCCTTCGGGCGGAACGGCGTCTGTGTGGGTGCTCACAGCAATGCCGAGTCCGATCCCCGCCGAGCGGTATCTTGGCGGATGCCCTTGTGGCGATGGCGGCACGGAGGGGGGACTAAGGCGCCCCAACTGAGGGGCGCCCTAGCTGTCACTGCGATCGCGGGCCTCATGGCGTTCGCGTGACGCTGAAATGGCCGGTCAGAGTCCTGCCGCTGTAGGTCGTCGGGCGGGCCTCGAAGGTACCTTCGAGAGCGTGCGCCTTGAATTGGGCGAGGGAACGGGTGACCACGCTCCTGCCAAGAACGGGGCTCTTGTGGGGCGCCGACTCCCAGATGAACGCCGTGTTCGAACTCCATACCAGGTTAAGCGGATATTTCGCTCCGGACGCGGCGACAACCGTCCCGGTCATGTGTCCATCGGGAGTCTTCTCCCAGACTAGCGTGAGGCGCTGAGCTCTGGCTGAGGGGGTGTTCGTCACCTGCCCCGTCCAGGTGCCCGCCAGCCTGGACGCAAGCTGCGTCGTATCCTGTCCCGCCCGCGCCGCGCTGGCTGTGTGGCCAAGCCGGGTTGGGCCGCGAGCCACGCGATGGCAGCGAGGCCCGCGATGACGTGAACAACGATTTGCATATCTACTCCCTGCGTGGTGCGCCGTCGATGATGTCCCGGACCGAGCTCACCCCGAGTTGCGGCGCAATCCGCTCGGACGTGCGTGGCCCCGGCGCGTTCAGATAGAGATCCTGCCTCGTGAGCGGGAGGCCAGCCGAGCCTTCGAGCAAGGGCTTCGAGAGGAGGAGCTGGACTATCCCAATCCGGCCCGTGGCGAAAACGTGGGCAGATCCCGCGAGATAGAGCCGCCAGATCCGAAACCTGGTCTCGCCGATCTGTGCGACCGCCTCCCGCTTCCTGGCCTCCAGGCGCTTCAGCCACTGGCGAAGCGTGAGCACATAGTGCTCGCGCAAGCTCTCGAGGTCGCGACTCTCGAACCCAGCCAGCTCCGCGGTTCGCACGACGTCGGCCAGCTCGGGGAGCTCGCCGTCGGGAAACACATAGCGCTGGAGAAATTGGCCCTTTCGCCAGAGCCAGCGTCGCGCCCGGATCCGGAGGCTCATCGCGCGGATCCCCTCCAGATCGACGATCCCGTGATAGAGGAACAGGCCGCCCGGCCGGAGCCGGCTGAGCACCGTGTCGAAATAGCGCTGCAGCCCAGTCCGCCCTACGTGCTCGACCATTCCGACAGTCGCCGCCTTGTGGTAAACCGGGCTGGCCGGGAGGTCCCGATAGTCGCGAACGTCCACGCGACAGCGGTTGACCAACCCCTCCTCGGCGATCCGACGCCGCGCCAGCTTCGCCTGGGCCGGACTCAGCGTAATCCCGACCGCCTCTACCCCGTAGTGGCGGGCCGCGTGGCGGATGAGAGCACCCCAGCCGCAGCCGATGTCGAGGAACCGCTCGCCCGGGTGAAGTCGGAGCTTCCGGCAGATGTAGTCCAGCTTCGCCACCTGAGCCGCATCGATGTCCCCCACGCCAGGCGGGAAATAGCCACACGAATAGACGCTCTGTGCGTCGAGCCAGAGCTGGTAGAACTCGTTGCCCAGGTCGTAGTGGTGCCGAACCGCCGCTGCATCACGAGGTCGACCGTGCCGACGACTTAATGGACCTGGGTGCCAGGACAGGCGTTCTACGACCGTGGTATTCGGATTCGACGGCAGGCGCAGAAGGAGGGCAGCGAGCCGAACCATCCTGCGGGGACTCGACAAGCGTTCCGCGAGCCGGCCCGCGATGCTCGCGCCGGCCTCCAGGCTGCCCTCGAGTCCAAGGTCTCCCCGAAGGAAGGCCTTGCCCAATGCGACCTCGGATGGGGGGAGCAGGGCGGCGCGTAGGGCGCCCGGACCGCGGACAAAAAGAGTGAACGGCGGGGGCGATCCGCCCATGCCCGACTCAGTGAATCCATTCCAGTACCGGATGGCGAATGGCCGCTCCCCCTGTGACCCGAAGCTCTCCCGGGCAACGCGCCGCGCCAGGTCGAGAAAGGGCTCCTCACTCGCCTCCCGATGGGTTGCTTGTTCGATGCCGGCGGCTGGGGTTGTCATCTGGAGCTCCGGCGGCCCTCGCCATGCGGATCCTTGTCTCTCACACTTGCTCCGAACATCAGGCGCGGTATCCATAAACTCAGGTAACTAGGTTTTGATTATATTGATATCAATATGTATTTGCAATAGTCAGCTTTATTGATGCTTGTCATACACAGAATAGTATGTATATTGATATACATATGATACGCAATGTAGTTGCAAAGCGCGCAGGCGGCTCGCGGGCGCCACGGGCCTCCAAGGCGCCCCCGACCGGCCCAGACGCCGCCGCGATCGTGCAAGGACTCCGCCGGATCGTGAGGGCGCTGGAGCTCTACTCGCAGGACGTACACCGCAGCTATAGCCTCACCGCGCCGCAGCTGTGGGCGCTCAAGACCTTGCAGCGCGACGGCCCGCTCCCCGCCGGCCACCTGGCCCAGGCGCTGGCGGTCCACCAGAGCACCGTCTCAGTGTTGATCCAGCGGCTCGAGGGGCGCGGACTCGTGCGGCGGGCGCGGGTGACCCCCGACCGCCGCTTCGTCAGGGTGGAGCTGACCGAGCGAGGGGCTGCGCTTGCCGCCGAGGCCCCGCAACCGGCGCAGGGACGGCTGCTGCACGGGCTAGATGCAATGCCGCCACAGGAGGTTCGAGCGATTCGGCGTGCGGTGGACCGCTTGGTTCAAGTGATGGAAGCTTCGGACGTCGCGGCACGGTTTTTCTTCTCCGACGAATACGTCCACGACCCGCCGCGAGGGCGGGCCGGCGGGCGGTAGAGGGTGGGCGTGTGGCACTGTTGCAGAAGGCGAGCATCGATCATGACTACTACCGCGCTACTGGCGCTGGCGGCCATGTCCATCGGCTCGAGTGGTTGCAGACACGAGTCCCTAGCCGAACAGCGGACCGCTCAACCGCCAGCCGAGGAGTTCGGTGCCCAAGCCCGCGCGGATTCGATCGCAGCGGTGATACGGGCCCGCCCTTGGTGACATTTGGAGTGAAGCATGAGGGGGGTAGGTAGTCAGATTGGGGGGAAAGTGGTATTAGGCCGGCTTGACCGTGCTCGCAGCTGCCCTCGTATGGGTGGTCTCCACCACCCTCGACTTCAGCCGGTTTTGCGATCGGCTCGTTGAGCACGCTACCGGACTACGTGATGTCCTTGCTCATCGCTGGCGATGTGGGCGGAACCAAAACCGACCTGGGCGTCTACTCGGTTGCCGGCGGCCCGAGGGAGCCGCTGGCTCGCAAGGAATTTGCGAGCCGTCGCTATCCATCCCTCGCCGCAATGGTCCGTGACTTCGTCACGATGGTCGACCATCGCGTCGACCGGGGATGCTTTGCCGTAGCGGGGCCAGTGATCCGTGGCCGCGCGCAGGTCACCAACCGGTCATGGGTCGTTGAGGAAGCCGGGCTTGCTCGGGAGCTCGGGCTCAGCTCCGTGTGCCTGCTCAATGACGTCGAGGCGATCGCCCGTGCCGTTCCGACGCTCCGGCCTGAAGATCTCTACACCCTGAATCAGGGTGACCCGGTAGCGAGAGGGGCGATTGCCGTCATCGCTCCGGGCACCGGCCTCGGCGAAGCGTTTCTGACCTGGAACGACGGCCGCTACCACGCCCATCCTTCCGAAGGCGGACACGCAGACTTCGCCCCGACCACCGACCTCGCGATCGGGCTGCTCGCCTACTTGGCAGCCCGGACCGGTCATGTGAGCGTCGAGCGCGTTTGCTCCGGGGGCTCCGGTATTCCCAACCTCTACTCGTACTTGCGCGCTACCGGTCACGCGGCGGAGTCGCCGGCGATCGCCCAGGGCCTCACCAGTGCGCCGGACAGAAGTCGTTTCATTACCGAGTCGGCGTTGCGACGTCTCGGTGCAGACCCGCTCTGCGTTGCGACGCTCGATCTCTTCATCTCGATTCTGGCGGCTGAGGCCGCCAACCTCGCCCTCAAGGTCCTGGCGACGGGCGGTGTTTACCTGGCGGGCGGCATCGCGCCGCAGCTGCTGCCCTTGTTGGAAGGTGGGGCCTTCATGAAAGCGTTCGTTCAGAAGGGGCGGCTGGAGGAATTGCTGCGCCGCGTGCCGGTTCACGTCATTATGCGGCGGGCTGCGCTCCCGGGCGCCGCGGCGCGTGGCTTGGAGCTGATGGCGGCGGAATCGGAGTCGGTCTGAAAGACGCGCGCGGGCCCGCAGGTATACCGGCCTGCTGCGTGCGGTTGGCCGCGCGGTCGAGCGGGCGGGACGTACCGGAGCCGAGGGGTCGCGGCCTGACTGCGTGTAGAAAGGAGGGTGTCCATATTAGCGTCGGCATGCAGATGGTTCGTGTGCCCGTTCACATCAGGGCGCAGAATGGTGCTGTGGGGGGCACTGGGGAGGTGGAATATGCCAAGCCCTCACTCCGACGCCGGGTGTGGAAGGCGGGCGTGCTCGTTCTCCTCGGCCTGGGCTGCGGCATACTGCTGCTGCCGGTACCGCTGATTCACCTTTTTGGCGTGATATTCTTTCTTGCTATGTGCGCCATCGCTGCCCGGCGCGTGAGTTCCCACAGCGTGCTCAAGGGGGCGCGAGGGCGATGTCCTTCCTGCAAGGCCGAAGCATCCTACTTCGTCGGATTTGGCGGGCGCAAGCTCGCATTCCCGATCGTCACATCCTGTCCTCGGTGCCACATCAGCCTCGAGCTCGAGCTAGCGACCTCGGGTGCCTCACTCCCCGAGGCGGAGGGCAGCATGTCCGACGGGGCACACCACGTGGATCGCACTCGATGGCACACGGCGCTAGGTCCTGCTTCAGAATCGCAGCCCACCTGAACGTGCCCTCATCCCGGTGAGAGCGAGATGGACAGCGCAGCGCTGGCGTTTGGTCAGCCCGGGATCGGTCCCACTTGGAGCTCCAGCACCAAGGATGTGGTTACGACCGCGCTCGGCCCGAGCCGCGTCTGGGCGACCCTCGGCTACGGCATTATCAACGAGGTGTATTGGCCGACGACCGGGAGTCCCCAAGTCCGGGACCTGGGCTTCATCGTCGCGCGCGATGGTAGTTGGACAGAGCTCAAACGTGCCAACCGCTATCGCGTTACGCTAGCCAAACCATGTGTGCCGCTGCCCCAGGTGGTACACGAAGGACCCCGGTACCGACTTACTCTGGAAGTGGTCCCCGATCCCGCCCGCGACGTCCTGCTGATCTCCTACACGCTCGAGGGGGACCACGAACTGTACGTCCTGCTTGCGCCCCATCTCGCAAGCAGCGGCCTCGGGAACACAGCATGGGTGGATGGGGGACTCTTCGCCCAGCGGGAAGGCTATGCGCTGTCGCTAATCGGCGATCCGCTGTTTCCTCCGGGGAAGCGCTGGTTACGTCGGCGCATCGGACGGGTGGCAGGATTTCGCCCGCAACGGACGGATGACCTACAGCTTTGACCGCGCCGAGAATGGCAATGTGGCGCTGATGGGCCAGGCCGGTGCGAGCAGCGGGGTCCTGGGCCTCGGCTTCAGCCACACTCCGGAAGGAGCCCGGACCTTGGCTGCCTGCAGCTTAGCGCAAGGGTTCGAGGCGGCGCGAGCTCGATTCGTGGCGGGCTGGGAGCGATGGGCCAAGACCCTGCGGCTCCCGGCCGCCACATCTCTCGGCGCCGCGATGGCCGACGAGGCATACCTCTCCGGAGTGATGCTCAAGGTTCACGAGGACCGCACCTTTCCCGGGGCCGTGGTGGCGAGCCTCAGTGTGCCGTGGGGGAATTCCAGCGACTCTCTCGGCGGATACCACCTGGTGTGGACCCGCGACGCGGTGGAATCCGGATTCGGTCTGCTTGCCGTGGGACAGCGAGAGGACGCCGAGCGCCTGCTGGCCTATCTGGCATCGACCCAGCTTCCCGATGGCCATTGGTATCAGAACTTCTACCCCGACGGGCGCCCGTTCTGGCGCGGCGTGCAGCTCGACGAGGCGGGGTTCCCCATCCTGCTCGCCGCCAAGCTGCTCGAGGACGGGGCCACGGGGCTCCGGGGGACGCGAGACATGGTGCGACGCGCGGCAGCGTACATCGCATCATCAGGCCCCGGGACGCCCCAGGACCGGTGGGAGGAGAATGCAGGCGACAGTCCATTCACTCTTGCGGTGGAGGTCGCGGCGCTGGTCGCGGGCGGCGCAATGCTGGGCGGCCAGGAGGGTGCATACGCCCTCTCGCTCGCGGACTATTGGAACGAACGCATCGAAGAATGGTGCTACGTTCGGGACACCCAGCTTGCCCGGAACCTGGGAGTGCCGGGCTACTACGCGCGCATTGCTCCTCCGGGCGGCAGGGGCGTTGCGGGGCGAGTCGAGCTGCGCAACCGTGCTGGCGAGATGCGGGACACCGATGAACTCGTCGGGCTCGAATTCATGGCCCTCTCGCGCTTTGGGCTGCGGCGGGCCGATGACCCTCGCATCGTCGACTCGCTGAAGGTCGCTGATGCGGTCCTCCGGGTGGACACCCCGTCCGGCCCCCTGTACCACCGGTACAATGG
>JBOHSB010000228.1:0-6142 GCA_050733015.1 Gemmatimonadales bacterium
GATGTGGCGTTCTATGGGACGCTCGATGGGTGGTTCAAGGCGGTAGACGCGAAGACCGGCAAGCTCCTTTCCAAGTTCAAGGTCGGTTCCGGTATCGTGGGCAACCCGATCACGTACCGCGGCCCCGACGGCAAGCAGTACGTGGCGGTCTACGCCGGCATCGGCGGCGACTGGTTCCTGCTCGCGGGTGACCTCCGGTCCGACGATCCCGCGGACGTGCGCCCGCCGTCCGACCCGTACAAGGACATCGCGCGGCATACCAGCCAGGGCGGCATCGTCTGGATCTTCGGGCTCTAAGGAGAGGAAGAAACCATGCCAACCACCAGACACGTCATCGCGCTGCTCGTGGCCGCGGGAATCGCCACGGCAGCCTGCAAGGCGGGGGGGCCGGCCAAGCCCGTAGCGGACGAGGCCGTGGCACATCCCGACGACCGGATTCCCGCTGGCGGCGTGGTGCCAGCCGCCAACGCGCTCAGCGCTCCTCGCCCGGCCAAGCTCGACCCGGACGCGGGTGGCAAGCTGTTCAGCACCATGAACTGCGACGGCTGCCACGGCGGCGGGGCCGTCGGATGGGTCGGGCCCAGCCTGGTCGATGGGCGCTGGCGCTACGGCGGGGCGGACGAGGAGATCTTCACCTCGATCTTCTACGGTCGTCCGAAAGGAATGCCGGCGTACGGCGGGATCGTCGGCGCCGACGGAGCGTGGCAACTCGTGGCGTACATCAAGGCGCAAGCCGTCCCGACCGTCGTTCCCACCACGTCATGGTTGGCCGGCGGCAACGCCACGGCCACGCCCACCGAAGCGAAGCCCGAGGGTGAGGCCGCGCCCGCAGCTCCGGCGCCGGCTCCGGCCGCGCCCGCCGCCGAGGCGGCGGTATCGCCGGACCAGATGCCCGGGAAATACGGCTGCACCGCGTGCCACGCCGTCGACCACAAGGTCGTCGGGCCCGCCTTCCAGGACGTCGCGGCCAAGTACAAGGGAAAGGACGTGGAGGCTACGCTGTTCGGGAAGGTGAAGAACGGCGGCGCGGGGGTCTGGGGGCAGGTTCCGATGCCTCCAAACCCGCAGGTGCCCGACGCGGACCTGCACGCCATCGTCAAGTGGATTCTGACGCTGAAGTAGAATTCACATTCCACCGGGGAGAGGCTTCCGATGCGTACGACGTCGCGTGTGTTGCTGGCACTGATCGTCCTGCTCGGCGTGGACGGCCGCCCACAACCGAAGCCGCTGGCCGCGAGCGCCTATCCCGCGGCCGACCTGGCCGGCGAGTGGCGCGCGCAGCTGCAGTTCACCACTGGCGCGTTCGCCCCGATCAAGGACCTCGAGTTCATGTACGTGTTCAGCCAGGGCGGGACGATGACCGAGTCCTCGAACTACGACGCGTCTCCGCCGGTGCCGCCGGCATACGGAATCTGGCGGAAGGTCGGTGCGAGGGAGTTCGAGGCGAAGTACGAGTTCTATGTGACCAAGGCTCCCGCGGCATTCGACGAGATCGTCAAAGGCGGCGGCTGGGGTCCGGCGGGCCGGGGCGTGTTCGTGGAGCGGATCGCGATCGCCGAAGACGGCAAGTCGTTCACCTCGAAGATCAAGTACGACCAGTTCGATGCCGCCGGTAAGCCGGCGGAAGGTGGTGGTGAGGCCACGGGAAAGGGCGTGAAGCTGACGTTCTAGTGGCTCGCTCGAGGTCCGGGCACGGAAGGACGAGACGGGATGCCTGACGTCGACTACCGAGTCGACCACGCCGTCGCCGTCATCGCCTTCGCTAACCCGCCCGTCAACGGCCTGTCGCACCTTGTCCGTGCCGGCATCTCCGCCGCACTCGCGCGCGCGCAGGCCGATCCCACCGTCCGGGCCGTCGTCCTCACCGGGGCCGGCGGCCTGTTCTCCGGTGGGGCCGACATCCGGGAGTTCGGGACGCCGGCCAGTCTGTCGGAGCCGTCGCTGGGCCAGCTCATCGAGCAGGTGGAGACCGGTGCCAAGCCCGTCGTCGCCGCGATCGCCGGCACCTGCCTCGGCGGAGGCCTCGAGCTGGCGGTGGCGGCCCACTATCGAGTCGCGCGCGCGGACGCGAAGCTCGGCCTGCCGGAGGTCAAGCTCGGCCTCCTGCCCGGCGCGGGAGGCACGCAGCGCCTGCCGAGGCTGGTCGGCGTCGAGCGAGCGATCGAGATGATCGTGGGCGGGGAGCCGGTGCCCGCGAAGGCCCTGGCCGGCACCGCCCTGCTCGATCGCGTCGTGGAGGCCGATCCCCTGGCGGCGGCCGTGGACTTCGCGGCGTCCGAGGAAGTCACGACGAGGCCGCCGCCGAAGACGCGCGACATTCCCCTTCGCGAGCCGAACCTCGCGGCCCTGTGTGAAGCGGCTCGAGTCAGACTCGGAACGGCGCGGCCGCCGTTGCCGGCCCCCATGCGAGCGGTGGACGCGATCGAGGCGGCAACCATGCCGTTCGATGAGGGACTCGCCATCGAGCGCCGCGCCTTCCTCGAGTTGATGGCGACGCCCGAATCGAGAGGCCTGCGGCACGCCTTCTTCGCGGAGCGCGCCGCCGGCAAGGTCGATGGCATCCGCCCGGAAACTCCAGTTCGCCCGCTCGAAGAGGCCGCCGTCGTCGGCGCCGGCACCATGGGTGCCGGCATCGCGGTCGCGCTGCTCGACGCCGGGCTGCCGCTCTGGCTCCTCGAGGCCGACCAGGCGGCGCTGGACCGGGGCCTGGCGCGGATCGCCGGCATCTACGATGCGCAGGTCGCAAAGGGCAAGCTCACCGCCGACGAGCGGGACCGCCGCCTGGCACGGCTCCGTCCGACCCTCTCCTACGAGACCGTCGGCCGGGCCGACCTGGTGATCGAAGCGGTGTTCGAGTCGCTGGAGGTGAAGCGCGAGGTGTTTCTGGCGCTCGACCGGGCAATGAAGCCGGGGGCCATACTCGCCACCAACACCTCGACCCTCGACGTCAATGCGATCGCCGGGTTCACTCGCCGCCCGTCCGACGTGCTCGGCCTTCACTTCTTCAGCCCGGCCAACGTGATGCGGCTGCTCGAGGTGGTGCGCGGCGGGGCGACCGCGCCCGACGTCCTGGCCACCGCGCTCGCGCTCGGCAAGACGCTCAGGAAGGTGGCGGTGGTCTCCGGCGTGTGCGACGGGTTCATCGGCAACCGGATGCTGGAGGGGTACACCAAGCAGGCGTGGTATCTGGTCGAAGAAGGCGCCACACCACAGCAAGTCGATCGCGCCGTCGAGTCCTTCGGGTTCGCGATGGGTCCGTTCCGCGTCGGGGATCTGGTGGGCCACGACGTCGGCCTCGCGATCCGCCTTCACCGCCGGGCCACCCGGCCCGGCTATCGCAACTCCACACTGCCAGACCACCTCTGCCAGCTCGGGCGCCTGGGTCAGAAGAGCGGAGCCGGCTGGTACGACTATCCCGAGGGCCCGCGCCGCCCGGCCCCATCGGCCGTGGTGGACGATCTCATCGCGTCGCACCGGAAAGCGATCGGGGCGGCTCCGCGAGAGATCGATGAGGATGAGATCGTCGACCACCTGGTCTACGCCCTGGTGAACGAAGGCGCGCGGATCCTCGAGGAGAGGATCGCCGCCCGGGCGAGCGACATCGACGTGGTCTATCTCACCGGGTACGGCTTCCCCCGGGCGCGGGGCGGACCGATGTTCTACGCCGACCAGCTCGGATTGGACCGCGTCCTCCGCCGGGTGCGGGAGTTCGCCCTGAACTCCCATGGCGATCCGGAGTTCTGGACAGCGGCGCCGCTGCTCACGCGCCTGGCGTCATCGGGTGGGACATTCGGCGGCAGCTCGCCAGGAGGCGGGAGGATTTCTGGATGAGACCGGCGGGCCGGGGCACTCCGGAAGAGCGCACCTGCGCCGCGGGCGAGCACCGCATTGCCGAGCAGCGCATCGTCGACCAGTCGTTCGCCCGATCGGCCACTCACGAGGAATCGGTGCGCTCGACCGCCGCGCCCGATGACGAAGCTCCAGTCATGAGCCGCTGAAATCGCGGGTTGTCGCGTAGCCGGTCCCAGGTCGGGTCCACCCGCAGCAGCGGGATCGACACCTGGGACGGAATGGACAGGAGGTACTCGAGCTGCTGAATCGCGGCGTCCTGGTCGCCCACCAGCGCGTCGATCCGAGCGAGCGAAAACACCGCGAACGCATGCATCATCGCCTCGGTTTGGGGTGGGACCATGCGCTCCGCCTCCCTGGCCTCCTTCCGCGCGGCCACCGTGCGGCCGACACCCGCGTACGCATAGCCCAGGAAGCTCCGCCGCCAGGGAAGCACCTGGCTGGTGCGCAGCTCATCCTCCAGCGAAACCCGCGCACTGTCGCTATAGGCCCGCACCAACGCTGGCGCTGCCCGCAGCCGGTACCACTCCGCCTTCGAGAGCGCGTATAGCGCCGTGTCCTCCTCGAAGTCTCTCGGGGCGAGCTGCTCGAACGCGGCCCGATGGACCGGATCGCGCGGGACCAGGAAGATCGCCTCCGGGTTCATGTACCCGATCAGGTTGCCCAGGCCCAGCGTGCGCGCCGCGTCGCCGACGATCCTCCGGGCGCCTTCCAGATCGCCGCGCCAAGAGACGTAGAGCCAGGCCTTCTGCGCATAGGGCGCGACCCAGTCCGGCGCGAGGGTGATGGCGTGGTTGAGGTACTGCTCCGACTCCGGATACGCCCGCAGGAACCAGTCGGTCAGCCCGATGTCGGACGCGAGTTCGGCCGAGCGCGGGTCGAGTTCGGCGGCGCGCTTGAGATGGACCACCGCCTCTCGCATCCGCCCCTGCCGGCGCTCCAGCAGGCCGATCGCCTGAATGACCTCGGCGCTGTTCGGCTGCAGCCGGTCGGCCAGCGAGAATTCGCGCAGCGCGTCGCCATACGCCTTACGTGCGCGCCAGTGGTAGTAGCCCAGCGCGAGGTGAGCCTCGGCCAGGTCGGGCCTCAGACGGAGTGCGGTTGCCGCGGCCGTCTTGGCCGCCTCCAGGTCCTCCGGTCCCGCGGCGACCGTAGAGGCGTAGAAGTTGGAGTGCGCCTCGGACAGCTTGGCGAACGCCAGCGCGAACCCCGGGTCCAGGGCCACGGCCTTGGCGTACATGTCCATGGCGATGCGGAGCCGTTTGATCTCGCCCCAGCTACCGGCGAAGTAGTCGTTGCCGCGCAGGTAGTACGCGTAGGCCTCCATGTTGTCGGTCGGACGAGTGGCCAGCGCGTTCCGCTCGGGCCCGGCGATGGCGACGTTGAGCGCCCGGGCCACCTCCTCGGCGATCGCCGCCTGCACGTCGAACAGGTCCGCGAGCGTGGCGTCATACCGCTGGGACCACAGGTGGCTGTCGTCGTCGACCCGGATGAGCTGGGGGATGACCCGCACCCGCGCCGCCGCCGCCGCCGGCCGCTCCCACCGGACCGTGCCCTCGAGCACGTAGCTGACGCCCAGCTCGCGGCCGATCTGTTGCAGCGATTTCGCGCTCTTCTTGTACTGGCTCGCGCTGGTGCCCGAGATGACGCCGAGGCGTTGCAGCCCCGACAATCGGCTGGTGATCTCTTCGGTAAGGCCGCTCGCGAAATACTCGTCGTCCGGCCGCCCCAGGTTTTCGAACGGCAACACGGCGATCATCGTCCGCCCGGCCGAGGCGGCCTTGACCGGCGGACGAGGTCGACTCAGCACCATCGTGCCTGCGGCCACCGCAGCCGCGAGCCCTACCACCCCCGTTCCCCAGGCAAGCCACCGGGTGAGCCTGCGGGCCCGCCGCGCCCGGGGCCGGCGGCGGCCCACCGCCCCGCCCCCCGCTTCGACCTCCGCGGTATCGAGCGCCAGCAGCACCCGCGACACGTCGTCGGCCGACTGGGGCCGCTCCGCCGGACGCTTGGCGAGGAGTCGCATCACCACATCGCTCAGTGACTGCGGCAGGCCTGCCCTCAGCTCCGCCAACGGCTCGGGAACGTCGGCGAGATGCGCCGCGATGAGCTCCTGCGCCGAGCTCCCCGTGAACGGCGGCCGACCGGCGAGCACTTCGTAGGCCACGCAGCCGAGCGCATACAAGTCGGCCCGGTGGTCCACCGGATCGCCCGCTGCCTGCTCGGGCGCCATGTAGGTCGGGGTGCCGAGCACCAGGCCCGTGGTGGTCGCGCCGCCGCCGAACTCGGCGGC
>JBOHSB010000229.1:0-23907 GCA_050733015.1 Gemmatimonadales bacterium
AACCCGCTCGAACGCGAGCGGGGGATCACGATTCTCGCCAAGAACACCTCGGTGCGCTGGAAGGACGTGAAGATCAACGTCGTGGACACGCCCGGCCACGCCGATTTCGGCGGCGAGGTAGAGCGGATCCTGCGCATGGTGGACGGCGTGCTGATCCTGGTGGACGCGGCCGAAGGCCCGATGCCGCAGACCCGCTTCGTCACCCGGAAGGCGCTCGCGCTCGGCCTCCGGCCCATCGTGGCCATCAACAAGATCGACCGCGCCGACGCGGAGCCACTCCGGGTGCACGACGAGGTGCTGGGCCTGTTCATCGACCTCGAGGCCACCCCCGAACAGCTCGACGCCCCTTTCCTCTATACCTCGAGCCGGGCCGGCACCGCCACGGCCGAGCTCGAGCACCCGGGCACCGACCTGCGCCCCCTGTTCCAGGCCATTCTCGACTACGTCCCGGCGCCGAAGGGTGATCCCGAGGGGCCGTTCCAGATGCTGGTCTCGACCCTCGACTTCTCGAGCTTCCTCGGCCGCATCGCGATCGGACGGATCGAGCGGGGACGGGTGCGGGTGGGCGACCAGGTCGCCCTGCTGCCGCTGGGCGAGCCGGGCATCGTCGCCGAAGAGACGTTCGAGCGGAACCGCGTTACCCGGCTCTACACCTTCGATGGGCTCAACCGGGTCGAAGTCGACGTGGCCGGCGCCGGTGACATCGTGGCGCTCTCGGGGTTCGAGACCATCGAGATCGGGAAGACCTTCACGGCGGTGGACGCGCCCGAGCGGCTGGCGGGGATCGCGGTCGAGGAGCCCACGATCTCGGTGGACTTCATCGTCAACAATGGCCCGTTCGCCGGGCGCGAAGGAAAGTACGTCACCAGCCGCCAGCTCAAGGACCGGCTCTACCGGGAGCTGGAGCGAAACGTGGCGCTCCGGGTCGAGGAGACCGACAGCCCCGACACCCACGCCGTCGCCGGACGGGGCGAGCTCCACCTCGGCATCCTGATGGAGACGATGCGCCGCGAGGGGTTCGAGTTCCAGGTCTCCCGCCCGCGCGTCATCACCAAGCTCGGCGCCGGCGGCGCGCGGCTGGAGCCGTACGAGGAGCTCACCGTGGACGTGCCCGAGGAATACATGGGCGTCGTCATGGAGAAGCTCGGCCCGCGCCGCGGCGAGATGACCGAGATGCGTAACCCGGGGCAGGGGATGGTGCGGCTCACCTTCCGGATCCCCGCACGCGGCCTGTTCGGCTACCGGTCGGAGTTCCTCACCGACACCCGCGGCACCGGCATCATGCACCACCGGTTCCTCGACTACGGGCCCTGGGCCGGCCCGCTCGCCGGCCGCAAGCGCGGCGTGATGGTGGCCGACCGCGAGGGCTTGGTCGTGGCGTTCGCGCTGGGGAACCTGCAGGAACGGGCCCAGATGTTCGTGACCCCGGGCGACCACGTCTACGAGGGCATGATCGCCGGCGAGAGCTCCCGCCCGGGTGACATGGACGTGAACGTGACGAAGGAAAAGAAGCTCACCAACATGCGCACCACGGCGTCGGACGAGAACATCATCCTGGAGCCGCCGCGCCAGATCACGCTGGAGTACGCCCTCGAGTACATCGAGGAGGACGAGCTCATCGAGGTCACGCCCAAGAACATCCGGCTGCGCAAGCGGGTGCTGACGGCGAACGACCGCAAGAAAGCCGCGCGGGCCGCCCGGGTGGCGGATGCGTCCTAGGACCCCGAAACTACACTCTCTCTGATGGCGGAGGACATCATGTTGGCCTGGGAGACGTCGGTGGAGGCCCTGGAGCTGCGTCGCAAGTTCGACGAGGATGACGACGAGTTCGAGGACGACGGGTTCACCTTCGACGACGACGAGGAGGATGAGGAGGACGACGTCCTGGACGACGACGACGATCTCGACGACGAGGACGACCTCGACGACGAGGATCTCGAGGAGTTGGAGGACTTCGAAGAGGAAGAAGAGGAGCGCTGAGGCCCCACGCCAGGGCTCCCATGAAACGTCACGGGTCGCGCCGGCCGCCAGGCCGCGCGGCTCGTCTGTGACGATGAAGGCTCCTCCCGGTTCCTGAATATCCCGGCTGGCCGGAGGTCGAGAGGTGGCGGCTCCGCTCGAGGCGTTACGGCGCGTGCTCGGCGAGCGGTACGCGCTGGAGGAGGAGATCGGCCGGGGCGGGATGGCGGTGGTCTACCGCGCCCGCGACCTGCGCTACGACCGGGCCGTCGCGGTCAAGGCGCTCCGGCCCGACATCGCCGCCCTGCTCGGCGCCGAGCGCTTCCTGCGGGAGATCCGCACCGCCGCCCGCCTGCAGCACCCGCATATCCTTCCGGTCTACGATTCCGGCGGCACCGATACCCTGCTCTACTATGTGATGCCTCTGGTCGAGGGCGAGTCCCTCCGGGCCCGCCTCCGGCGGGAGCAGCGGCTGCCGCTGCCCGAGGTGCTGCGCCTGGCCCAGGAGGTCGGCAAGGCGCTGGCCTACGCCCACCGCAACAACCTGGTCCACCGTGACATCAAGCCGGAAAACGTCCTGCTGTACGACGGGCACGCGATGGTGGTCGACTTCGGCATCGCCAAGGCGATCCAGGAGTCGGGCGACCCCCACCTGACCCAGACCGGAATGGGCATCGGCACGCCCGCCTACATGAGCCCGGAGCAGGCGTTCAGCGAGGGAACGGTGGACGGGCGCAGCGATCAGTACAGCCTGGCCTGCGTGCTGTTCGAGCTGCTCGCCGGCGAGCTGCCGTTCACCGGGAACACCGCGGTCGCCATCATGGCCCGGAAGACGACGCAGGAGGCGCCCAGCCTCCAGGGCAGACCCACCGCCGTGCCCGGCGGCGTCGAGCAGGCGATCCTGCGGGCGCTGTCCCGCGAGCCGGGAGACCGCTTCGATTCGGTCGAGACCTTCCTGGCCGCGCTCCTGGGGGATGCGGGCCAGCTGCCGACCCATTTCCCGACCACGGCCGCGGCGGGCGGCGATACCGGCTGGTCCCTCGTGGTGCTGCCGTTCACCAACCTCAGTGCGGATCCGGAGAACGAGTACCTGAGCGACGGCCTCAGCGAGGAGCTGATCCATGCGCTGGCCCAGGTGCCGGGCCTCAGGGTCGTCGCGCGCACCTCCGCCTTTGCGTTCAAGGGCAAGCAGCAGGACGTGCGCGCCATCGGAGCCCAGCTGCGGGTCCGCGGCGCGCTCGAGGGGAGCGTCCGGCGCGCGGGACGGCGGCTCCGCGTCACGACCCAGCTGATCGATACCGGCAGCGGCTTCGAGCTGTGGTCGGCGCGGTTCGACCGGGAGCTGGACGACCTCTTCGAGGTGCAGGACGAGATCTCGCGCGCCATCGTCGACACGCT
This sequence comes from Gemmatimonadales bacterium, assembly GCA_050733015.1. GTDB lineage: Bacteria > Gemmatimonadota > Gemmatimonadetes > Gemmatimonadales > GWC2-71-9 > CAVVWJ01. The sequence goes on from JBOHSB010000229.1 coordinate 3,358, forward strand.
GCGGCTCACCGTGTTCGGCAACGACACGCGCCTGGTCCGGCCCCCCACCGCCGACCTGGCGGCCTACGAGGCCTACCTCAAGGGCCGGTTTCAGTGGAACCAGCGGAGTGAGGCGGCACTGCTCGAGTGCCTGCGATCCTTCGCGGCTGCCGTCGAGGTCGACCCAGGCTTCACCCTGGCGCACGCCGCCCTCGCCGAGGCGTACGTGACCCTCGCGATCTACGGGGTTCGCGCCCCGACGGAGGTGATGCCCGCCGCCCGGTCCGCCGCCGAGCGGGCACTGGGCACGTCGCGCGCCTCGGGCGAGGCGCTCGGGGCCCGGGGATCGGTCCGGGCCCTGTACGACTGGGACTGGGGCGGGAGCGAGTCCGACTTCCTCGCCGCCATCGACGCGAGCCCCCAGTACCCCACGGCGCCGCAGTGGCTCGCCATGCACTGCCTGGCGCCGCGGGCCCGCCTCGATGAGGCCGGCGAGCACCTGCGGCGGGCCCACGAGCTGGACCCGCTCTCCCCCGCGGTCGAGCTCAGCCTGGGCGTGCTGCACAGCTTCCGCGGCGACCCGGAGCGCGCGGCCGGCGTGTACCGGCGGGTCCTGGAGCGGTATCCCGGATTCGGGCCGGCCCACTATTTCCTGGGCCTGTCGCTCAGCGAGCTCAGGCGGCACGACGAGGCGATCCGGTCGCTCACCCTCGCGCGCACGCTCACCGGTGACAGCAGCGAGGTGGAGTCCGCGCTTGGGCTGGCTCATGGGCGCGCCGGGGATTTCGACGCGGCGCGGAGCAGCCTCGAGCGCCTGACGGCACGGTCCGGAGCGCGGTACGTGTCGCCGGTGCTGCTGGCGCAGGTACACCTGGGGCTGGGAGACGTGCCGGCCGCGCTGAGCGCGCTGGAGCAGGGGCTCGCGGCCCGGGCCGTGGAGATGGTGCTGCTCAACGTCCGGCCCGCGTTCGGGGAGCTGCGGGCCACGCCTCGATTCAACCGGCTGGTCGAAACGGTGTTCCACGGCGCCGCGGCCGGCCCGCGCTAGCCGATCAGCCGGACCTGCTTGGCGTAGTACACGGCGCCCAACCGGTCGAAGACGGCGGCGGCCTCCGCCAGCCCGCTGGCGGACCGCGATCCTAGCCCAAGCCGCGCGCGGGCGAGCAAGGCTCGGGCCCGCTCGAACGGCATGTCCATCCGGGCGGCCAAGGCCGCGGCCCTCTCGAATGAGCGGGCGGCCGCCTCGCTCCGCCCCGACGCGGCCGATCTCAACCCCTCCAGCAAGAGCGCTCGCGGGCGCACGTTCCAGAAATTCCGGCTCAACTTGCGCAGGGTGCGGCACGCACGCGCGGCACGCTGCGCCAGCGCGCGTCGCTCGGCGGGCGGTCCGCCGCTCCATCGGGCCAGTGCCTCGACCGCCACCTCGGCCGCGGAGGCGTAGAAGTCGGCCCAGTGATAGCCCGTCGGCGGCTGGCGTCCGATGGTCTCGAGCACCACGTCCGCGGCGGCGAGCGCCTCCGGCACGCGGCCCTGGCGCAGCCGTGTGACCGCGAGTGCGCGATGCTTGTCCAGCGTGCTGCTCCCGTCGGTCGGTGCCGTCGGCACGGCCAGCGCGCGGTCGAGCGCCCGCGCGGCCTCGTCGGTCTCGTCACGTCCGATCAGCGTGTCCACCTCGTCGAGCAGGGACCAGCACAGGATCTGGGCATTGCCGGTTCGCTCGGAGAGCTGGCGGCTCCGGGTCCACGCCTCCGGCGCGGCGGCGTAGTCGCCCTCGCACAGGAGAATGGTGGCGCGCACCACGTAGGCTTCGGCCTCGAGGTTGAAGTCGCCCAGCTCGCGGATGCGGCGCAGGGCCTCGTCGTTGGCCGCCTTCGCCGAGGCCCAGCGCGCGGACTGGGCCTCGCCCAGCGCATGGATGTGCCACACGTACGCGCCGGCGGCGTACTGGCCTTCCTCCTGAGCCATCGCGATGGCGCGCCGGGCGTACCACTCGCCCCAGCCTTTGAAGCCGAGCAGGCCGGTGAGCACGCTCATGTTGACCAGCACGCGCGCCAGGTCGGCGGACGATCCGGCCTCCTCGCCGAGGTTGAGGCCGCGCACCGTCAGGTAGGCCAGCCGCGGAGGCGGCTCACCGTCGAGATAGTAGATCTGGCCGAGGATCTTGTAGCAGTCCGCGGCCTGCTCCAGCACCGCGCGCTCCGGACCGCGCCGACCGAGGTACCGGCCGGGACGGAGCCGGTGCAGCGCTTGAGACCCTGCTGCACCAAGGAGCGCGCGTCCCGTCGCGCCGGGCGTGGCTGGCACCGGGCGATCGAGACCCGCCACCGCGCGTTCGAGGTGTTGCCGGCTCCGAACCAGATCGCCGAGGAAGTAGTAGGCGGTCCCGACGCCCTTCTCCCATGATGCCCGCCGTGCCGGCGTGGCCTCGACCGCCCCACCCACCGCCAGCTCGATGGCCTGGCCGAAGAAGACCACCGCCTCGTGAAACGCCCCATCCCGAAGCGCCTCGTGCCCCGCCTGCTCCAGATAGGCCACCGCGCGCACGGCATCGGCGGCCTGTGCCCAGTGATAGGCGAGGAGCGCGGCGACCGAGCGCACGTCCGCGCCGTGACGGCGCTCGATCCATTCCGCGACGGCGCGGTGCAGCGGACGCCGCTGCACCAGCGGCATGAGATCGTACGTGACATCGCGGGTGATGACGTGCCGGAACAGGTACGCCAGATCGGGCTCGGGGGCCTCGGGCACGGTGAGATCGAGTCGGGCCAGCGACTCCAGGTGTTCCGGCACTCGCGGGCGCTCCGGTTCCGCCGGATAGGTCTCGGCCACAGTGCGTGCGCGGAACACGCGCCCGATCACCGCCGCCACCTTGAGACAGAGCTGCTGGTGCGGCGTGAGCCGGTCGAGCCGGCTGAGGATGACGCCCTCGATGGTCGTCGGGAGGTCGAGGCCGGCGAGGTCGCCGACGATGCAGGCGCCGTCCTGGACCCGGATGGCTCCCGCGTCGCGCATGCTGCGCAGCAGCTCGTCGCAGAAGAACGGGTTGCCGGCCACGCGGTCACGAATCACGGACGCGAGGGCCGGAGGAATGTCGGCGACCTCGAGCCGGAGGCGGACGAGCGCCAGCATGTCCTCGTCGGCCAGCGCGTCGAGGCGGAGCAGCTCCGCGCCGGGCAGCGTCTCGCCGCCCGGCCGGGCGGTGACGACGGTGAGCAACGGGTGAACCGACCGCACCACCTCGATCAGGAGCGACCAGGAGGCCGAATCGAGCCAGTGCGCGTCCTCCATCGTGAGGAGCGTGGGGCCGGCGGCGCAGGCGTCCCGCACCAGCGCGGCGAGCAGGTACCGCGTGTTGGCCGCGCGGACCTCGCCCGTCATCTCGGCCGTGAGCTCCGTGTCCGGGAATGCGCCCGGGAGCACGGCGGCCAGCAGCGGCGCCAGCCGTTCGAGGTCGGCGCGTCCGGCGAAGCGCGCCTCGAGCATCCTCCGCTTCGAGCCGGCGTCGGCCGCGTCGTCCCAGTGCAGCAGCTCGGCGAAGACGGGGCGCCACGCGAAGTAGGCCGTCGCGCGCTCGATGGCATCGGCCGAAGCGGCGAGGATCCGGACACCGGCGGCCCCGGCCGTGCGCGCCAGATCGGCGAGGATGGTCGACTTGCCCATGCCCGCGTCGCCCTCGATCATCACCGGCGGCCCTGGATCGCCGTCGACGAGCGAGGCCACGCGGGCCGCGAGGCGCCCGCGTTCGGCCACCCGGCCGACCGTGGGCGTGTCACGCGCCGCGGCCTGGAGCGCCGCGCCGGCAGGATGGAACGTGGCCACCGGGTCGCGCCGGCCTTTGGCGAGCATGGTGCCGGCCGGCGTGAACTCGAGCCGACCGCGGACCGCCCGGACCGTGTCGGCGTCGCAGCGAATGGTGCCGGGCGACGCATGCATCAGGCGGGCGGCCAGGTTGATCACGTCGCCCCGCAGCATGTAGTCGCAGCGCGCCTCGCCGCCGAATACACCGCAGAAGGTGCGCCCCGTGGCGACCCCGATGCCGGAGGCGATGCCGAGGCGATCGAGCGTCCCACGCAGCGATCGGGCCGCGTGCACCGCCCGCTCGGCGTCGTCCTCGTGGGCCATCGGCGGCAGGCCGAACGCCGCGAGCAGCAGGATGCCCTTCTCGTCCACATCCACCTTGGCCGTGCCCTCGTACCGCCGGACCGCGTCCTGAAAGGCGTGCACGCACGCCTGGGTCTGCTCGAGCTCGTGCGCACCCGCCGCGCCGAGCGGAGGCAGGTCGGCGAGCAGCACGGAGACGTGGCGGATCTCCGCCAGCCACTCAGCCTCCGGGGCGAGCATGCGGTCGAGCACGGCCGGCGGGATGAAGGGACGCAGGAGTCGGTCCGCATCCTCCGGCGCCAGGACCGGTGTCGCGGGCGGTGGCGCGGCCGAGGCCTCGATATGGGTGAGCTCGCGGCGGCCACCAGCCACCGGGCGGCCGGCGGCACGATCGGACACCAGCTCCCACGCCCGGCGCGACAGGGTCACGGCGCCGGCGGCGGCATCACGTTCCGCCGACACCACGTCATCGAACCCGTCGCCGGTGGCGATCAGGTCCCACCGGCCGGCGACACCGCCCGCGAACGCCACGACGAGCTCACCGGTCCCGACGCCGATGCGGGTCGCGAAGCGCCCGCTGCGCGTACGCTGCTGAATGGCGGCGCCGGCCGCTGCCGCGCGAGCCGCCACTTCGGGGAGCGCGGAGGAATCGTCGGGAATCCAGCAGCAGTAGAAGGCATCGCCCGCGATGTAGAGCACGTCGCCGCCGTACGCGTGCACGGCCTCGACGACGTCGACGAAGTAGGCGTTGAGGGCCCAGGTCAGCTCCTCCAGGGCCGCCCGGCCTCCACCGGCGCATTGCTCGACCAGCCCGCTGAATCCCTGGATGTCGCTCAGCAGCAGGACGGCCCCGGTGCGGCTGGCCTCCGGGCCCGTGAATGGCACGCCGGCGGCGAGCCGGCGGAGCAGCAGGCGTGGCAGATACGCGCTGAGCGGAGTGGACATCGGCGCTCGTGCGTCGAGTGGACCTGCAATCGGCTTGCGGGGTGGAGAATCGGCAGGTAAGATAGCCCTCGCCCCCGCACCATGCTGCTTGCGTCGCGCTTCCCACCGCCCGGAGGACCACCGGCCGAATGGTGCTGACCTTCAACGCGCCCACGCGCCAGCCTCCCGGCTCGACGCAGCCGCGTGCCTCGAACACGCCTTCCCTGGAACGCAAGGGAGTCCAGTCTGGCCTCAATCTGTTCCTTCGGCTCAAGAGCCCGGCGCAGATGCTGCCGCTCATGCTGACGATCAAGTCGGTGCAGGCGCAGATCGACGCGGCGCTCGCCGGCCTCCACTACGTCCACTTCGCCCGGTTCCTCCCGTCGCAGGACTATTCCACCCTGATGGTCATCACTGTCTTCGACGGCAACCCGTCGACGAGCCATTACATGGACAGCCTCGACTCGTATCTCATGGACTTCGTCGCCACCATCGGCGACGAGTTCACCGCCATGCTGATGTTCATCCAGAACGCCCCCCGTCTGCCGGTCAAGCAGTACCCCCAGGACTTTCTCGATTTCGTCCGTCAGAACGTCCAGGTCGGCGCCCAGCCGTGGTCCGCCTACCCCGACATGACGGTGATCGACATCCAGAATGCGCTGAGCCCGCGATGACACTCGACGTCACCGACATCCAGGGAAACATCCTCCGCGGGTACCGCATCCACTACGCGCGGCACTTCGCGCTCGGCGTCGCGGACCCGGCGGGCGCGGCGCGTCTCATCGGCCTGCTGGCCTCCGGCAACGAGCAGGCGGCGCCGCAGGTGACCACGGCCGCCGAGTGGAAGGAGCGGCCGAAGTACTTCCTGAACGTGGGCATCACCTGGGCCGGGCTCGAGCGGCTGGGGCTGCCGGCGCCGCTGCTGCAGCTCTTTCCGGAGCCGTTTCGACAGGGGCCGGCGGCCCGCGCCGGAAAGCTGGGCGACAAGGGCGATGCCGCACCCGAGAACTGGATCCTGGGCGGGCCCGGCACTCCCGCCGTTCACCTCATCCTCTCCCTGTATACCGATCAGCAGCGGACGTCCGAGCGGGACGCGCTCACCGCCCAGCTCCGCGCGCTGTTCGCGGCCAACGGCGTGACCGAGATCTCGGTCCACGACGCGACGGCGCTGCCAGCCGGCAAGGTTCATTTCGGGTACCGGGATGGCATCGCGCAGCCCAGGATCAAGGGCACACCCGGCCGCGCGGCGCGCCCCGACATGCAGCCCGAATGCGATCCCGGGGAGTTTCTCCTGGGAAAGGACTACATCAACCAGTTCGGCGGCAACTTCCTGGGCGATCTGCCCAATGTCCTGGGCGACAACGGGACCTACAGCGCGTTCCGCATCATGCGGCAGGACGTGGCCGGGTTCGAGGCGTTCCTGACCGGGGCTGCCGACCACTACGGCTTCGACCGGGAGATGGTGGCGGCCAAGCTGCTCGGCCGGTGGCGCAACGGGGTGCCGCTCATGCTGTCGCCCGACACGCCCGAGCCGGATCCGCCGCTCCCGGAAGAGCGGCTCAACGAGTTCGACTACGCGCCGAGCGAGCGGCACCGGGCGTTCTACGATGACCGGGTCGGGCTCCGCTGTCCGGTCGGCTCCCACGTCCGCCGCCTCAATCCCCGCAGCGCGGTCGTGATGGGCAAGCCCCACAGCCGTCGGATCATCAGGCGCGGAGTCGCCTACGGACCCGCGTACGATCCCGCCGCGCCCGACAGCACCGAGCGGGGCTTGATGGGGCACTTCCTGTGCGGCGACCTCGCGATGCAGTTCGAGTTCCTGCTGAGCGTGTGGGTCAATCAGGATCTGTCGACCGCCGGGCTGCGTGGCACCCGGGACCCCATGCTCGGGGCCCAGGTTCCCGACGGCGGGCAGTTCGTGATCCGCACCGCCGACCACCGCGATCCGGTGGTGCTCGACGATCTGCCCCGCTTCGTGATCACCCGGGGCAGCGTGTACGGCTTCATCCCCGGCATCGGCGCGCTGCGCTTCCTCGCTTCCCTTTGACCGCGCCAACCGCGGCGATCAATCCGGCCCTCGCGGCCCAGATCAACCAGCTGCGGGCGCAGGCCAACCCGGCCAGCGTGCCCGGCGGCCTGCTGGCGTGGTGGGGCCGGACCGACTTTCCCGATGGCTCCAGCCCGGCGCCGGCGCTCACCCAGCGGCAATGGGAGGGCGCGTACCTCCTGCTCCAGCAGGCGGCGCTGGCACCGGGCATCCTGCCACCGCTGTACGCCGTTCAGGGACTGACCACCGCCTTCCGCCCCGACGGCCCGCTCCCCATCGCGGTGGCGAGCCTGCGCCTCGCCGCCTGCCGGCCGGCGTTCCGCGACGCGGTGCTCGCCGCCGCGACCCAGGGTTCGGCGCTCACCCCGCCGCTCCCCTCACTCGGTGACTGCATCCAGCCCGCGCGCGCCTTCCTCGCCGCCGGCCTGCTGCACGATCAGTGGGGTCTCGACCAACCCGTGTTTCGCAGCCGGGTGGTCACGTACCTGCTCGACGAGCGCTTCTTCATCACCACGCCCGGCGATCCACTGCCCGACCTGATCGAGCTCGATCCCGCCGATGGCAGCGGCGCTCGGCCGATCGCCTTCGGGGAGAGCCGGGTCGCGGCGTATCCCCGCGGAGCGACGCCGGTGGCGACGCTCCGATGCCGCTACGGCGCCACCGTGCTCGAGGCCCGCTTCACCGTGCCGCTCGGCAACCAGCCGGCGGCCCCGGCGCCGGACCAGACCTGGTCCGTGTACGGGCCGCCCTTCAACACCGGCAAGGCGTACGTGTACCTCGGTGCGGGGCACGACGCCCTCACCAATCCGTTGATCGTATCCGAGGGCTTCCCGGGCGGGTATCCCTACGACTATTCGTACGACCTGCTGAACCAGCACGGCACGCTGGAGGCGCTCCGGGCGAGCGGGTACGACGTCATCCTGCTGAGCTACGACAACGGGCTCGATCTGATCCAGAACAATGCCCAGGTCGCGGTTGCCTGCATCCAGCAGGCCCTCGCGGCGACCAAGACGCCCCTCGTGGTCGGCGGGGTGAGCATGGGCGGCCTCGTGACCCGGTACGCGTTGGCGTTCATGGAGTCGCACGGGATGCCGCACCGCACCCGGATCTACTTCTCGGTGGACACGCCGCACCGCGGCGCCTACACCAGCATCGGCGACCAGTGGTTCGCGCACTACTACGCGCCCGCCCTGGCGGAGGCCGCGGCGTTCGCGATGCTGCTCGATTCACCCTCGAATCAGCAGTTCGTCATGCGCTGGCTGCATGGCGATTCGGCCCAACCCAGCCCGCTGCACACGGGCCTGCTCGAGCAGCTGCGCTACCTGGGCAACTACCCACAGCAGCCGCGCCGGCTCGCGATCGCCTGCGGCGCGGGCGACGGCGTCCGGGACCTCGCCCCGCATCAGGAGCTGCTCTCCTGGGACGGGAGTCCCTTCGTCGGCCTGCAGGTGTGGTCGCTGCCGGAGGGCGAGGAGCCCGATGTCATCGCCAAGGGATACTGCTTCGTCACCGATCCCGGCGCGGCCGGCACCCTCGTCGGCGCGAGCCGGTATTCCTGGGAAGGCGCGCCGGGCGGCCGCAACGTGTACAACCGGGACGCCGCCATGATGGCGGCCGGACTGGGCTGCGGCGCGGTGAGCGACCCGGTCGGACGCACCTGTTCGGTGCCCACGGTGAGCGCGCTCGACCTCGACCTGAGCCCGTTCGTGCCGGTGCCGCCGCCCGCGTCGGGCGCCTCGCCCTTCCACGACTATACCTGCTCGCCGAGCAACGTCCCGCACCTCACGCTCACGCCCGAGACCAGCGCCTGGCTGCTGGCCAGGCTGGGCGCGCCGCCCACAACCACGGCATAGGTGGCTTCCATGGCCGGTTCCTGGGATCCCAGCACCTTCAACCCGAACGCGCCCGAGTTTCTCGCAGATCCATTCCCGACCTACGCCAATTTCCGGGAGCAGGCGCCGGTCTTCTGGGTCGAGGAATACCAGAGCTGGTGGGTGTTCCGCTACGGCGACGTCAAGCTGGTGCTGGATGAGAAGGAGACGTTTCTCAAGAACCCGACGACGCCCCCCTCGGAGCCGACGCCGATCTTCCACGTGCTGGGCTACATGCCGCAGGGCGTGTTCTCGATGGACCCGCCGCGGCACGATGTGGTGCGCGGCATCCTCAACCCGCTGTTCGCCGAGGCCATCGCCGACGGCTCCGCGGTGGCGACCGGCCTGGCCCGGCCGCTCCTCCTGGCCGCCAAGCAGAGTCGCCGGTTCGATCTGGTGTCGGCCTACGCGCTGCCGCTTCCCGCGCAGGTGCTGCTCACGGTGATGGGTATTCCGCAGGAGGACTGGCAGGGACTGATGGCCTGGGTCACCAGCATCGTGACGGCGCACGACATCACCCAGCCGATCCCGGTGCGGTTCGCCGGCGGCACCTGCAGCATGGCGACGTCGGCGTACTACCAGGCGCTCATGCACGGCTGTCCGCTCGATCCGGCGCAGGCGCGCCTGCTCGACTTGATGGTGCTCCAGGCCACCAAGCAGGGCATGACCCTGGAGGAGGTCCAGGAGACCGCGGTCAATTTCAACGTCGCCGGCTATCTCTCGACCACTTTCCTGATCGCGACCGGGACCTACAACCTGCTTCAGAACGCCGATGAGCTCGCCAAGCTGCGGGCGAACCCTGGGCTGCTGGCCGGCGCGGTCGAGGAGATGCTCCGGTACGACACGCCGGCCCAGATCGTGGACCGGGTCGCGGCGTCGGACGTCACGCTCGGTGGTCAGAAGATCGCTGCGGGAGAGAACGTCTCCGCCGTGCTGGGCTCGGCCAACCGGGATCCGGGCGTGTTCACCGATCCCGACCGATTCGACATCACGCGGGCGCCCAACCCCCACGTCGCGTTCGGCGACGGCATCCACTATTGCATCGGCGCCCCGCTGGTGCGGCTGGTCGGGCCGGCGGCGTTCACCACGCTGCTGCAGGAGCTGCCGTCGTTCTCGGTGGCGGGGATGCCGCAGTGGCAGAGCGACCCCTACCTGCGCTCGGTGAGCAACCTGCCGCTCGCGGTCGGGTGAGCCCGGGCTAGAACTCGTATCGAAGTCGGGAAATGACGATGCGTCCGAGCACCGGCGCGCCCACGAACTCCGCGTGGCGCTTGTCGGCCAGATTCTGGACCGTCAGGATGAAGCGTCCGCCGCGAAGCCAGGGGACGCCCACCCCGACCTCGGCATCCAGCACGCCGAAGCCCTTCACGTCACCGACCCAGACCCCGTCGACCATCCGGAACGGCCCGACGAACCTCCCGCGCAGGGCGGCCGAGAAGTCGTGGTCGGGGTCGTGATAGGAGGCGCTGAGCGTGCCCTTGTTGCGAGGTGCGTTGAGCGCAAGATCGGCTTCGCCGGGGCGGCGACTGGCGAAGAAGTTGTCGCTGGTGAACGAGTAGGACCCACCCAGAAAGATCCGGTCGGTCGCCTGCCATTCGAGCAACAGGTCGGTGCCCCACAGATTCACCTCGCCGAAATTGCGGTACGTCAGGATGATGTCCGAGCCCGTTCGGGGATCGTCCAGCCCGACCGTGGCCACCGGGATGCCGGTGGCCGTGGGATCGGCGCTCGCGCCGCCGATGCTCCTGGCCAGCGCCTGGGCCTGCTCCGGCGACATGAACTGGGCGAGGTATGCCGACAGATCGGACGGGTTGAGAAACACGCTGGGCGTCTCGACCGCCAGCGGGCCGCGGAAGTTCGTCCGCCGCGTGGTGTAGACGGAAACGTCCAGCAGCAGGCCCCGGCCGATGAGTCCCTTGTACCCCAGCTCGAACGACCGCGTGATGGTGGGGCGCAGCGGGGCGATGTCGCGGAGCCCGGCGCTCTGGTCGCGGAAGGCCCCGATGGACGGATCCAGGGTGCGCAGCGTCGTTCCCACGTCCGCCGCGGTGGGTGGCGGCACTCCCGACAGGTCCACGCCGTTCGCCTGGAGAATCTGCACCACGGCGGGCCACATGAGCGTGGCGTCGACCGGAAGCTGCTGGCCGGGCGCGAACGGGGAGCTCATGCACAGGCCGCCTGGGCAGTTCCGGGCGAAGTGGAAGCCCTGCTCCGGGACGCCTTCGGCGCGCAGCGAGAACGGCAGCGGATCGAGCGAGGCGGCGCGAATATCGAGGAAGAGATCGGTCGCGGTCGGGGTGGTGAACGCGCGGTTGAAGGTCAGCCGGAACCGCTGACCCTCGGACGGGGAAAAGACCAGGCCGGCGCGGGGCGAGAACACGGCGTCGTTGAGTCGGTTGTGGTGATCGATCCGCGCGGCGGTCAACAGCTGCAGCTTGGGCGACAGGCGGGTCTCGGCCTGGGCGTATGCGCCGAGCTCGAGCGACACGTCGTCGTCCTCGTTGCGGCCGTCGATCGTGCCGGCGGTCCGCGGATTGGTGCGCTGGAGGTCGATGCCGTAGGTCAACCGGCTCCGACCCGCCAGGTCGAATCCATGCTGCACCTGGCCGACGACCAGATTGGAGTGATCGTCCGTCTGCTGAAGCGTGCGGAGATTGAACGTCCGGCCCGAGCTGTTGGCGTTCACGAACGCCTGCGCGAAGAACCGGCCGTCGCTGTAGCGGAGCTGGGCGAAGTCGTAGCGCCAGTCGCGCACCTGGCTGGCGCCGATCGGCGTGTATTCCACGTGGCTCATGGCGAGCGTGGAGCCGACGGTGAGGACGGCCGTGCCGGTCGGGGTCGGGCGGACGTCCACCCTTGCCTCGCCGGAGACCCGCTCGATCAGCGGGTCGCGGCCGGTGAGCTCCGCGGGCACTGCCGGAGCGTCCCATTCGTCGCCGCGGAGATACTTGCCCGAAATCTTGAACGCGATGTGAGGATCCAGGATCCGGGCGTAACGCAGGGTCCCCTCGAACAGCGAGCGCCCGCCGGCCACGGCGGTGAGGCTGCCGCCCGGCGACTCGAAGGGCGATTTCGTGATGACGTGCACGACGCCGTCGGCGGCATTGGGCCCGTACAGCGCCGAGGCGGGACCGCGCAGCACCTCCACCCGCTCCACGTCTTCCTCGATGGGCGTGATGAAGTGCGAGAGATTGGCCCGGAGCGACGGGATCGACGCCGTCCGGTAGTCCGACAGAAGCAGCAGCGACGTGCCGAAGGTCTGATTGAAGCCGCGACCCACCACTTGGCGCCCCTGCAGTCCCTGGACCGCGACATCCACGCCCGGCAGGCCGACCGTATGATCGAGCGCGGTGACGGCGGTGCGCTCCTCCACCTGCTGGGCGGTCACCACGGTCACCGAGGCGGGGGCATCCAGCGCCTTCTCGGTGCGGCGGAGCGCAGTCACGATGACCGTGTTCAATTGGTAGGGAACGGCGTCAAGCCTGAGCTCGAGGCTGGTGCCGGCCGCGGGGACGTGGACGTCGTCCAGCCGCTGCTCGGCGTATCCGATGCTGCGGACATGGACCGAGTAGGTGCCGGGCGACGGGAGCACCAGCCGGAACCGCCCCTCGTCGCTGGCCTCGGTCCGGGCGCGAACGGTATCCCGGGCGAGCGCCTCGATGAGCGCGCCCGGTACCGGTCCTCCGGCCGAGCGGACCGTGCCCGTCACCGCGGCGCGCTGGGCCTCGACCGGCGGGTGAACCAGCAGGAGCAGCGACGAAGTTACCCACCACCAGCCCCGCATCCCGGCCACCATGCACCTCCGAGGCCTCGGGGCCCCATCGAGGATCCGCCGTTGCCGCTAGGGATACGCCGGGCCGGAACTGGAGGCCCGGATCTGGATGTTGAGTTTGGGAAGCGTTGAATCTGTGGGCCGGGGGAGGTAACGGCAAGCGCAACCTTGCGTCCCGCGGGGCGGCTGGCTATTCTCCCGTCCCCGCAAGGGCCTGTAGCTCAGGTGGTTAGAGCGCACGCCTGATAAGCGTGAGGTCGGTAGTTCAACTCTACCCAGGCCCATGGTATTGAAACTGCATGCCCCGCATGGAGCTATGTGCTCCGGCGGGGTTTCTCTGTGATGGGAAACCGGCGTTTGCTGTCGGTTCCTGCTGTCGGTTGCTCGGATTATGATGCCGAGACCCCGCGACGCCGGGTCTTGAGACCAGCGCGGAGTTGCTCGGTGGTAGGCTTCTGATATCGAACCACCGATGCCGGAGTGCGCCAACCACCAAGATCCATCAGTTGCTTCAACGGCAGGTGGTCGAGGTCGGTGGCAAACCTCCGTCGGAGGCTGTGCCAGCCTCGGCCTTTGATATGGCGAAGACCTGCCGCCTGCTCCAACCGCTCCCACCAGTCCCTCGCAAGATTGCGTGACATCGGCTTCCTCTGATCGGTCGGAGATGGGAACACCCACGCCTTGCCGATGCTCGGTGTCCTGCTACGTTGCGCGCGCAGAAGCTCCAGCACTGTCTCGTCCAGCGGCACCACATGCTCGAACCCTGTCTTGTCGTGCTCAGCTGTCCACCGCACTGTACCCGAGACCAGATCGAAGTCGCGCCACCGGAGCCGGCTGACGGCCATACATCGATGGCCGGTCCAGTAGGTCAGTTCCAGGTAGAGCGGGCACAAGGAGTCAACCTGATCGGCCACTGCGCGCATTACCGCCACTTCACGGTCGGACGTGATTGGCTGATTGATATTCTGCTCACCCGGGACCGGAAATCCCCGAAAGGGATTGCCGCCGAGAAGTGGTTGTCCGCCCTGGCGCACGACGACGGCCCAGTTGCAGACCGCCACAACGAATCGCAGGTCGTACTCGATCTGCCGGTCGCGAACGCCGCCCTTATGGTAGCCCCCAGGCGGCTTCACCTTTCCGGACCGGCGGTCACGGATGAATCGGTCCCAGTCGCGGCGGTCCAGCGCGGCGACGACCGTCTCCCGCCCCCAACAGCGCTCGAACAAACGGCGGGCACGCCGGTCATGCGCCTGCTTCCCGTCCGATTTGAACGGGGTGACCTCTCGCTCGTAGATGTCAAAGAGCGTCTGCAGGGTGAGATCAGGAGCGCGTACAGGAATTCCTTCTTTGCGGAAGCGTGCGGCAAGATCCTCGGCGTATTGCTTGGCTGCCTCGCGATCCCCATGGCTGAGTGAGACGCGACACCGCCGCTCACCGCCATTCTGGGCCAGCCGCTCGTAGAACTCCGCGAAGATGACCTTCCGCGTCGTGTCGAAGTACACCCGGACGCGGTTGCGCCCCTTCTCTCCTGCCTTGTAACTCCAGCTTGGTTTCGCTTTGGCCATCGTAAGACTCCTGGTTCGGAGGTTACGAGAGTCTGCGCGATCTGCCCTGGCTGGTGTACTTAGCATGGTCGGAGGGGACGACTTAGGCAAGTCGGCTGCCGCCGTTGGTTTGCGCGTCCAGCGCGATCCGCGCGATACGGGTACGCGTGCCAGGAATCTGCTCCTGCACCAGAGGCGGCCTGCCGGTCTTTCTAGGGAGATCGGCACGCCGAACCCTCGGTGCACCCGGGCGACCGCGGTTCGGGATCCTGCCGCTGCGGATCATGCGGCCCAATGCGTCTGGGCTGTAGCCGCACTCCCGGGCGGCCTCCGTCAGGTTGAGCAGCGACTCCGTCTCGGCCCGGGACACCTCGTCGAACTCGGCCAGGACCTGATCCAGCAGACGGACTGGGTCCACGAGGGCACCCACTCCGCGAAGGTCGTCCCTGCGAGCTAGCAGCTTGGCGCGAAACGTGGCAAAGGGCTCCATGACGTTCTTCCTGTCTACAACAAGGAATACCTCTCGCAGCGGCCGACTGTTCGCAGCGAGGAGCGGCACGCGTGCTTGCACGATATTGTGCGGGTCCGCGAAGAAATGTTGAGCCGGGGCTCGCTCCCGCGGCTATGGTCGTGATGTGAAGAGGACCTCGATGCTCGACCACCTGCTTGTGCTACTGGTAGCGCCAGCGCTTCGCCGGATCATCGCGTGGGTGCTGGTGTTAATGGCGGTCGGCTTTCTTGCGGCTGTCCCTGCCAGGCTCTGGGTACGCTACATCGACTCCACCCCAAGCGAGCCGACGGTAATCGTCCTCAACGCTGCGAGTCTCTGCCTGCTGTGCGTCTTCGTGTTGCGAGTGACCTGGCTTCGCCGCCGGCGTAGGAGCCGAGGGCGTAGAACGGGATAGATCAGGGCGGAGTACCTAATAAGGGGAGTTTCCACGTCGGCTTGGTGCTATGGGCGGAGTGGAATGAGCGTCGGCTATCAGAAGAGCGTTCGCCAACCGCGGAAGATCCGGTATACGGAAGCCGAATGGTCGCTCGTCGTGGGTCGGGCACGGGCTACTGGCCGGCCACCGGCTCGCTACGTGCGAGAGATCTCCCTCGGCGCGAATCCCAAAGTGCGGCGCGGGCGGGAGCATGACGACATCATCCACGAGCTAGGGCGGATTGGCACGACCCTGACGCAATTGGGGTCCGTGACCAAGGAGAACGGCTTCACATCACAGAATGAAAGCATCCAGGCGGCTCTCGCAGAGCTGCTCGCCCTGGTTCGGCGACTGGCATGATACGCCCTGGAGCTGATCCCGAGTATGATTGCGATCTCCAGTAGTGGGAAGAGCTTCCGGGCCCTCGCGACGTACTTGGCGAACGGGCGCACCGGCAAGGAACAGGACCGCGTCGCGTGGAGCGTGAGCCGGAACCTGCCGACCAACGACCCGGAGCTGGCGGCCACCTTCATGCGGGCCACTGCCGGCCAGAGTGATCGGGTGGAGAAGCCGGTCTATCATGTTGCCCTGAGCTTCGATCCGGGTGATGCCGTCGATCGGGAGACCATGGAGCGGGTAGCGGGCCGAATGCTCGATAGGCTCGGTCTCGGCGAGCATCAAGCCGTCATCGTCGCTCACCGCGACCGGCGGCATGCGCACGTGCACATCCTGGTCAATCGGGTGCATCCGGAGACCGGAAAGGCGTGGGAGCGGTGGAAGGATCAGCCGGTGATCCAACAGGTGCTCCGGGACGAGGAGCGGGCGCTGGGATTGCGGGAGGTGGTACCCAGCCTGGAGCTGCGAGGTGTCCCGGGACAACATGCAGCAATGAGCAGGGTAGCTCAGCTGGTGCAGCTACTGAAAGACTACGAGCGCACGCTGGAGCTCACGAGAGAGCGGAGCGGTGCACAGGGCGCGCTCGCCGCGGCGCAGGCCCGGGATGCCGAGGCTGGCGCTGGCTCGGCGCGTGCACAGGGCGCCGCGGCGGCCTTCCTGCGGGCACTGAGGCAAGTGTACCGCGATCCGGAAGAGGCGCAGAAGACATTCACGAAGCTCGTGGAGTCCACGGGGCTCGATGGGGCGGTCTCCACCCTCCGAGAGTATCCCGAGCGCGTTGGCCCCTTGCTGAGCGTCGAGCGGCCTCGGGCGTTGGGATTGGTCCGTACCGAGGATGATCAGCAGGCACGAACGATGGCGCGATCCGCAACGCTCAAAGGGCGTGAAGCCATCGAGGCCGAGCGGGCGGCCCGGACACTGGAAGCAGTCGCAGCAGGCAGCGGGAGCAAGTCCGAGAAGATGGCAGGCCGGGTCACAAACCTGAACATCGAGATTGGCCGCCGGCCGGGGCGTAGTGAATTGGAGTACCGGATCGGCCAAGCCATGGAGCGACTGATTCCGCGAGAGATCGAGCGCCTGAAGCAGCTCCTCACGGCACCGCAGCTTGCGATTGCCCAGCACCTTCGCGCAGTGGCACGGGACGTAGCCTTGGGTCGTGAGTGAGTTCGGCCCCGCTTACGGAGAGAGGGGTGCAGGGACAGCCGCAGTGTCTACCCGGGACGCATTGGGTGGCAGCAACTTCGTATACTCGGGCCCCCAAAGGACAGGGGATCGTCCAAGTCACGGTCACCTGACCGGGCGTCCAGGACCGCCCTCTCCTCCGCGCCTGTCGACGTACCCTCGCTCAGTTCCCCCAGATTCTTAGCCTGAAGATGCCGTTGTTTCGGCAGAATGTACGGGCGAGGACCGTCGAACTGGAGCTCGCAACGCGCGCCCCATAGGGGGCTGCCCCTGTTCGAGCGTCTTACCTCAAGACATTTCCATCGTGCGCAGCGCTCGTCAATCGGAAGGCGGACCGCTACGGCCTCACGGTTGGCAATTACTTTGTCTGAGTCCCGCCTGGCGCCAGCTTGGGCCGGGCTTAAGGCCCACGGTCGCACGGCGCTCATTCCGTACCTGACCGCGGGCTATCCCTCCGCCGAGGCCAGCTTCGCGGCACTTTGGGCGGCGGACAAAGTGGCCGACATCCTCGAGGTCGGTGTCCCCCTTCAGCGATCCCCTCGCCGACGGTCCTACCATCCAGCGCTCCACTTTCGACGCGTTGCGCCAGGGCATGACGCTCGCCGGCACGCTCGCGCTGATCGAACCGGCCCGGCTCACCCGACCCGTCGTGGATCATCGCCCCGACCCACGCGTCCGGAGCGGTTCGCCGCGGCGGTGCAGGGCGCCCAGGGGTTCGTCTATCTTGTGGCGCGGCTCGGCGTGACTGGGGCTACGGCCTCGCTGGCAGAAGGCTTGGAGGCTTCCATCGCCCAGGTGCGGCGCGCGACGCCGCTGCCGATCGCCGTGGGCTTCGGCATCTCCACACCCGCTCAGGCCCGCACCGTGGCGGGGCAGGCGGACGGCGTGGTGGTCGGCAGCGCCCTGGTCGAGGTGCTAGGCGCGCTCGGAGTGAACGCGGCGCGCGAGTTTCTCGGCGCACTCCGCCAGGCGCTCGACGGGCGCTGGGTACCGCAGTCACTCGCAGCGGGCCGATCATGACATGAGCGCCGAGGACCGAGTCGGACGGGTCCGGTGGGCGGTCACAACTGGTCTGTTCATCGCGGCCCTGGTCCTCGCTGTCTACCTGGTTCCGCGGACCACGAGAGGCCCCACGTCTCTCCTTGCCGCGTGCGAATTCCTGCTCTTCGGCTTTGTAGTGGGAGCGTACGGCACCATGGTGGGCGCCGGCGGCGGGTTCCTGATCGTCCCAGCGCTTCTCTTGGTGTACCACGCCAGCTCCGAGCAGGCAGCCGGAACTTCCCTTGCCGTGGTGTTCCTGAACGCTCTCTCGGGATCCGTCTCCTATGCCCGTCAGGGGCGCGTAGACTATCGGAGCGGTATGTGGTTCGCCCTGGCAACATTGCCGGGGGCCATCAGTGGTGCCTACCTCGCCCGGTTCTGCAAGGGACCAGCCTTCGAAAGCGTGTTTGGCGTAGCTCTGCTGCTCATAGCCGTGCTCTTGATCTGGCGACCAATCGCGGAACTGGAATACGCCGATGCATTGGTGGAGGAGGCGGAGTTGGCGTGGTGGCACGTGGAGGAAAGGCTTACCGACCAGTCCGGTGAGCTCTTTCGGTACCGCTACAACGTGGTAGTCGGGGTGGTTGTCAGCTTCCTCGTGGGATTCCTCTCGAGCATTCTGGGAATCGGAGGCGGCATCATTCACGTCCCCGTATTGATCCATCTCCTCGGATTTCCAGTTCACATCGCGACGGCGACTTCTCAATTCATCCTCGCCATTTCCGCTGGTGTCGGGGCCGCGAGCCACTTGGCCCTGGGCCAGGTGCTTGCCGGCCCGGCGATCCTGATGGGCGCAGGCGTCACCGCTGGGGCCCAGATTGGAGCCCGCTTGGCACGGAGTCTTGAGGGTTCGCTCATCATCCGGCTGGCTTCCGGGGCCTTGATCCTGGTTGGGCTGAGGCTGCTGCTGCGCTGACTGCTGCCACTGACTGGCACTTCAGACGCCCCGGGTTGACACGTATAACGGTATCCGTTATAATGGGGTGTCTGGAACACCGGATGGGTAGGCGGGGCAGTAGCCCCGAGACTGGCAGGACCCAGGATAACCCTCAATGATTCAGTCGTTTCGGGACCAGCAGACGGAGGACGTGTTCGACGGCAGGACCAACAAGAAGGCGGCGAAGATACTCCCCCTGGACTTGTGGGTCGTGGCAGGCCGGAAGCTCGACCAGCTTAACCACGCCACCGAACTCGGCACGATGGCAAAGCCGCCGGGTAACCAGCTCGAGCCGCTGAAGGGTGACCGGAAGGGGCAACACAGCATTCGGATCAACGACAAGTACCGCATCTGTTTTCGCTGGGCGGACGACGGCGCCCACGACGTGGAAATCACGGACTATCACTAGGCCCGTCGCGGAGTGACCCTCACCGAGCGCCTTCGAGCGCCCGAGGGATGTATGCGTAAGCTGCCGACTCATCGTCCTCCAACGCATCCGGGCGAGATGCTGTGGGAGGAGTTTCTGAAGCCCCTGAACATCAGCCAGACCGATTTCGCTCATCGGATCGGTGTGTCGTATCCGCGGCTCAACGAGCTGATCCACGGCAAGCGCGGCGTCACACCGGACACCGCACTCCGGCTCGCTCGGGTGCTGGAGGTGCCGGCAGATTTCTGGCTGAGCTTGCAGCAGTCCTGGGATCTCTGGCACGCAATGCGGTCGCCCGAAGCCAAGCAGATCGAGAAGCTGGAGCCCATCGCTGCGGGATCGAAGTACGCCTGATGGATCATCCCATCGTGGGACGGCCGCTGGATCGCGCCGTCGCCGAACGCGTGTTCGGGTATAAGGTGGAAGGGGAGACGGTCGTTACGGAGGTTACGCGCGTGGGGATGCCGAGCGGGTCGGTCGAGCGGCTTCCTGGCCGGCAACCGCTACCGCACTACTCGACCTCGATCGCTGACGCGTATGCGGCTGGCCGGTATTTGCGGACCGAGGTCGACCAGGGTCGGCTGCCCGACGAGGTGTGGGAGCGGTTTAACCGGTCCGTCACTGAAGGTGGATTCTGGCTCATGAGCAACGAGCGGGCGGCGGAACTGGTGTGCAGGTCCGCACTGTCTGCGATTGGCGGAGAAGGTTCGACGGGGTAACAGAAGAGAACGGCTACCTCCCCGCAGCCGTTCTGCATATCCCCACGATGATTGTCCACAAGTGGTCACAATCCGGTAGCGCATCCGGGTCCCTGCGCCGACGATCTTAGCTCACGCCATTCACCTGCGCCCTTTACCAGGGCGGGCAGCCCGGCATAGCGCTCACGGGGGAGGAGCCGCCGTGACGCCTGTCGAATCGATCCTAGCTCCCTAGGTGCCGCCCCTCCCGCGGCTCGGCCCTTTGGAGCACCTCGCGGACGCACTCGAGCACATTGGCGATCCCGAAGGGTTTGTCCATCGTCAGAATCGGCCCGCTCAGGTTGGCGTCACGCAGGAGATCACGGCACGTGCTATCCCCGCTGCCCGAGGCGGCGATGATTGGGAGGTTCGGACTGAGGGCGCGGAGCTCGAGCATCGCTCCGCCTGCCCTTCCTTGAGGAGGCCGAGCGAGGTGCAGATCCGGATGTTGACCTCGGCCTTGATCCGGCGCACCGCTTCGCAAATCACGTCGAGGTCCCGCTGGGAGGGGCCGCGGGTGCTGGTCACCATGCAGTACTTCACCGCTCCCAGTCGAGCCGCCTCCCGGGCTCCATCGACTAGCTCGTCGGCCGACTGGAGCCGATAGCGAGGTGCGTCCGTCGGAAACTCGACCGACTGGCTGCAGAAGGCGCAGTCTTCCGGGCAGAG
>JBOHSB010000230.1:0-5493 GCA_050733015.1 Gemmatimonadales bacterium
CGTGACGGTACAGCGCTACAAGGGCCTGGGCGAGATGAACCCGGATCAGCTCTGGGACACGACGATGGATCCCGAGAAACGCACCATTCTCCGGGTCACGATGGAGGATGCGGTCGAGGCGTCGAAGCTGTTCGACGAGCTCATGGGCGACGAGGTCGAGCCGCGGCGGCAGTTCATCGAGCGGAATGCGAAGTATGTGAGCAATCTGGACGTGTAGGGCGTCTGTTCCGTGTCCGGGCGCCCCGTTCTCTTGAAATCCTTAGGCGGTACCCGCGAATGAAGTAACCACACCACTCGTGATCGACGGGCCGCCTTGCGGCCCGTTCTCATGCTGGTCGTCCTCCACAACCTGCTGAGCATGGCTCCGCCGGGCGGTGGTGACCGGCGGAGGCCAGCAACCGTTCGGCGTCCTGACGTTCCCGGACCCCTGAACATCGTCCGGCGGGTTCGTGTGCGCCCGCCCACGGAGCGATCGTCTCCCAAGCGGACGCCCTGGCCGGGGCGGCCGTTCGAATCCAACCTGCACTTCGTGAGCGCCGCCGGACGCCATTCCCTCGAGCGAGCCGGGATGGCTCGGGATCAGGCTTTCCCCGAGACGGGGCGCCGTCGCTTGCGACCCCTTGCGGTGGGAGCGACACCAGGTCTATGCCTGACTCCCGCATTCGCGCTTGCCGGCCCGACCGCCATTCGCTGATCGGCCGCGCCTCGCGCGCCACGGGCCTGCGTCCCGGTTCCACCCTCCCCCTGCTGGCTGCGATCGTTCTCACCCTCGCCTGCAACAACCCTCCCACGGATTCCGGCGGCCCGCCGTCGGAAGGGTCGCCCGACGATATCACCAGCCTGGAGATCGTCGCGCCGCCGACGCTGCAGGTTCACGAGTTCGCGCTGCTCTCCGCCCAGGTCTTGAATCGCCGCGGCCAGCGGGTGTTCCCATCGACGATCGCGTGGAGCTCCAGCGACCCGTCGGTCGCGAGCATCGCGACCACGGGAATCGTGACCGCGTCCCGGCGCGGCACCGTCACCTTCACGGCGTCCGTCGACACTGTCAGCGATACGGTCACCCTCCGCATCACCGCCGAGCTCCGCATCCAGCCGGACTACCTGATGGACTTGCCCGACGGCTGGCCCATGGCCATAGGGGATCACCTGCTGCTCGCGGCCGCCTACGTGGACGTGAACGGTCTCCCCATTTCCGAAGCGCCGTCGCTGGCCTGGAGCTCGAACGACCCCGCCGCCGTGACGGTGAGTCCCACCGGAGAGGTCGACGCCATCCTGGCCGGCCACACCGTGGTGGTGAAGGCATCCGCCCCGGACGCCGAGGTCCGGGTACAGGTCCACGTCCTGAATGTCGTCGCCGGACTGCCGGCCAGCCTCCGGATCGTTCACGGCATCCCGGGGGTGGACCACATCGAGTTCGCCGTCAGCCAGGGCTCGCCGGTGTCCCTCTCCTTCGGAGAATCGGTCGAGCTCCCCATCCTGTCCGGCAGCCTGCGCGTCGGGGCCGACGGGCTGCCGCCCAGCAATCCGATCTTCGGGACCCCGAGCGACGGTTTTCTCGGGGTCATCCGCCCCGGCGACCACCTGTCGCTCTACGCCGTCGGGAGCCCGCAGGTGGGCTTCCTGCAGGCGGTCTGGCCCACGACGGACGCCGTCGCGCCAGATTCGGTGATGGTGCGGCTGATCCAGAGCTCGCCGATGCAGGTCGTGTACGTCCGCAACCACGGGGCGCGCCGGACCGATCTGCCGGAGCTGTGCTACTTCGATCCGGGGAACGTCTCGCAGTACTTCACGCGGCCCAGTGACTTCGACATCATCGGGCAGAACAAGTACGACCAGATGGAGGAGGTCGGTCGAGCCGCCATGACGGTCCCCGGCGGTCACGCGGCGACCATGGTGGTGACCGGAGGATGGGGCCTGCCGGTCCGCGTGCTGTCCTACACCGACCGCTAGTCGCCGTGCGACGACCGCATCGCATCCTCCTGGCGCTTCTCCTCGTGGGGTGCGGGCCGGCGTCCAACGCCGAGAGTGACGCCGCCGCGCGGCTCTGCGGGCCCACCCTGCCTGCCATCCGGGATCGCTACACCGATGCCGACGTCGGCGCGCTGCGGCGGTTTCGCCAGTCGCCGCTGGGCACGGTCGCCTTCTCGGACAACTCGCCCCCCGCCAATCGCATCACCAATCCCGGGGCGGCCCTCGGCCGGGTGCTGTTCTACGACATGCGCCTGTCCCGGAACGACCGGATCGCCTGCGCCAGCTGCCACCGGCAGGCGTTTGGCTTCGGCGACACCGCGCGCTTCAGCACAGGCCACCTCGGCCGACCGCTCGCTCGCCACACGATGGCGCTGGCCAATGCCCGGTTCAACGCGGCCGGGCGCTTCTTCTGGGACCAGCGCGCCCCGTCCCTCGAGGCGCAGGTCCTCCAGCCGGTCAGCGACTCGATGGAGATGGGACTCGAGCCCGAGGCGCTGGAGCGGAAGCTCGCCGCGACGTCGTTCTACCCCGCCCTCTTCACCGCGGCCTTCGGCTCTCCCGAGATCACCCGGGACCGGATCGCGGCCGCGCTGGCCCAGTTCGTCCGCTCGCTGGTGTCCGCGCGGTCGCGGCTGGATGCGGTCTACGCCACCGGCACCGCCCCGGACTCGACCCTCCTGACCGCGTCGGAGCGCGAGGGGCTGCGGCTGTTCACGACGATCGGGTGCATCAACTGCCATCGCACCATCGCGTTCTTCGCCGACAAGGCAAGCAACAACGGTCTCGACTCGATCCCGGCCGACACCGGCGCCGGCGGCGGCCAGTTCAAGCCGCCGTCGCTCCGGAACGTCGCCGTCCGCCCGCCCTATATGCACGACGGCAGGTTCACCACGCTGCGCCAGGTGGTCGAGTTCTACGACCACGGCGTGCGGAATTCGCCCGCGCTCGATCCCCGTCTCCGGGCGCGCGACGGTGAGCCGAGGCGCCTCCATCTCTCCCCGGCCCAGGTGGACGCACTGGTGGCATTCATGGACGCGTTGACCGACTCGACGTTCCTGCGGGATGCGCGGTTCTCCGATCCGTTCCCATGTGCCTCGTCTAGAACGCGTCCGCCTGTGGATCCCAGAACGGATCGTGCAGGCCGACCCGGGCGAAGACCCGTCGCATCTCCTCTGGACCTGGCCGCCGCGCCTCGGGCGACAGCCGAGTGGCGTACCAGATGACAGCCAGTTGCCACAACTGCTCCATGGTCACGAGCGGTCGCCGCGCCGTGCCGCGCGCCTGACACCACGCATTCACCAGTTCTTCCGACCGGAAGAAGAGCATGGTGCTTCAGGTGAAGACCAGGTCCGCCCACCAGTGCGCCGCGGGGACTTGGCAGTGGAACAGCCACTGGCTGGGCTCCGGCCCACCTGGACCGACCTCCAGGCGCAGCCGGGCGCCCGACTGCCCGCAGGTCGAGTGCACCACCGCCTCCCGGTGCAAGGCGGCGGGGATGCCCAGCGCGTCCCACGCGCAGTTGGCGAAGTACGCTTGCCGCCCCACCTCCACCGTGTGCGGCGTAGGCACCCCGGAGAACGGTGGGGCCATGCGAATGGTCTCGCCGTCCGGCTCCAGGAGCAGGACGCGATTCGCCCGCAAGCGGGCAAAGCCTGCTCGAACGTCGTCCTCGGAACACCCGCATTGCGCGGCCACGTGGGCCAGCAAGGGCGCCTGACCGGTGCTCGCGAAGTGCTGATAGACCGCTAGCCGGACGTTGGTATCGAAATCCAACCTAAGCCTTCTTCTTGAGCATCCCGACGATCAGCGGGACGAGCGCGCCCACAATCGCCGACGCGCCGGCCTCGGTCGCGGTCCCACCGCCGATGGTGTTACCGGCCAGCTGGCCCCCGCCCAGTCCTCCCACGGCTCCCAAGATCGTGTTGAGCAAGGGTCCGAGGCTCTTGGCCTTGTTCGCAAGTCCCGCGACGTTGCCGCCGGCAGCACCGGCAATCAGTTGAAGAAGCACGGCGGTGAGATCCATGGTGCCCTCCAGTGAGGGATTCGGTGGGATGGACCAGGCTGGGAGGTGGACCAGGCTTAGATGTGCGTCGGGCGCCATCACGTGCGTTTCAGGCCATCGCGCCAGGCGATCACCTCGAGCTCGCCGCGGACAGCTTCCTCCACCGTGATGACCGGCCGCGCCTCGAAGACGAAGGCAGGAAGCATCGAGCAAAACTTGTGAATGGTCACCGGGTCGTCGCACTCTACCAGCATATGCCCACCCCACTCGCCGACCCGTATCACGAAGAACTCGATCTTGAAATTGGCGGGTGCCTTCCATTGCCCGAATACCTCGAGAATTCGCTTCTGGGCATTCTCGTACTCGATAGGCGAGCCCTGCGGGCGTTCGAACCAGCTGAGCACGTACTTCATTGGCATCCTCCGGGTGGTGGTGTCCTCGGACCGAGTGCTGCTTTGCCGGCCACGCTCCTGTCCCTTTGCCGGTGCCCGACAGTCGGTACCAGATGCGCCCTCCCCGAAGCGGAAGGAACCCCTCGCCGGACGCCAGCGCGGCACTGGCCGCAGTGGTGGTCGCAGCCGTTGGCGTGGCCGGTGGCTTGGACTCCTGCTGGCCGCACGCGACGAGGAGCATCGTCGGGACGAAGAACGTCCGAGCTACTCCCAACGTCTCACGCGGTGACATGCGAGACGTCGCGTCGAGGGTGACCAGCACGGGAGCTCCTATGGGCGGGGCCTGGCGAAATGCCGATCAGCGGCAGGGCCATCATGCCCACGCCCGCACCAATCAACGCTTCGATGGTTGTGGCCACCAGGGGGCAGCGCCCGCTAGGAGCGCCGGCCCGTCCCGCCCTGTCGGTTGCATTTGCGGGTTCGGCCGGCAGAGCCAGGGAGAAGCGAACAGGATCGATCATCGAGGCGGGCACGACCGCGGCGGCGACGCACGCAGGCTCCTCGCTAGGCCGCACGCCGATCGCGACGCTCGCCCAGCGACATCTCAGAGAAGGCGGGACAGGCGCGGTGGAATAGACGCGGGGCGCGCTTCGATGCGCGCCCCGTGGCCTACGCTCGAGTCGCGCTCAGTTGTTCCGGCAACGCGGATCGTTGGGGTGCGTATTGCACCGGGGCGGTGGCCCCTTCCGAGCGACTAGGCTGGCGTTCGCGGCTACCGTGTTACCGACCATGAGCAGCGCAAGCAGGAGCAGCAGTTTTCTGGACATGGCGGAACCCTTTCAGTAGGTGACGGCTGCAATGTCCCGATGGCTCAGCGAACTTGCGACAGAGTGTGAGTCGGGTCAACAGTGTGAGGGGGTGCGTACCAATGTGAACCGCTCGGTGGCTGCCCAACGACTTGCGCATCAGCTGCAAGCGACCCCCCCGCAGCGCCCTGACCTACGAGGAACCACCGTCGGAGGGGACGGCCGTGAGGACACTCCTGCTCCCCGCTCAGCGCCTCCCGTAGTCCGTGAAGACGTAGTCTCTCGTCTTCACGATCGTGTGGCACGCGAATCCACACTTGGC
>JBOHSB010000231.1:0-6887 GCA_050733015.1 Gemmatimonadales bacterium
CATGCCCCCTTCGCTGCGCTCAGGGTGACTCAGGGGCTCGCGCCCGCGGTCGTTAGAAGACAGGACAGTTGGCCGGCTGGTCCGCGTCGACCCGGATGTCCGCACCCGGAGGAACGAAGGCGGTGAACAGCGTCTCCGCCTCGTCGTTGGTCGCGTTGCGCACGAGATGGGGATACTGGGCCGAGCTGAACCAGCCCTCGCCCGCATTCACGACGACCGGGCTGCAGGCCGGGTCCTCGGCCGAGTAGAACGTCATCGTGCCTCTCAGCACCTGGATGAAGACCGGCCCCGTCTCGCTGCGCCACCCGCTCTGCCCGCCGGGCTGAAACACGACGTCCTGTACGGCGAGATCGAACGCGGGCTTCGCGCTGATCTCGAACTGCCAGTTCTTGTCGCTCCGCTTGATTCTGAGGTTCTTCCCGCTGGGGCCGGCAAAGGTGGCCCGGCCCAGCAGGGTGGGCTCACCGCCGCTGGAGGGGGTGAGCTCCGGCTTCCCGCCAACCGGCGCGGTCGGGGTGTCCGACTTGTCGCATGCAGAACTCAGGGCGGCGGTGAGGCCGGCCGCGCCGATCAAGGCCGCCAGTCGTGTGCGCATCGGTTGATCTCCTGACGAGAGGGTGTGGTCGTTACCACGGGGGTGATGCGCCGCTATACTAAAGGCAACCCGTCGCGCCGGTGTCCCGGCCGCGTCGTGGCCCCCAGATCCCTGTCATGTACACACTTCGACTGCTTGGCAGCGCTGTCCTCGACGGCCCCGACGGACCGGTGGCCGGCCGGGCGGCCCTGCGCCAGCGCCTGGCACTGCTGGCCCTGCTCGCCGTCGAGCATCCCCGTCCCGTGAGCCGCGACAGCCTGGTGGCCTCGCTGTGGCCCGAGAGCGACACCGGCGACGCCCGCCATCTCCTCCGCGATTCGCTCTACCTCCTTCGCTCGGCGCTGGGCGACGACGCGGTGCTGAGCACCGGCGACGACCTCCGGCTCAACCCCGCCATTCTCGGCTGCGATCTCT
This sequence comes from Gemmatimonadales bacterium, assembly GCA_050733015.1. Lineage (GTDB taxonomy): Bacteria > Gemmatimonadota > Gemmatimonadetes > Gemmatimonadales > GWC2-71-9 > CAVVWJ01. The sequence continues at coordinate 1,010 of JBOHSB010000231.1, forward strand.
GGGAGTTCGAGGCGGGTCTCGAGCGCGGCGACCCCGGTTCGGCGGTGGGGCTCTACCACGGTCCGTTCCTCGACGGCTTCCATCTCTCCGACGCGGAGGAGTTCGAGCACTGGGCCGACGGCCAACGCACCCGTCTGGCCCGGCGGTACGGGGACGCGCTCGAGCAGCTCGCCGAGCGGGAGATGAAGGGTGGGAATCCCCTGCGGGCCGCGGAGTGGTGGTCGCGCCGCGCGGGCGCGGACCCCTTCAACAGCCGCATCGCGCTCCGCTATATGGAAGCGCTCGAGGCGGCGGGCGACCGGGCCGGCGCCCTGCGCCAGGCCGGTGCCCATTCCGATCTGCTGCGGCGCGAGCTGAATGCCGCCCCCGAGCGCGAGGTGCTCGCCTTTGCCGAGCGGCTCCGGCTCGAATCGCGACCGGCTTCGGAGTCGGCCTCGCTGGCGGCGACGGCCCCGCGTCGAGCGGCTGGGGCCGAGTCGGTGGCGCCTATCTCGCCGCCACCCGCTGGCGCTACGGCGCGGGCGCCCGACCCGGCCATAGCCGCCGGGCGGCCGTCGTCACGCCGGGGCTGGCTCGCGCCGGCGGCCATCGCGGCCGCAGCGCTCATCGGGCTTGGCATCGCGGGCAGTCCGCTGTCGCACGCGCGGGCCCCGATGCTCCGGCCCCGGCGCGTCGCCGCCGCGCCGTTCCAGAATCGCACCGGCCGCCGGGACCTCGACGACCTCGGCGCGATGGCCGCCGACTGGATGATCCGCGGGCTGCTGGAAACGCCGATGGTGGATCCGGCCGATCTCGAGGCGGTGCACACCAGCGGGCAGACCCAGGGCACCCAGATCGATCCGCTCGCCGCGGCCCGGCGCGACGGCGCCGCCAAGATCATCCGCGGCAGCTACTACGCCTCGGGTGACAGCGTGCTGTTCCAGGCGGAGGTGGCGGACGTCGCGACGGGACGGGTGCTCATGTCGTTCGAGCCGGTCGGTGCACCGGTCGAGCAGGCCACCGTGGCGCTCGAGGCGCTGCGGCAGCGGCTCGCCGACGGCCTGAGCCCGCTGGTCAACGCTCTCAACCGTGGCAACACGATCGACCCCGATCTGGCGCTCCCTCGGAATCTCGCCGCGTACCGCGAGTTCCTGGCCGGCCTCAAGGGGATGCGAGTCGGCGACAACTGGGACGACGAGTCCGAGCACTATCGCCGGGCGGCGCGCCTGGATTCGACATTCATCGCCCCGCTGATTCAGCTCGCCGAGCTGGCGATGTGGAACGACCAGTGCACGGTGACCGACTCGGTCGGGCGGGTGCTCGAGGGCCGCCGCCAGCTGTTGGGCCGCTGGAACAGCCTGACCATCGGCGCACTGCGCGCCCGGTGCGAAGGCCGGATGGCCGCGGCCGTCGGCCTGCTGGGGCAGCGCCACGACGCCTACCCAGAGTCGGCGTCGGCCCGAGCACGCGACGCGCAGGCGCTACAGTACTCCAATCAGCCGCGAGCCTCGCGGGCCATCCTGCTCACGATGGATCCCGAGCGAGACCTGGGGTGGTGGAAAAGCCCGGCCGACGTCTGGCCGCGGTACTGGTGGCGGCTGGCGGGGACTTGGCACATGGTGGGTGGATACCGCGAGGAGCTCGAGATCACCGATCGCTGGGCCGACTCGACCGACCGTGACTGGCAGATCGTCCGCGGGCGGGCGCTCGCCGGGCTCGGCCGCGAGCGGGAGGTGCTGGCGCTGGTGAACGACATGGCGGGCCGCTCGGTGGACTCGGTGGCGCCGGCCGCGCTCACCATCGCCGCCGAGCTCGCGGCCCACGGGCATCCGGCCGCGGCGCGGGCCGTCGCGGAAAGCATGCTGGCGCGGTTCGGGCGGGCCCCCGACACGGCGGGGAGCCGGGCGGACAACGTCGCCCGAGCCGAGCACCTGCTCGGCCGCGGAGCGGAGGAACGGGCGGCGCTCGAGCGGGTGGCCCCGAGTGATGCCGACACCCTCCTCCGGCTCGAGGCCGCCGGCCGGATTGCCGCCATGCTCGGCGACACCGCGCGCGCCGACCGGATCGACGGCGACCTGGCGAGCCTGAGCAACGAGCCGCTGGAACAACCGCTGCACCGCGGACAGCTGATCCTCGCCCGGGCGCACCTCGCCGCCGCCTTGGGTCGCCGCGAGCAGGCGGTCGCCCGGCTCAGGGAGGCCGTCGCGCGGGGCATGGTGGATCTCGGCGCCTCCCACGCCTTCCACGCCGACCCGCTGCTGGCCGGCCTCCGGGGCTATCCGCCGTTCGACGCGCTGCTGGTGCCGGACAACTGAGCGCCGCTAGTACGAGACGGTCGCGCCGAGCTGGAGCCGCCAGCGGGAGGCGTCCACGTCGATCTGGTGCCGGGCGACGGGAACGAACTGGTAGATCCCGCGCGAATTGGGCGTGTCGTACCCCACCAGCTGCAGCAAGGGGACTGCGTTCCCCACGTCCCCGAACGTCTGCCGAGTCAAGCCCCAATCGCCGTTCAGGAAGTTGAAGACGTTGAACAGATCCACCGCGATCTCCACGGTCCGCCGATCCGCCAAGTGAACCAGCTTCGAGAGCCGTGCCGTGGTCTCGTTCTCCCAGAGATCGCGGCAGCTGTCCCGGGCCATGAGCCTGCCGCGCTGGCTCCGAAGGCACGGCTCGCGCCGGATGACGCTGTCGAGCACCGCGAACTCGGCCGGGTCGGCCAGGGTGATGTCGCCGGCGTCCCTCGGCACGTAGACGACGTCGTTCGAGACGTCGAAGTCGCGGCGGAAGCCGTCGGCGTTGGGGTCGCCTTGCGCCACATAGGTGTACGGCGCGCCCGACATGCCGATCCAGGTGAGGCCCAGCTGGAAGCCGTGGGCGAGATCGGCCGTGCCCACCACTGTGAGCTTGTGGGGCCGCTCCCAGATCGAGGTTCTGAGGGCGCGGTGCTCCAGGGTGCCGTCTATCGGCGTCGAGCTGGCGTTGACTCCGCCCAAGTCGGACACAAGGCTCATCCGGTCCTTCGCCTCGGTATAGGTATATGCCACGCTGAACTCGGTGCCGCCCGCGAAGTGCTTGTCGAGCTGGGCGGTGAGCGAGTAGGACCGGTCGCCGCCGGCATTCCGGAGCGGGAACACGCCGCGCAAGGTGTTCGAGACCCGATCGGGCGTCGCCTCGCCGGTGGCCTCGTCGATGGTTCCGTACAGCGTTCGTCCGCCCTCGCCGGTCGAGGTGCCGACGGGGCCTTTGAGGTTCACGTCCACCGCAGTGACCGAGTTGACGAGGCGGGTGTACAACAGATCCACCGTGCCCACGATGCCGCCGGGCAGCCGCCGGTCCACCCCGAGGGCGAGCTTGAGGCTGCGGGGAAACCGGAAGCCGGGGTCGAAGAAGGCCAGCGGTTGGGCCAGCGGCGTGGGTGTGGTGCACACGGTCGGCTGCTGCGCCGGGTCGAGCGTGAAGGCGGGCACCTCCTCGCCCTCGCAGACGATCCGGTGCGACCTGACGCCGGCGGTCCCGTACACGTTCCTGTACCAGACGTAGGGCGGGGGGCCTGCAAAGTAGCCCACCCCGCCGCGGAGCACGGTCGTTCCCCGTCCGGCGAGGTCGTAGTTCACGCCCAGCCTGGGCGACCACAGCAGATTCCCGCTCGGCGTGAGCGAGGTGTTGATGCGCAGACTGCTCGCGGCGGCCAGCGCGTTCTGGACCGGCGGGGTCGGCACATACGGCACGTCGAGTCTCAGGCCCGCCGTGAAGGTGAGCCGCGGCGTCGCGGCCCATTCGTCCTGGCCGTAGGCGCTCACCTGATTCACCCGGAACGCGACCCGGGAGTCGGCACCGTTCGAGAGGTCCCGGACGTAGCTCAGCGGTGTCTTCTGCTCCAGCGCGTCCAGCCCGTCGAAGGTCCAGATGCCACCTGGAAACGGCAGCACGTCGTCCACCAGGTCGGCCCGCTCGCCGTGGACGCCGAAGGTGAGCCGGTGGCTGCCGGCGGCCAGCCCGACGTTGTCGGTGAGCTGCCAGAGCGTGTGCCCGGTCTCGAGGCCGGAGCACGAGGCCGGACCGCCCGCGTACAGCTCGACGTCGTCGGCCACCAGCGAGACCGCGGCAAAATCCGAGTTCGGCACGCAGGTCCGCCGGTCCTCCACCCGGGCCAGCAGGAGCTGGTTGGACAGCCGCGCGCCCAGGGCCGCGGTCCACTCGAGCCGGGTGGCGTTGATGGTCTCGGGATTGCGCGCGCCGCTGGACGAGAAGCCGTAGAAGCTCGGATCCCGTTCGCCGATCTGCCGCTGGTCGTTGCCGTGGCCATAGTTGTGAGACACGGCCAGGTGGCTGTTGAGCCCGAGCTGCGCGGTGACCTTGACGAACAGGTTCCAGCTCGGCGTGCTGTAGGAGCCGGCCGCGAAGTCGCCCGGCTCCGCGCCGTCATTCCGGAGGAGATCGCGGAACCGCGTGGCACTCTCGTACCGGAGCACGCCCGGGGCCGTGTCGCCGGGCGTGGGCGCGGCCACGGTCTGCGGCGAGACCGACCGGGTGGACGCGGCGTTCACGAACACCGCCACCCGGTCGCGCACGATCGGCGCGCCGAAGGTGAGCTCGAGCTGCCGGTCGGTGAAGTCGGTGGCCCGGTTGCCCGTCGAGTCGGTCCCGGTGAGGCCGGCGCTTTCGAACAGGCCGCGGATCGAGGCCTCGACCCGGTTCGACCCGGAGCGGGTGACGGCGTTGATCAGGCCGCCGGCAAAGCCGCCATAGCGGATGTCGAACGGCGCCGTGACGATCTGGAGCTCCTGCACCGCCTCCGGCGTGAACGCGGTGAGCCCCACCGCGTTCCCCGGCGGCCCGTTGCCAGTGTTGGCGCGGCCGAATGGGTCCGTGTTGCTGGTGCCGTCGATCAGGACGCTGTTGAGCCGGTCGTGCTGGCCGGCGAAGGAGAGCCCGCCGTTGGGGCTGACGGTGACCTGGGGTGCGAGCACGGCGAGCGAGGTATAGTCGCGGCCCGCCACCGGGAGGCGGGCGATCGTGCCGCCCGAGACGATCCGGGCCGGCCCGGTGCGCGCGCCCGCGCTCAGGCCGGAGTCGGCGGTGGTGACCACGATCTCCTCGAGCTCGGTCACGACCGCCGCCAGCGTGAAGTGGACCGCGAGCCGCTGGCCCAGCGCGGCGAACAGGGAGTCGCGCTCGGCCGGCTGGTAGCCGAGCGCCCGGACGTCGACCCGGTACGGCCCGCCGACCGGGAGATACTCGATGAAGTAGCGGCCGCGGGGATCGGTCGTCGTGCGCCAGCGCTCGCCGGTGGAGCCGTTGGTGACCTGGACGATCGCCTGCGCGACCGGGGTGCTGTCGCGCGCGAGCACCTGCCCCTCCACGGCCGCGCCGGTGACGCCCTGGGCGTGGAGCCGAGTGCCGGCAACGAGCAGGGCCGCGCCGACCAGGAGCAGGCGGCGGAGCGGGGAAGTCGTGGTGGGAGCGGAACCAGGTGCGGCCACGATAGCTTCTGGCCGGTTGGAGGCCCTATGAATGTGCCGCCGAATCCGGGCCAGGGCCAGCGGTTCACCGCGGGGCCGGGCCGGGTCGGGGCCCGGCCGGCGCGGGGGCGCGGGACGGCTCCCTGCGGGGCGCTGCAGTCGCCGGCACGTAGGCGTGGGGTTGCTACTAGCGGGTGAGGTTGTGCCGTCGACCGGGTACCCGCGAAGCGGGTGGACGCCCCTCCGGGAGCCATCCCGCGCCCCCGCGCCTCCCGCATCCCAACACGGCGGGCAGCACCGCGCGCGAGCCGCCGATGCCCGCGCGGCCCGCGCTGGCGAGCATCGATGCGCGGGGCGAGCGCCGGTGATGAGAGGTCCTCCGGGCCGCTGCAGTCGCCGGCACGTACGCGTGGGGTTGCTACTAAGCGTTTAGGTCG
>JBOHSB010000232.1:0-2347 GCA_050733015.1 Gemmatimonadales bacterium
GACCTGCGCGTCGGCACACGCCGTGCCCTGGGCGTGGGCCTGCAGGGTCTGGAACAGGATGTACGCGGCGGCCGTCAGGAGGACCCGGAACTGGTTGGCCGTGAACCGATGACAACTCGTCCGATCCAGCTCCAGCCCGTGGTGCAACTCCTTGAGCCGGTTTTCCATGTCGCCCCGCTCGCGATAGACCTGGTAGACGGCCTCCGGCGGATCGGCCAAGTTCGTGATCACGAAGCGGGGGTTGTTCTTCGGATCGCGCCCGGGATGCCGCACCACCTCGGCCTTCATGACCACGCGGCGTTTGCGGCGCCACTTCCGGGCCGCGTAGCGCGTCTCGCCGAACAGGTGCTCGGTCTCGCCGCTGGCCTTCGACAACATCCGAGCCCGCCCCATCAGCCGGCGACTGCGTTTGAGCAGGCGCGCATTGCTGGCCATGGCCACCACATACTCCACCGCTTCGCCCTCGAGGAAGTCCAGCACCTCGGGGCTGGCGAAGCCCCCATCGAGCCGGACCCTGAGCCGGGCCGCCGGGAAGGCGGCGCGCAGCCGCCGGAAGAGCCGCGTCAGCAGGCCGATCGCCCCGTGCTTGGCCGGGCTGGTGCCCGGGCGCAGCACCGCGGCCACCAGATACTGCGTCGGCTCGGCGTTGAACGTCAGGGTCGCCACCAGCGGCAGGTAGCACCAGGTGTCGTAGTGGCCGTTGAAGAAGCTGAGCTCCTGCTGGCCATGGGTCGGATCGTCGGTCGGGTCGACGTCGATCGTGATCCGGCGGGCGTGCCCCTTGAGGCGGGTGCGATGGTGCGCGATGACCAGATCGGCCAGGGCCACGCTCGCCAGGTAGAGCGCCTGCCAGCCCACGGCGTTCTCGAAGCGGGAGAGGGTGGGCTGGGAGGCCAGCGCCGGGCCGGCCAGCGGATCGCGCTCGAGCAGCAGCTTGTGTACGGGGTCGTGCCCCAGCCGGGCGGCGTCGTTGCAATCGGCGTAGCCACAGGCGATTCCGAAGACCCGCTGCCGCACCAACTCGCTCAGCGTGTGCTCGACCTTGCCGGCCTGCCGCCGGTCGGTCAGGCCGGCCGCCAGCCGCTGGGTCAGCCCCAGCCGCTCGTCGATCGCCTTGAGCAGCAGCGCCCCGCCATCCGAACTGGCGTGGGCCTGATCGAACCGCGCGACGATGGGCTGCCGCAGCCCTTGGAAGTTGAAGGTCACCTGAGGTATACAGTCTGTAGCCATCGAGCCTCCTCGCGTGTCGGTGCCAGAGCGTCTCATCACCGCTTCTATAGCACCGTTGAGGGGCTCGATGGCTGTTCTGTTTCATCGTTCACGCATAATGCGGGCTAGGCCAGGCTAGACGACGGGGACGGCTCCGTAAGTGCCCGCTACGCAACGCTATCAGGACCTGCCGCCCAACGCAAGCGGCGATCGGCCGCCGAGTCGCCAAACGAAAATCTGGCATCACAGAGTCCATCGCGCGACGGCGAAGCGCCGCAAGTCCCCGCGACATTCGCACGATTTTCGGTGCGTGGGCTGCTCTCGAGCCGCTCGCAGAGGAGTGCCACCGTGAGTGAGTGCCACCAGTTCCCCGGATCTGGGACCCCCGGAAACTGGCGGGGCAGCCAGCGGTCTCCTACCCCAATTGGTTGCGGGACGGGCACCACAGTCGTCACAGTCATCCAAGCCCCGTTGCCGGCTCGTAGGCCTGGAAGATGAGCGCCGACAGGCCGAGGGCCGGCTTGAGGCGCTGAGAGCCCAGCTGTGCGCCTATGAGGCCTCAGGAGCCTACCGTACGTCGCCGTTGCTGCCCGATTCAGCCCGGCCAGCGACCTCGACCGAGAAGGTGACCCTGTTCCGCGAGCTTTTTCGGGGTCGGGGTGATCTGTACCCGAAGCTCTGGACCAACACCACCACCGGCCGGAAAGGATACGCGCCGGCGTGCGCGAACGAGTGGGTGCGGGGCATCTGCGAGAAGCCCCGGGTGAAGTGCGGGGAGTGTCCGAACCAGGCATTCCTTCCAGTGACGGATCAGGTCCTCCTGGATCATCTTCAGGGACGGCACGTGGTCGGCGCTTACCCGCTGCTCACGGACGAGACCTGCTGGCTCGTCGCGGCCGACTTCGACAAAGGCTCCTGGGCCGACGACGTGCTGGCGTTCGCAGAGACCTGCCGCGGTGTCGGCATTCCGCCCGTCGGACCGTCCGCCAGGTTGAGTTGGTACCGCCAGTGCAGCTTCGCGTTTCGAACCCGTGTTTCAGCCAAGAGGGCGGATACACACCCAATAGTGCCAGGGACTTACGGCGCGGTTGCCACCGGCGGTTGCCACGGCGCCTTCGAGTGGGCACTGACCCAGCTC
>JBOHSB010000233.1:0-15325 GCA_050733015.1 Gemmatimonadales bacterium
GGTCAAGGCTTCGCCGCTGGCGCGCCGGATCGCGGCCGAACGGGGTATCGACCTCGGCGCGATCGCGGGCTCGGGGCCCGAGGGTCGGATCGTCCTCCGGGACCTCGAGGGCGCGCTCCCGGCTCCGGCGGCCGCCGCCCCTCGTGCCGCGCCAGCGGCCCCTGCAGCGGCGTCCCCGGTGCCTCGAGTGGTCGTGCTCCGCCCCGCCGATGGCGCGGCCTATAGCGACGTGCCCCTCACCCAGCTCCGCAAGACGATCGCCCGGCGACTGGTACAGTCCATCGGCCCGATTCCCACCTTCTACCTCACTACCGAGGTGGACATGGAACGGGCCTGGGACGCGCGCGAGGCGCTCAAGGCGCTGGGCGACGGCCCGAAGGTGTCGTTCAACGACATCATCATCAAGGCCGTCGCCACCGCGCTGCGGCAACATCCCGCCTGCAACGCCTGGTGGCAGGACGACCACATCCGATACTGGCACGAAATCCACGTCAGCATGGCCGTGGCCATCGAGGACGGCCTCATCACCCCGGTCATCCGCCACGCCGACCTCAAGTCGCTGCGCCAGATCTCGACCGAAGCGCACGACCTGGCCGGCCGGGCCCGCGAGCGGCGCCTGGCGCCCGAGGAATACACCGGCGGGACCTTCTCGGTCTCCAACCTGGGCATGCTGGACATCGATGAGTTCACGGCGGTCATCAACCCGCCGGAGGCCGGGATCCTCGCGGTCGGCCGGATTGTTCAGAAGCCGGTGGGGCACGAGGGTCAGGTGGCCCTCCGGCGCCGGTTGCGGCTCACGATGTCGTGCGATCACCGGGTGATCGACGGCGCCACCGGAGCCGAGTTCCTGAAGACGCTCAAGGCGATGCTGGAGAACCCGCTGGCGATGCTGTGGTAGGGCGGCTGGCGGGCCCCGAAGAGCCGGCGCCCGGGGCCATCACTCACACGAGGACACCTGTGGCAACCCAGTTCGACGTGATCATCATCGGCGGCGGTCCCGCCGGCTACGTCTGCGCCATCCGCGCGGCCCAGCTCGGCCTGGCCACCGCGGTCGTGGAGCGGGACAAGCTCGGAGGCGTCTGCGTCAACATCGGGTGCATCCCGACCAAGGCGCTGCTCCACAGCGCCTACGTGGCGAACCTGGTGGCGCACGACGCCAAGGACCTGGGCGTCGAGGTGAGCGGGGTGAAGGCCGACTACGGCGTCGCCATGCGCCGGTCGCGCAAAGTGAGCGAGCAGAACTCGAAGGGCGTCGAGTTCCTGATGAAGAAGCACAAGATCACGGTCATCCGGGGCACGGGTGTCCTGGGAAAGAACCGCACGGTCAAGGTGGGGGGCGATGAGTATCAGGCGCGGAAGGCGGTGGTGATCGCGACCGGCTCCCGCGTGAAGGGCATCCCGCAGATCGGCCTCGAGATCAACAAGACCAGCGTGATCAGCTCCGACGAGGCGCTGTTCCTCGAGCAGGTGCCGAAGTCCATCGCCGTGATCGGCGCCGGCGCGGTCGGGTGCGAGTTCGCCGACATCTTCAACGCGTTCGGCACCAAGGTTACCCTGATCGAGGCGCTGCCCCGCATCCTGCCCCTCGAGGACGCCGAGGCGTCGGAGGCGCTGGCCAAGAGCTACAAGAAGCACGGCATCACTACCATCGCCGGCGCCAAGGTCACCACGGCTACCGTCGCGGCTGACAAGGTGACCCTGGAGTTCGAGGCCGGTGGCAAGAAGGAGACGCTGGAGGTCGAGAAGGTGCTGATGGCCGCCGGCCGCGCCGTCAACACCGAGTCCATGGGCTTCCAGGAGGCCGGGGTTCAGCTCAGCGAGCGCGGGTTCGTGAAGGTGAATCTGGCCACGCTCGAGACCACCGCGGCGGGGATCTACTGCATCGGCGACGTCGCAGGCCCGCCGATGCTGGCGCATAAGGGCAGTCGCGAGGGCGTGGTCGTGGCCGAGCTGATCGCGGGCCACCGGCCGCACCCGATCCGGTACGACAACGTGCCCAGCGTGACCTACTGCCATCCCGAAGTGGCGAGCATCGGGCTCACCGAGGAGCAGGCCAAGGAAAAGAAGCTCGACTACCAGGTCGGCCGCTTCCCGTTCAGCGCCAACGGGCGCGCTCGGAGCACCAGCGAGACCGAAGGATTCGTCAAGATCATCCGCGACAAGAAGTACGGCGAGATCCTCGGCGCGCACATCGTGGGCAGTCACGCATCGGAGCTGATCCACGAGCTGACCGTGGCCCGCGAGAACGAGTACACGGTCGAGGAAGTCGATCTGGCCGTTCACGCCCACCCGACCCTCTCCGAGGCGATCGCCGAGGCGGCGCTCGACTCGATGGGCCGGGTCATCCACATCTGACCGTGGACCCCCTTCGCCTCGCCTTGCTGGCGATGGGGTCCGGCATGGCTTTCGGGCTCGCGGTCGTGAGCCTCACGGTCCTCGGCGTGGACCTGGTCCGGCCGGCGACGCCGCCTCCCGGCCTCGCGTCGGGGCCCGCCTTCTACCTCCTCCTCTTTGGCACCATCGGTGGGCTCATCCTGGCCGGCGTCGTCGCGTGGCGCCTGCTGGCGCCCATCCTATCGACCTATCGCCGCGGCGGCATCAGCGTGCTAACCGCCTTTGCCACGGTGCTGCCGATGCTGCTGTGCATGATCGCGAACCAGCTCGCCGGGCGAATCGGACTGGTGGCGCTGGCCGGGATCGCGCTGCTCGCGGCGCTGGCGCTCGGCGGCCGGGCCAGGCGCGTGGGGGCGGGCGCGTGAGCCGCCGCCTGACCGTGGCCGACCTCGGTCCCCGACCCTACGCCGAGGTACTCGAGCTCCAGCGCCGCCTCTGCCGGGAGCGCATGGCCGGCGAGCGGCAGGGCGACGTGCTGCTGCTGGTCGAGCACGAACGGGTCGTGACCCTGGGCCGCGGCACCCGGCCGAGCAGCCTGCCGCTCTCTCCGGCGGCGCTCGCCCAGCAAGGCGTAGCCGTCGTGGACGTGGAGCGAGGCGGTGACGTGACCTACCACGGCCCAGGGCAGCTGGTGGGGTATCCGGTTCTGGACCTGCGCGAGCACCGGGAGGACCTGCACTGGTATCTACGGCAGCTCGAGGCGGTGGTGATCGCGGCGCTGGACGCACTGGGGGTTCCCGCCGAGCGGAATCCCGGCCTCACCGGCGTGTGGACCCGCGGCCGCAAGATCGCGAGCATCGGGATCCACGTGAAGCAGTGGGTCACCTTTCACGGCTTCGCGCTCAACGTGACCACTGACCTGAAGGAGTTCGATCTCATCGTGCCGTGCGGGATCGAGGGTGTGGTGATGACCAGCGTGGCGGCGGAGCTGGGACGGAGTGACACCTGGGAGCTCCGCGGGGAAGCCCGGCGTGCGATCGTCTCGGCCTTTGGGGCCAGGTTCGGCTACGAAAGGGTCGAGCCCGGCGGGGCCGAACTGCTCGAGCCACCCGCGCCGGCGCTTGGCCCGTCCTAGGGTCGCGTCCCCCATCCGACCTGCGGCGCCCATGCCACTCGGAGGAGCCAGCCCGATGCCCGATCGCGTGGACGCTCGCGACCCCAGCCGCACCCGCCTGCCGCCGGGCCAAATCGTCACCCAGAAATGGCCGGTGCTGCACTACGGGACCGTGCCGTCGGTGGACCTTGCCGCCTGGCGGTTCGAGGTGAGCGGCGCGGTCGAACGGCCGCTGTCGCTCAGCTGGGAGGAGCTCGGCGCGATGCCGCGGCGCGAAACCGCCTGTGACATCCACTGCGTGACCCGGTGGAGCCGGTACGACAACGTGTTCGAGGGCGTGCCGGTCGAGGCCGTGCTGGCCCGCGCCGGTGTCAAGCCGAAGGCTGCCTACGTTCTGGTCCACGCGGAGCAGGATTTCACCACCAATCTGCCCCTGGCGGACCTCGACCAGCCGGCCAATCTGCTCGCCCTGCACCACAACGGCGAGCCCCTCGCGGCCGAGCACGGCGGCCCGGTGCGACTGCTGGTGCCTCATCTCTACTTCTGGAAGAGCGCCAAGTGGGTGACGGGATTTCAGCTGCTCGAGGAGGACTTTCCGGGATTCTGGGAGCAGAACGGGTACCACATGCGAGGGGACCCTTGGCGGGAGGAGCGCTACGGAAGGCCGGACCCGGTCCGGATGCGGCGCGGTCCGCACTAGGTCGCACCAGGCCGTGGCTCGGCCCCTTCGCCCTTCGGGCTCAGGGCGGATTGGCCCCGGAGCACTTGGGGCCCGTCAAGTCTTGCCTTTGGGGGCCAATCCGGTTTCTCTGTCTAACATGTCAGATTCACCCAGACATCCGTCGCCCGAGACGCAGGCGGAACAGCAGATCAAGGACATCCTCCGCGCGGCGGACAGCTGGTCCAAGGAAGCCCCAGGCGCCCTCACGCCCGCCATCCGCGCCGTCTGCATCCGGCTCGCGGAAATGGTCGCCGACCAGCGTCACTACCTCGCCCCGCTCCCGGAGCCCCAGGAGAGCGAGCGCCGTACCGTGCTCACCATCGTGGCCGACCGGCTTCGCTCCAGCCCGGTCACCGAGGGACTGACCCCGCACCTCAAGGAGCTCGAGGAGATGGAGCTCCGCTCCACCGGCTCGTGGTCGATGGTGGCGTCCGCGCAGACCGAGTGGATCACGACTGCCATCCGGTACCTGGAGGGCTGTGCCGCCCAGCTCCCGGCGGACGAGCGGCCGGACCCGTACTGGGCCGATGACGTCGTGGCGGGCATCATCGCCTCGGCGCGCGCGCTCATCGGGGTGGACGAGCTCCACGCGCGCACCGAGGCGCGCTATTCGGGCCCGATCAAACGGGTGACGCCGGAGGAGGAGCCGTAACCGCCGCTCCCTGCTCGGCAAACATCTCGAAGAAACGCCCGAAGATCTCGATCCCGCTCCACAGCTGAGCGAGATCGAGTTTTTCGTTGGGGGAGTGGAGACCATCGTCGGGGAGGCCGATGCCGGTGAGCAGCACCGGCGCGCCGCTCCGACCGAGCTCGGGCACGATGGGGATCGATCCGCCGGCGCGGACGCGAACGGCCGGGCGGCCGGCGACCGCCGCAAAGGCCGCGTCCAGGACCTGGAATGCAGGGTGGCTCACGTCAACCTGGACCGGGTCCCCGCCGTGAAGCAGCGTCACGTGAACGTCCGCCCACCTCGGCGCGAGCTCCGCCACCGCGCGCTCGAGCTGCTTGCCCACCTTGGCGAAGCTCTGCCCGGGAACCAGGCGCAGACTCACCTTGGCGGTGGCCTGCGCCGGAATCACCGTCTTGGCACCGTCGCCGGTGAAGCCGCCCTTGATGCCGTGGATCTCGAACGTCGGGAGCGCCCAGACCCGCTCGAAGACGGAGTACTCCTTGAGGCCGGTCAGCACCTGCCCGGTCACTTCCTCCCGGAGGAACGCGGCCTTGTCGAACGGCAGGTGCTTCCAGCTCTTGAGCTCGGCCTTGCCGGGCGGCTCGACGGCCTTGTACAACTTGGGAATCTGGATCTCCCCGTCGGCGTCCTTGAGCTTCGCCAGCAGCCGCACGAGGGTCTCGATCGCGTTGGGCGCCACGCCGCCATAGGTGCCCGAGTGCAGGTCCCGCTCCAGCGTCCGCACCGAGATCTCGGCATAGCAGATGCCGCGCAACGCGGTGTACACGGCCGGCCAGCCGGGCGCATAGTAGGACATGTCACAGACCAGGGCCGCGTCCGCCCGGGTCCGCTCCGGCTCGGCCTGAAGCAGATCGTCGATGACGTGGCCGCCGCACTCCTCCTCGCCTTCGAAGATGAAGTGGACGTTGAGCGGCGGGCGGCGCTCGGCGTCGAGCGTGGCCTCGTAGGCCTTGAGCAGGCAGAACACCTGGCCCTTGTCGTCCGCGGCCCCGCGGGCGTAGAGCCGGCCGTCGCGCACGGTGGGCTCGAACGGGGGGCTGCGCCATTCCTCCAGGGGGTCGGGCGGCTGCACGTCGTAGTGGCCATAGATCACCAGCGTGGGCCGGCCGGGGACGGGCGGGCTCTCGGCCCACACGACGGGGTGGCCGTTCCCCTCGATGATCTGCACGGTGGGACAGCCGAGGCCCTGGAGCTCATCGCGCAGCCATTCCGCGGCGCGGCGGCAGTCGGCGGCGTGGACCGGGAGGGCGCTCACACTCGGGATCGAGAGAAAGCTCGACAGCTCGCCCAGGAGGCGGCGCTGCTCGCGTGCAACGAAGGTGGTATCCATGGCCGGAAAGCTACACGAGATGGGGACACGCGCGAGAGCGGGTGACCCGTCTTACCGGCCCTACGGCGTGCTGTCGCGCGCGGCCCGCAGGGTGTCCACGGCCGCCAGCGTGTCGCCGACCGCCGCGGCCAGCCGGGCGTAGGCGCTGTCACCCGGCACGTTCTTCATCAGCGTGTCGAGCGCCGCCACGCTGGTCCGCACGTCCCCGCCATGCCGCTCGAACCAGCGGTCGAACAGGTCCAGGCGGGTGCGGTAGATGCGCGCGCCGACCAGGCGTGCATTGTTCACCGGACGCTCCGGGACCCGGCCGATGGTGAACGTCCGGAGCCGCGCGGCCACCGGGCCCTGGAGCTCCTCCCGGGCCCACGCGCCGGCGTCGGCACGCCCCTGCTCCAACGTGGCCGAATCCGGGTGCGCGGAATAGAGCGTCTGAAGGCGGCTCACCAGGCTCGCATAGAACTCGCCCAGCACGATCTCGTCGTGCCAGCGGTCCGCCGCGCGGCGCGCCAGGATGCTGTCCCCTTGATCCCGGAAGAAGGCCTGGGCTGCGTGGTAGCCCACGAACTGCGCGTAGCTCTCGTTGAAGGGCGTCGCGCTCTTCACGTAGAGCGTGTTATGCGCGATCTCGTGAAACACCGTGGCCGCCAGCTCGACCGAGTCCCCGGTGAGCGCGGTCGAGAGCAACGGATCGTTGAACCAGCCCAGGGTCGAGAAGGCGGACGACGGCCGCAGGTAGATGTCGTAGCCCGCGGCCGCGAGCCGGTCGGCTTCCCGCCGGGCCGCCTGCGAATCGAAGAACCCCTTGTACGGGATCCGGCCGACGATGGGATACTTCCAGGTATGGGGGCAGATGCAGTCGCGCGGTGAGGCCTGCAGCACGAGCAGCAGGGTGTCCCGGCCCACCTCGGCGTAGGTGGTGTAGGTCTGCTTGGCCTCGAGTCCCAGGCGGGCGGCGTAGTCCCGGCTGGCCACCACGAGGTTGAGCTGGTCCCGCAGGGCCGGCGGGGTGGCGGGGTCGGTCGCCAGCTTGGCGATCGGCTCGCGGGCCTGGAGAATCCGGGTCTCCTCGAAGCCGGCCCGGGTCAGATAGCGGACGTCGTCGCTCGCCAGATAGGCGGTGCCGTACCCCGCGAAGATCGCGGCGACGACCGCGAGAAAGATCACCGGCTTCACCGAATCCTGACCACGCCCACGAACGGTGCGGCCGAGGCCGGGAGCGCGGTGGTGCCGTCGGTGCCGGTGAGGCGCAGGCTCGCGCCGGGGGCGTTGGGATCCTGGTTCACCAGCAGGTGGCGGCCCGAACCGCCCAGCAGCGTGCCCGTTTCGTTGAACACGCCGTTGGCCGCGACGGGCGGCTGGAGCGGCTGGGCGCGGGGGAAGTCCGCCGGATCCTGCGCGTTCAGGGAAGCGTAGGTCTGGGGGAAATTCCAGGAGGTGTACTGGAGCAGGGGATCGGCGGGGGTGAATCCCGCCAGATCGTCGAGGTAGTTGGCCAGCTGCCAGTTCATCACGAGCGAGCTGAGCGTCGCCCCGGTGGCCTGCACGACGTTGCTCTCGCCGGTGCGACTGCTGGCGTCGAGCTTCTGCGTGAGATCCGTCCCCAGCGTGGCCGTCGTGGCGTAGTGGTCCGCCAACCATCGCACGAACAGCCAGCCCGCGCCGTATTCCTCAAGCGGCAGCGGAATGCGGTCGGGGCCAATGAGGTAGTTCGACACCGGGTCGGTCAGGTAGCGGGACGCGTTGTCGAGGTTGATCAGGCTGAACTGCGTCAGGCAGTCGTTGTTGGCGCACAGCGCGTCCGGGACCAATCGCCCGCCCAGCTCCTCGGCGAACGAGGAGAGTCCCTCGTTGAGCCAGGTCTGCTCCGGGTTCCCGCCCCGCATCAGCACGTGCTGATTGTAGCTGATCATGTGCTGGAACTCGTGGATCACCACCGGAGGCAGGGAAGCCTTCGCGTCCTGCACGTCGAGGTTGCAGCTGGCGTCCGGGACCAGGCCGTAGAAGACCTCGCCCGCGTTGGAGCCGACGTGGGTGGGCGAGAGATCGAACGGCAGGAAGAAGCCGACGACGACGGAGCCCCCGGAGCACGAGATGAGCTTGGTGACCCGGTCGGTGAGCAGGATGAGGACCAGGCCGTTCCCGTCGATGTCCGATTCGCGGCCGAACGCGGTAGTGTCGATCGGGTACAGATGGTCATCGAATAGCGAGCCGATGGCCTGAAGGTCGGCGGGAGCGTAGGTCGGGGCCGGGGCCGCGTCGTCGAGGTACACCGCCGTGTGGGTGCCGACATAGCCCACCGTCCCCGTGACCTGGACGTAGTCCGACGACTTGGTGCCGGTCGCGGTGCCGTTGGCGAGCACGTTGAAGGTGCGCTTTTCCCCCAGGACCGGCGCGGTCACGGCGGCCCGGACGGCGGCCCGGGGTACGGTCGGCCCGGAGGCGGCCTCCCGGGCCGCCGAGCGCTCCATGTCCCGGAGCCGGCCATGGAAGGCGCGGGCCGACGCACTCTGCCGGACCGAGACGGGCGGCAGAATCGGCAGCGCACGGCGCGCGGCCGAGCGGGCCGCCGCCACGGCCGAGGCCCCCGTCAGTTGGTACGGCGCCGAGGTCCCGTGCTCGGTGAAGCTGCCGTCGGTGAGGCCCGCGAAATAGAGGTACTCCGCCCCGCCCGCGCCGGCGCCCGGAAGCTGCACACAGCCCTGCTGGGCGGCGTCGATTAGCCTGCTTTCGCCCGCGGCCAGGGTGGTGGTGCCAGCGGTGGAGCAGTCCACGGTCACCACCTGATTGGGCTCACTGCTGCCGCAGGCCGCGACCAGGGTCGCGCCGGCCAGCAGCGTCCAACGAGCGGGGAAAGAGATCACGGGGACGGGGCTCCGGACGGTCGCGGGAGAGGGGGCCAACCCGGGAGCAAGATAAGGAGCCACAAGGGCTTTTGACAATCGCCGGGGGTCCCGGTAGCTTCTGGCGGTGCCCGACGACAGCTGGCTCGCGGGGGTCCGGTTCGGGGCCGACGGACTGGTCCCGGTGGTGGCCCAGGAAAGCCGCTCGGGCGACGTTCTAATGGTCGCCTACGCCAACCGCGAGGCGCTCGAGCGGTCCGCCGTGACGGGGCAGGCTCACTACTACAGCCGGTCCCGTGGGCGGCTCTGGCGCAAGGGCGAATCCTCCGGCCACGCGCAGGTGATCCGGGAGATCCGGATCGATTGCGATGGCGATACGGTGCTCTACCGGGTCGAGCAGACCGGCCCGGCCTGCCACACCGGCACCAGGACCTGCTTCTCGTCGGTGGTCGGGCCGGACGGTCGTCGGGCGAGCGGCGAAGACCCGGGCGGCCACCTGCTCACCCGGCTGGGCGCGACCATCGCCCGGCGGGCGGCGGAGCGGCCCGCCGGGTCGTACACGGTACAGCTGCTCGACCGCGGCGTGCCCAAGATCTCGCAGAAAATGGGCGAGGAAGCGGTCGAGGTCGTCGTGGCGGCGAATGCGGAGGAGCCCGAGCGTCTCGCGTCCGAGGCGGCCGATCTCCTCTATCATCTTCTGGTGCTGCTCCAGGCTCGCGGTGTCCCGCTGGACGCCGTGCTGAGCGAGCTGGAACAGCGGGGGAAATAGCGGTGAGCGGTACGGGGTAAGCGGTAACCGTGAGGGGCCCTCACTCACGCCTTCCCGCTCACGTCTCACCGCGGTACCGCTCACGGCGCCATGCCCTTCGTCCACCTCCACACCCACAGCGAATACTCGTTGCTCGACGGGGCCAGCCAGATCCCCGAGCTGGTCGCGCACGTCAAGAAGCTCGGCATGGACAGCCTGGCCGTCACCGACCACGGCAACATGCACGCAGCCTGGTCGTTCTACGAGGAGGCCAAGGCCCAGAAGATCCGCCCCATCCTCGGCTTCGAGGCCTACCTCGCGTTCGGTCCCCGGCAGGCCCGCGAGAAGCCCGCGAACGCGCCGTCCGCCTACAGCCACCTCGTCCTGCTCGCCAAGAACCGCGCCGGGTACAAGAACCTGGTCCGGCTGACCTCCATCGGGTTCACCGAGGGCTTCTACCGCCGGCCCCGGATCGACAAGGAGTGCCTCGAGCAGCATAGCGAGGGCCTGGTATGCCTGGCCGCGTGCCTGTCGGGCGAGGTGTCGCTGCACCTGCGCCAGGGCCGATACGACGAGGCCAGGCGCAGCGCGGAGTGGTTCGCGAAGCGGTTCGGCCCCGACGGCTTCTGGCTCGAGGTGCAGCAGCACGGCATCGCCGAGGAGCGGCTGGTGACCGAGGGGATGCTGCGGCTGGGCCAGGAGCTGGGGATCGGCGTGGTGGCCACCAATGACGCCCACTACCTCCGCCGCGAGGACGCCGAGTCGCACGACGTGCTGCTCGCGATCGGCACCGGCAGCGATCTCGACGACCCCAAGCGGTTCCGGTTCACCGGCGAAGAGTCGTACGTCAAGTCCGAGAAGGAGATGAAGGCGCTCTTTCCGGACCACCCGGAGCTGCTGGCCAACACGCAGACGGTCGCCAACCTGTGCGAGTTCGATTTCGAGAAGCGGTATTTCCTGCCCGGCTTCCCCCGCCCCGCCGGCTACGCCACCGACGAGGCGCTGCTGGACGATCTCGCGCGCCGGGGTGCCGAGCGGCGCTACGGCACCCCCCTCCCCCCGGAGGTCCAGCAGCGACTGGACTATGAGCTCGGCGTCATCAACACCGCGGGCTACGCCGGCTATTTCCTGATCGTGCAGGACTTCATCGCGGCGGCCCGGGAGCGCGGAATTCCGGTGGGGCCGGGCCGCGGGTCGGCGGCGGGCTCGATCGTGGCCTACGCGCTCGGCATCACCAACGTGTGCCCGCTCAAGTTCGATCTCCTGTTCGAGCGGTTCCTCAACCCCGAGCGGGTGTCGATGCCCGACATCGACGTGGACTTCTGCTTCGAGCGGCGGGGCGAGGTGATCGAATACGTTCGGCAGCGCTACGGACGCGACAGCGTGGGCCAGATCGTGACCTTCGGGACCATGAAGGCGCGGGCCGCGGTCAAGGACGTGGCCCGCGTGCTCCGGATTCCGCCCGGCGAGGCCGACCGGATCACCAAGCTCATCCCGTCGGGGCCGGCGTACAGCCTGTCGATCCCGGACGCGGAAAGGAAGGTCGACGAGCTACGCGATCTGGTGAAGGGAAATCCCGCCTACCGCCGCCTGCTCGACCTGAGCTCGCGAATCGAGGGGATCTCCCGCCACATGTCGGTCCACGCGGCCGGCGTGGTGATCGCGCCGGGCCCGCTGGCGGAGTACGTGCCGGTCTGCACCGCCCCCACCAGGGGCGCGGGCGCCGCGGCCGACGGCGAAGAATCCATCATCACCCAGTACGAGATGGGCGCGCTCGAGAAGGTCGGCATGCTCAAGATGGACATGCTCGGCCTCAAGACGCTCACCGTGATCCACGACGCGGTGCTGATGATCGCCGCCCGCACCGGCGTGGACGTGGACATGGACGCCCTGCCGTTCGACGATCCCAAGGTCTACGAGCTGCTGCGCCAGGGCCGGACCGCCGGCGTCTTCCAGTTCGAATCGCCGCTCGCGACCGACACGCTTCGCTCGATGCGGTGCGACCGGTTCGACGACCTGGTGGCGTCGAACGCCCTGCTCCGCCCGGGCCCGCTCGACGCCGGCATGCACACCGTGTTCATCCGGCGGAAGTTGGGCCAGGAGAAGGTCACCTACCCGCACCCGTCGCTGCAGGAGGTGCTCGAGCCCACGTACGGCGTCATCACCTACCAGGAACAGGTGATGCGGATCGCGAACGTGCTGGCCGGGTTCACCCTGGCCGAAGCCGACGTGCTGCGGAAGGCGGTGGGGAAGAAGGACGCCGACCTGATCAAGAAGGAGCTGGGCAAGTTCTCCGAGCGCGCCATGGCACTGGGGCACCCGAAGCGGATGGTGGACGACCTGGCCGCGCAGATCGAGACCTTCGGCCGGTACGGGTTCAACAAGTCGCACTCGGTGGCGTACTCGGTCCTGTCGTACCAGACGGCCTGGCTCAAGGCGCACTACCCGGCCGAGTTTATGGCGGCGCTGCTCTCGTCCGAGATCGGCAATACCGACAAGGTGGTGCAGTACATTAACGAGGCGCGCGAGCTGGACCTCGAGGTGCTGCCGCCGGACGTGAACGAGTCCGGCTTCAAGTTCACCGTCGTGGGGGAGCGGCGAATCCGGTTCGGCCTCGGCGCCATCCGGAACGTGGGCTGGGGGGCCATCGAGAGCATCATCGCCGCCCGCCAGGAGGCGCCGTTCACCGCCCTGGCCGACTTCATCGAGCGCATCGACCTCCGGCTGTGCAACAAGCGGGTGCTGGAGTCCCTGATCGTGGCGGGCGCCTGCGACGGGCTGGGCGGGCACCGGAAGCAGCTGTGCGAGGCGCTGGACGGCGTGCTGGCGGAGGCGCAGCTGCTCCAGGCCGACAAGGAGGCCGGCCAGGCCTCGCTGTTCGGCGACAGCACGGCGCCCCGGCCGAGGCCCGTCGGCTTGCCCGAGATCCCGGCCTGGACCGAAGCGGAGCGCCTGGTGAAGGAGAAGGAGGTGCTCGGCTTCTTCATCTCGGGCCACCCATTGGAGCGGTTTCGCTCGGAGGTCGAGCTGTTCGGGACCCGCACCACAGCCACGCTGGGCGAGTGGAGCGAGCACCAGGTGACGGTTGCCGCTGTGGTGACCGGCGTAAAGCGGCAGATCTCGAAGAAGACCGGGAAGGAGTACGCGCGGCTCGTGCTCGAGGACTTCCACGGCACCGCGGAAGCGATCGTCTTCCCGGACGCGTGGGCCAAGCTCAACGGCACCATCCTGCCGGACGCCGCCTTGCTGCTCACGGGAGGCTACAGCGACCGCGACCGCGGCGAGGACCACGCCCCGTTCATCGTCGAGGCGGCCCGGGCGCTGGACGAGCTCAAGCGCTCGGGCGCGGTGGCGCTGAGCCTGCGCTGGCGGATGCCGTCCGCACCCGAGCCCGAGGCGCTCCGCGCGGCGGCCGCGCTGTGCTCGGCGCACCCCGGTCCCACGCCCCTGTATATTGAATGGAGCGACGGGAACGGGGAGTCGGTGCGGCTCCGGTCCCGTCGCGTCCGCGTCGCGGCGGAGGAGGACCTCGTTCGGGCCCTGCGCGATCTCCTGGGCGCCGATTCCGTCCACTACATCAAGGCGGGTTGACCCCGATGGCCTCAGCGTATTCGCTGGAGTTCGAGAAGCCGCTGCTCGAGCTGGAGCGGCAGATCGAGGACCTGAAGCGGATCGGCACCGAGCGCCAGATCGACATCGAGGGCGAGCTCGAGGGCCTGCAGGGCAAGCTCGAGTCGCTGCGGGCGGAGATCTATCGCAATCTCACACCCATCCAGCGCGTCATGGTCGCCCGCCACCCCCGCCGTCCCTACACCCTCGACTACCTCAGCACCATCTTCACCGACTTCATCGAAATGCACGGCGACCGCCTCTACATGGACGATCCCGCGATCGTGGGCGGGTGGGCCCGGCTGGCCGGCGTGTCGGTGATGGTGATCGGACACCAGAAGGGTCGTGACACCAAGGAGAACCTGAAGCGCAACTTCGGCATGCCCCACCCGGAGGGCTATCGCAAGGCCCTTCGTCTCATGAAGCTGGCCGCCAAGTTCAACGCGCCCCTCATCACGCTCATCGACACGCCCGGCGCCTATCCCGGCCTCGGCGCCGAGGAGCGGGGCCAGTCGGAGGCTCTCGCCCGGAACATCCTCGAGATGTCCGCGCTCGGGACGCCCGCCGTGGCGGTGGTCATCGGGGAGGGCGGCTCGGGCGGCGCGCTCGCGCTGGGTGTGGCCGACCGGATCCTGATGCTGGAGAACTCGGTGTACTCGGTGATCTCGCCCGAGGGCTGCGCGGCCATCCTGTGGAAGGACTCGAGCCAGCGGGAGCGCGCCGCCGAGGCGCTCAAGCTCACGGCCGAGGACCTCCTCCGCCTCAAGATCATCGACGAGATCGTGCCGGAGCCGGTGGGTGGTGCGCACATCGATCCCGACGGCGCCGGGGAGGCGCTCCGCGAGGCGCTGATCCGTCACGTCACCGAGTTGCGGAAGATCCGGCCCGAAAAGCTGGTGCGCCGCCGCGCGGAGAAGTACGCCGCGATGGGCGCCTACACCGAGGCCTGATGAGCCAGACCATCGAGGTCCGCTTCAAAGGCACCCGGAAGGCCTATTTCCTCTGGGCCGAAGCCGACGCCCCGCTTCGCGTCGGCGACGCGGTGCTGGTCGAGGTCGAGCGTGGGCGGGACTTCGGCCGGATCACGGCGGTCGGCGACGTGGCCGCGAAGAAGTGCGCCGGCGGGTGCTCCGGCTGCGCCGTCGGCGGCGAGGCCGCTCCGGCCGAGGCGGCCTCGCCCAAGGCGGTGCTACGCCGGGCCACGCGCGACGACCTCCGGGTCCACGACGAGAACCGCCGCTCGGAGGACGACGCCCGGCGCAAGGTCATCGAGCGGGTCCGCACGCACGACCTGGTCATGAAGGTGAGCGACACCGAGTGGCAGTGGGACCGCAACAAGCTCACCATCTACTTCACCGCCGACAAACGAGTGGACTTCCGCGCCCTCGTGCGCGACCTGGCCTCGCTGTTCCGCACCCGCATCGAGCTCCGCCAGATCGGCGTGCGCGACGAGGCCGCCCGCCTCTCCGGCGTGGGGCGCTGCGGCCGGGAGTACTGCTGCTCGTCCTGGCTCAAGGAGCTCTCGCCGGTCAACCTGGGCCTGGCCAAGGACCAGCACCTCTCGCTCAACCCCTCGCAGATCTCCGGCGGCTGCGGCCGCCTGCTCTGCTGCCTCAAGTACGAGCACGAGTTCTACGTCACGGCCCGCAAGCGTTTCCCCAAGGAAGGAAAGATGGTCACCACCGCCCGAGGGGCCGAGAAGGTGATTGCGGTGGACATCTTCCGCGAGCGGGTGTTTCTCCGCAGCGAGGAGCACGGCCCGCGCATCATCACGCTGGTGGAGCTGAGAGACGAGGTCGAGGCGCGGGGCGAGGTGCTGATGACGGCGGAGACGCGGATCCCGCTGGTGGCGGCCGAAGCCGCGCGCGCCGAGCCGACGGCCGAGGTGCCACCGGCGGAGCCCGGCGAGCCCCAGGCCAGGCCGGCGCTGGCGCGGCC
>JBOHSB010000234.1:0-15176 GCA_050733015.1 Gemmatimonadales bacterium
GAGGCCGCGTTGTCGTTCCTCGGCCTGGGCGTGCAGCCGCCCACGCCGTCATGGGGCAACCTGATCGCGTCCGGCAGGGATACGCTGGTCAACGCGCCGTGGGTGGCGACGGCCCCGGGGGTCGCGCTGGTGCTGGTGGTCGTGGCGGCGACGCTGCTGGGGGACGCGGTGCGGGACCGGCTGGATCCGGGGAGGGTGGGGTGAGGGGAGGACGGAAGGACGGAAGGACGGATGGACGGAAGGGAATCGAGGCGCAGCGGAAAACAGGGGGACGGGGTCGAGCACCCGGACGAAGGAAATGGCGAGGGACCTTCTCCGCAGAGGTCGACCCATTCCTCCGCAAGGTCCCTCGCTTCGCTCGGGATGAAGGTGGGGTCGCCCCGGGCGCCTGCTCCGTCTTTCAGCCTTTCCGTCCTTCCGTCTTTCCGTCCTCCCGTCCTACCCACTTCCGCACCCCCGCCACCTCGTCGATCCGCCGCTCGAGCGCTTCCAGTTTCGCCGGCGCACCCGTGCAGCCGTAGTCGTGCTCGACGCGCTTGGTGCGTCCGTCGATCCGCACCTCGGTGACCACCGACGGCAGGTCGGTGGCGAATCGCTCGCAGCCCGGCTCGCCGATCCCATAGCGGTCGGCGAAGGCGAACCAGCCAGCGGCCTCCAGCTCGTGAAACAGGCTGTCGGCCCGGGCGGCCGGGATCGAGCCGGTGAACGTACCGGTGTCGGCCACGAAGCGGCGGCCCTCGAAGATCACCGCACCTGATCGCTCGAGCGTCACGGTGTAGACCGGACACGCGCCGAAGCAGGGTCGCCGCTCGAGCGAGATGCGGCCTTTGGTCGGGGTGGGGTCAGCCTGGGGAGCGCGGGCCGGCGGACGCCCGCAGGCGACCAGCGATGCGAGCGTGGCAAGCGCGGCGATCGCGGGCGCCGCCCTGGTCACCCGCCTCACCGCGCGGGCACCGCTACGCGCACCGAGCGCCCGCCGATGTTGTTGGACAGCTGCACCTCGAGATCGGTCCGGTCGGTGGCGATCTCCGCCGCGCCGCCGCGGGCGAACGAGAGCACCTGGCCGGTCGCCGGATCCCGCACCATCACCATCGGGTGCGCCGACGCGTCCCAGCGGACCGACACCCGGCCCGGGGCCGACCGGGCGGTGCGAACGTCGGGCACCACGCGCGACCCCGCCGCCGCCGCCCGGAGTGACACGGCCGGCCGGCCGGGCACGTTCAGCCGGATCGCGTCGAGCCGGGCCGCCCGGTCAGGCTGCAGCGGGACGGCGAAGGCGAAGTGCCGCCCGCCGTTCGGGTCGTCGGCCACGGTCTCGGGCGTGAAGCTCAGGTGGAACAGCCGCCCGCCAACGGCGTCGC
The DNA here is from genome assembly GCA_050733015.1 of Gemmatimonadales bacterium. Taxonomy (GTDB): domain Bacteria; phylum Gemmatimonadota; class Gemmatimonadetes; order Gemmatimonadales; family GWC2-71-9; genus CAVVWJ01. Next base: position 1,362 of record JBOHSB010000234.1, read on the forward strand.
GCCCCTCGACGCTGTACGAGCCGCCGCGGGCCGGCAGGCTCGGCCGGGTCACGATCTGGAAGGCGGGCTCGAGCACCGGCACGCCGTTCTCGATCCGGCCCCACACCAGCAGGCACGGCTGCATGGCCTGAGTGAACGCCGTGGCCACGTCGGGCGCCGCCTGGCGCCAGGCGAGCACGCCCTCGTAGGTATAGTCGCTGATCCATTCGTTGTTGCAGTACCCCATGAGGTCGGTATAGCTGGGTGGCTTGAGCGAGAGGGTCGCGACGTCCAGCCCGTACACCCCGATCGTCCCGCCGGGATACGGGTAGTTGGGGTCCGGGTTGCCGGCTCCGCCGCACGGCGAATGATTGCGCCCCCAGTTGTGTCCCCACTCGTGCGCCGCCACCATGTCGGCGCCGCTCTTGTCCCACCCCAGCGCCGTCTTCCCGCCGACATACCCGATCCCGGCGATGCCGCTGCTGTACGACGGGTTGATCACCCCGAAGTAGTAGCGCGTGGTCCCGTCCGCGGCGCGCAGCGCGTCCACCTGGCTCAGGATCGTGGTCCAGGAGCCGGGGTCATTCTGCCCCACCGCCGGCGCGGTAGTGGTGAAGGGCGCCCGCAGGTCGGCGTCGTACGCGGCCAGCGGGTGCATCTTCATCGCGGCCGTGAGATAGCTGTCCTTGTTCGCGTTGGTGACGTTGCCCTGGCGGCCGTTTACGCTCTGCAGCACGGGGACGAAGCGGACGCTGAACGTCGACGTGGTGTGGACGTCGAGCGCGAGGGGCGTGCCCGAGGACGGGAACTGGTTGTCAGTCTCGTCCGACTCGGCGACGGCGTTGCCGGGATCAACGTCGGCCAGCACGGACAGCCCAGGCTGAATCAGGGTCTTGGGTACGGCCACGTTCCACGAGCTGCCGAGCGTGCTCTCGTCGGGCGAGAGCGGCACTGCCGCGCTCGGGGGCGAAATGGTGAGGGTCGACACCAGGACGGCCGCGAGAAAGAGCCGCACCCGCACCTGGGGCGTCGCGAGGTTGGACTGGTTGGCGGTGACGAAGACGCGCAGATAGCCGTCGCGGTCCTTCACCAGGGGGACGGCGCCGTCGTAGGTCTGGACGCTCTGGGTGAGGTACATGCCGTCAATGCGCAGATTCAGGCCGCCGGACGCGCCCGCGGTGTAGCTCACGTTGGCCGACGTGCTCCCGCCGGCCGGCACGTTCGCGATCTGGCTGCCGGGGCTCGGATTGTAGGTGGCGCCGCCCGGCGAGACGCTCTCCGCGGTGACCGTGTAGGCACCCGCGGTGAGCCCACTGAGGGTGGCGCTTGCGGTGAGGTCATGCGCGTAGCCATTCGGGCCGCTGACGTGCACCGAGCCCGGGGTCGCGGGCGGCAGGCCGGCCACGTTTACCGTGAGGTTCCCGCCCGTGACCCCGTAGACCACGTTCGCCGTGGCCGTCGCGGCGGACACGCTCACCGACTGGGACGACAGCGAGGGCGAGTACGACTGTCCGCCCGTGCTCACCGGATTGGCCGCCACCGTGTAGGTCCCGGCCGAGAGGCCGGTCAGCGTCTCGGTGGCGCTCACGTCGTGGCTGTAGCCCCCGGGGCCGGTCACCGACACCGCGGCGACGGCCCCGTTCGGCAGGCCCGACACGCTCACGGCCAGACTGCCGCCACTGGGCCCGGTGGGGTCGCTTCCGCCACAGGCCGCGAGCAGCACGACGAGGACCGGGACGAGTCGGCGCGACTGAATCATGCGGCCTTCCGGCAGACGTGGGCGATGCCATCCGGGCACCCGGCAGTACGGCGTTGTGCCGCCGCGTGGCGAAGCGCCGGATGACACGGCACTCCCGGAATCGTGCAATCCCGGGCAAGTCGGTGCGCCGGTGGCGCTTGGCGATAACGCGGAGGCGCGTTGTCCCCGCCTGCGGCAACAGGCGCGCCAAGGAGCTGGGCGAACGGCTGCTACATCGATGGGGTCAATAGATAATGAAAGGACGCCAGCCGTGCAGATTTTGTCACTTGAGTCCGGTTCGCGAACGGAAATCGCTCACCGGAAGAGCCCGCGCTTTACACCTAGGCCGTTCGCGCCGCCGTCTGCCGGAACCGCGCGGCCGCGCTGATGTGCGCGAGCAGATGGGTCCCATCCGATCGAAAGCCCGGCAGCAGGTTGAGATACCCGGCGAAGTTGGACGCCATTGCGAACAGCAGCAGGTCGCCCAGTAGCGTGCCCAGCGGCGGCTGGCCGACCCAGTTCCACCAGGCGCCGAGCAGTAGGAGCCCGACCAGGTTGCTGACGCCGCCGGCGGCCGAAATGATGGGCGCGCGCCAGGCCCGCGGCCCCCACTCGAACCGCCACCGGCCGGCGACGATGTCGCGGTACCCGATGGAGCACGCGTCTTCGTCGAGCAGGTGCACGGCCCCGAGGAAGGGTACCAGGGCCAGATGCATCCGGCACTCACCGATGGTGCCCCGCCAGAGGATGGGACCGGCGCCGAGGCGAATGCCCCAGATGCGAACGCCGAGGGCCAGAGCCGCGAACGCATGGCCCAGCTCGTGGAACAGCAGAGCGATCCAGGAGCCAGCCAAAAAGATGGCCAGCGTGCGCGCCGTATGCTCCACGGGCCCGGCCATCGTCGAACCCAGCTCCATCAAGTGCGCCAACATGGGTGTAGCCCACCCCTCTGGCAGATTCAGGTGGCCGTTCATCGTTCCGTGGAACGTGCGGCCTCGCGTCGCTTCCACCCTAACCCAATTCGCGCGGGCCTCGCCGGGTTCCAACTCACAGCCCGTCGGCAGATTTCCACGCGGGTGAGCGGGGTCACACTGGTTTGACGCCGAGGCATTTATCTAGTAGCCTCCCACTGTGACGACCATCGACGAAAGAGAAGCGCAGACCTATTGCCAGCGAGCGGCCCTCGAGCTGGCCGCCCTGATCACGCACCAGCGCAGGCCGCGCGGGCGGCTGCGGCGGGATTCGCTCCTGCTGCGGCGGTTCATCTCGCTCGTGCTCGGCTCGGGCCTCCCGATGCATCTGCTCCAGGGCGGCCCCTGGCGGGTGGCCACCAAGCCCCTCAAGAAGCCCGGGCGCAACGGGCTCGAGTTCATCCCCCTGGTTCAGCGCGGGGAGACCACGATCATGGTGTCGACGCCGCAGGAGGCGGAGGAGATGGTCGCGTTTCTCAACTACTGCGGGATGGGAGAGTTCGCGGCCCGCTGACCGACCCTCGGCGGAGTCACGGCGGAAATCGCCGACCCGTAAACGCAAATCGAGGGGCTCCGCTCGGAGCCCCTCGTCGTTTCCAGTCTCGCGCGTCCGGGCTACCCCTCGCCTCGCTCCGGCTGCCTGGGGGCTCGAACCCGGCTCAGCCAGGCCGACCCCCGAGCGCGGCTTCGAGCCTCCCGATCAGCTCCGCCTGCGCCGGATTGATCCGACGGCGCGCCGATTCGGGATCGCACCAGGCGCAGCGGTCCACCTCGGGATAGGTGACCCGCCGCCCCGATCCCGGCGGCCACTCGATCTCCGCCGTGTTGCTCACGATGGCGCCCGCGTCGGCGTCGCCCTCCCAGGCCCACGCGTGCACCACCTTCCCGGCCTTCTGCCGCACGCTGCCGAGCGAGATGAACGGGCCGCTCGCCCGGATCCCGGTCTCCTCCTCGAACTCGCGCCGCGCGGCGTCGAGCAGCTCCTCGCCCTCGTCCACGATGCCCTTGGGGATGGTCCACGCACCGGCGTCGCGGTCGCGCCAGAACGGGCCGCCCGGATGGGCCAGCAGGACCTCGAGCCCTGGTTCACCGCGCCGGAACAGGAGCAGGCCGGCACTGACGTTGGGCCGACGCCGGCGCGGAGCGGGCTCGGTCAATGCGCGCCACCGGGCACCGCGGCACTGCTCCGGTGCCGCCGCAACATGAGGATTGCCGGCGCGACCACGAGGAAGCTGATGAGCAACAGCATCCAGGCGTCGTTGTAGCTCAGCATCGCCGCCTGCCGGCTCACCTGCTGGTCCAGCAGGGCGAGCGCCCCACGGTGCGCCGCATCGGGGCCATAGCCGTGGGTGATCAGGTTCGCGGTGAGTGCCTGGATCCGCTCATCCACCAGCGGCCGCCCGGCGTAGACGTTGGTCAGGAGATCCACCCGGTGGAACTGGTTGTGCACGGTCAGGTAGGTCGCGAGGATGGCGATGCCGAACGAGCCTCCGAGCTGCCGGGCGAGGTTGATCAGCCCCGCCGCCTGCTGCGCCTCGCTCGGCTTGAGGCTGGCGTAGGCCACGTTGTTGATCGGGGTGAACAGGAAGCCAAGGCCGGCGCCCCGGATGATGAGTGCCAGCCGCACGTCGGGCTCGCCGGCGGCTGTGGTGAGGTGGCCCAGGTCCCACATGGCGCCGACGAAGATCGCGACGCCGAGCGCGATGAGGATCCGCGGATCCACCAGCGGCCGCGACCCGGTGAGCAGCCGGCCGCAGATGAGGGCCGTCACCGCCGTGGCGATGCCGCCCGGAAGCAGGGCGAGTCCCGTCTCCGTGGGCGTGAAGTGAAGGATCGTCTGGGTGAACAGCGGGAAGATGAACACGCCGCCGTAGAGCCCGAACCCCAGCGCGACGAACAGGAAGATGGACGCGGCCAGCTCGCGGTTCTTGAGGACCCGGAAGTTGACCACCGGGTGCTTGTTCCGCGACGACAGCTCCCACCACACCATGGTGACCAGGCAGACGCCCGCCAGGATCGCGAGGCGCAGGATGAGGGCGTCCGAGAACCAGTCGTCCTGATTCCCCTCCTCCAGCACGTACTGCAGCGAGCCCAGGCCGACCGTGAGGAGGCTGATGCCCAGCCAGTCCACCCCACCGGTGCGCCGCTTCTGGCCGGGCGGGTCCTTGAGAAACGTCGTCACCAGGAAGGTCGCGGCGATCGCAATCGGCACGTTGATGAAGAAGCACCAATTCCAGGTGTAGTTGTCGGTGATCCAGCCGCCCAGCGTCGGACCCAGCGTCGGCGCGACGATGATGCCGAGCAGGAACACGGCCTGGACCAGCCCCTGCTGCTCGCGCGGAAAGATCTGGCGGATCGTCGCCTGGGCGGTGGAGAGCAGCGCCGCGCCTCCGGCACCCTGCACGATGCGCCAGATCACCAGCTCGATCAGCGAATGGGACGTGCCGCAGAGGAACGACGCGACCGCGAACAGGATGATGGACGCGGTCAGATAGCGCCGGCGCCCGAACCGCTCGGTGAAGAACGCGGTCATCGGCAGCACGACCACGTTGGAGAGAATGTAGCCGGTGCTCACCCAGCTGATCTCCTGCTGGGTGGCACCGAGATTCCCGGCCATCTGCGGCAGGGCGACGTTGACGATGGTGGTGTCGAGCACCTCCATGATCGCGGCGGTGATGAGCCCGAGGAGGATCAGCCACCGGGTGGCGCCGACGCGCTCATGCTCGTCGTTCGGGGCGGCTGGCCGGGCGACGGGAGCCGCGCGGTCGAGGGCGTCGGTGGAGGCGCTCATGATGGGAAAGTAGCAGGGGGAGGAAGGCGGAAGGACGGTCCGACGGAAGGACGGAACGAAATCAGGACGAGGGGGACGGTACCCATCAATCCTGTTCATCCCGAGCGAAGCGAGGGACCTTCTCCGCGGGTATCGACCCCCGGGGTGAGAGGATCCCTCGCTTCGCTCGGGATGACATCGGTTCCCCCGGAGGCCTTCGGCTTGTCCTTCCCTCCGACCGTCCTACCGTCTTCCCTCCGTTATCTCCCGCGTCAGCGCGCTATCCACCTCCCCTCCCGGCCCGCGCACCGTGCGGACCCGGCCGCCGGTCTCGACCCAACTGTCTACCGTCGGTTGCGGGTTACCCACCTTGAGGTGCGGTACCGGGGCCCGGACCCGCCAGGCGTAGGGAGCCCAGGCGCCGCTTTGGAGTCGGCGGAGCCGGATCTCGCCGCCCGCGCGCTCGCGCGGCACCCAGCGCGGCAGGTTCACGTACGAGAAGGCGATCCGGTGCAGCTCCAGCGTGCCGCGTTCGATCTCGAGCGTGCCCTCTACCTCCGTCACCCGTCCGTGACGCTCCGGCGCGAAGGCGATTCGAAGCCGGTCGCCCGTTTCCTCCTCGAGCCGGAAGCAGTGCGACGCCAGGAACCAATCGCTGAACAGCACCTTCGCGTCGAGCCCGTAGTACACCGGCCCGCGGTCGGCGCCGACGTCGGTCCATCGCTGGCCGGGCCCGTCGGTGCGCACGAACCCCCACCGGCTGATCGTGTCGGGCGGCGCCGTCTGGATCGGCCAGGCTGCCAGCCGGCCCGCGCCCATGCCGCTGCTGTCGGCCAGCTCGAGCTTGGCGTTGTAGTGGGCGAAGTACCACTCGCTGGAGAAGCCCAGCGTGCCGGCATCGGCCGTGGCCTGCGCCAGCGCCAGCGCGGTCTGCGCCACCTCCAGCAGCCGGCTCACCAGCTCGTCGTCGCCCAGGCGGATGCCACAGCGCGGCCGGCGCGCTTCGACCGTGATCGTCGGCAAGGTGTACGGCTCGGCCTCGACGCGGAGCACCAGCGGGTAGGTCTGCCCCTGCACGAGATCGAACGCCTCGGACCGCCAGGTCTTCCAGCCGATCTGCCGTACGGCCACGGTATAACGCCCCGGAGCTCCGGCGGGCAGCACGAACCCGCCGCTCGCGCTGCTGGCCGTGCGGGTCACGTCCCGTCCGGCGTTGTCCACCAGCACCACGAGCGCGCCCGGGATGGGCGTCTCCTCGGACGCGTGCACCACCCGGCCCTGCACCGTCTGGGCGATGAGCGGATGGACGGCGAAGGCCCACAGGGCCGCCGTCGCGGCGGCTCGGTGCCAAGCGTCAGGCATGGCGAACGGGATCGAGACGCCCAGGCGGATGCTCGGCCGCTAGCGCGGCCAGGCCCCCAGCAGCCGGCGAGCCACGATGAGCTCACCCATGTGGAACGCCGTGTGATCGATGACGAGCAGGATCTCGCGCAGGTAGGTCTGTCCGGTGCCGTGCGGAATGCGCGCCGCGAGGTCGATGGAGGTATCCCGGGCGAGTGCCTCGAGGGCCGCCCGATCCTCCCGGATCCGGCGCACGCTGGCATCCCACGCGCCGTTCGACGGTGGCGCCGGCGACTTGGGCCAATAGTCATCCGGCCAGGTGATCTCCTCGTACTTCGGGTTCCGGCAGAAATCGAGGATGTCGTGCTGGGTGATGCGGATGTGCTCGAGCAGCTGCCAGGGGGAATAGGGCAGTCCGGCCGGCACCCGGCCGCGGAGCGGCTCGGCGAGATCGGCGGCCGCATCGTCGAGGCTCATGTGGGCCTCGGCCCAGCCTAGCGCGCGGGCGAGGTGATCGCAGAGGGCGGTGTCCATGGCCGAAGTGTAGCCAGGTGTCTTGCATTTCGGTGTTTGTTCGGGTACTGTAGGGCGGTCCCGGTCCGAGGCGCTCCCATGCTGCACGTGCCCGATCTCGAGCGGAAGCTCGACACCCTCATCACTCTCGCACAGGACGACCGCGAGGGTCCCCCACTACCACCCCGCCTCCGGCACGCCCGACGGTCGGGCTCGCTCGGGCCGCTCAACATCCGCCGGCTCAGGTCCAGCGGGAGGGAAACCCGGCTGCTCCGCATCCTGATGACCAATGCGTGCAGCTACAACTGTCACTACTGCCCGATGCGGCGCGACCGGAACCTGCCGCGTACCCTGCTCAAGCCGGAAGAGCTGGCGCGCATCTTCCTCGGCGCCCTTCGTCGCGGCTGGGTGGACGGGCTGTTCGTCACCACCGGCATCCCCAGCAATCCGGTGAAGGTCGTGGACGACCTCATCAAGTCGCTCGAGCTGCTGCGCGAGCGGCATCGGTTCCCCGGCTACATCCACGTGAAGCTGGTGGCGGGCGCTGAAGTGGCGCAGATCGAGCGGCTGACCGCCCTGGCTACTCGTGTCTCGGTCAATCTCGAGGCGCCCTGCGGCCAAACCCTGTCGCAGATCGCGCCCGAGAAGAGCCTGGCGGTCTCGGTGGACAACCTCGAGCGGGTGCGCTCGCTGGTGCTGGCGGAGCGCACTGCCCGGGCCCACGGCCGCCCTCGCGACCCGCTGCACCCGATGGGCGTGGCCGGCATGACCATGCAGTTCGTGGTCGGGGCCACGCCCGATTCCGATCGCACACTGATCGAGACGGTGGGGCGGCTCCAGGCCGGCGGGGGCATTCACCACGCCCACTTCAGCGCGTTCCGCCCCATCAAGGACACGCCGATGGAGTCGGTACCGGCCGCGCCGGCCCTGCGAGAGCACCGCCTGTATCAGGCGGACTACCTGCTGCATGACTACGGCTTCGCCGCCGACGAAGTGGTGTTCGGCCCCGAGGGCAACCTGCCCCTCAACCTGGACCCCAAGACGGCGTGGGCGCTGGCCCATCCGGAGCGATTTCCGGTCGAAGTCACCCGGGCGGACTACGAGACGCTGGTGCGCGTGCCCGGCATCGGCCCCGTGGTCGCGCGCCGCCTCGTCGCCGAGCGGGGCGGCGCGATCCTCCGCGGCCTGGCCGACCTCCGCGCGCTCGGCGTGGTGACCACACGGGCGGCCGGCTTCCTCACGCTGCGCGGCCGCCGCCTCCAGACCACGCGGTGGACCGAGCAGCTCGGCTTTTGGGCGCCTGAGGAGGAAGCGGGGCGGTATCACCTGACCTACGAGGTGAGCCCGGGGACGTTCCGGTGAGCGGATAGCGCTCCTGCGGCCGGTCGGGCCGGGTCAGGCTGTCATCTCGAGTGCTCAGGCGGTCATCCCGAGTGCTCAGGCGGTCATCCCGAGTGCAACGAGGGATCCAGTATGGAAATGGCTCGAGCGAAGCGGAGAAGATCCCTCGCTGCGCTCGGGATGACGGCTCGCTTCGGGAACCTCTCGTGGGAGGCCAGGGTTGACAGGCGGATGACAGTTCGATAACCATTGAACTGTGACGACACGTGAAGGTACGGAATTCCGGCTCACCAGCCGCCAGTTCGAGCTCATCGCGAAGGCGTTGGCCGATCCCAGGCGCATGGCCCTGCTGGAAACCATCGCGGGCGAGCGAGCCTGCCCCTGCGCCAGGCTGCGGGACATGTTCCCCGTCTCCAAGGCCACCATCTCCCACCACATCAAGGAGTTGGTGCGGGCCGGAGTGGTGGACGCGCGGCGGGAAGGACAGTACCTCCACTGTGAGGTACGGCGCGAGGTGCTGCGGGCCTATACCGCCGAGCTCATGCGGCGGGTCGGGAAGACGGGGTAGTCGCTGTTCTGTAGAGAGGGGCGAACGCGAAGCGTCGCCCGGCAGTACGACGGAAATGTTAGATGGTTGTAAAACTATCGTAACAGGTTGCCGGCCCATCCGGGCCGATCGGCTCATCGGAGGATGGCAATGCCTCGGTCGCGCACGTTGCTCGGAGTGGTCCCGCTCGCGCTGTCCCTCGCCGCCTGTTCGCCCAAGCCGCAGGCGGCCCCGCCGCCCCCGGCCGTCTCCGTCGCCCCCGTGCTCGAGCGCGACGTGGCCGAGTGGGATGAGTTCAGCGGCCGGCTCGAGGCGGTGGACCATGTAGAGATCCGGCCTCGCGTCTCCGGCTACATCAAGCGCCTGACGTTCGCCGAAGGCCGCGAGGTCCGGAAGGGCGAGGTGCTCTTCGAGATCGATCCCCGGCCCTACCAGGCCGACCTCGATCGCGCCCAGGCCCAGCTCGAGCAGGCTCGCACCGCCGCCGACTTGGCGCAGCGCGACGTGGCCCGCGCCGAGAAGCTGGTGAGCTCGCAGGCCATCTCGCGCGAGGAGTTCGACAGCCGGACCAGCGCCCAGGCCACCAGCATCGCCGCCGTTCGCGCCGCGGAGGCCGCGGTCGAGACCGCGCGCCTCAACCTCGGCTGGACCCAGGTGCGCTCGCCCATCGCCGGACGGGTGAGTCGCGCCGAGGTGACCGAGGGCAACCTGGTGCAGGCCGGGCCGCCCACCGCGACCCTGCTCACGAACGTGGTGTCGCTCGACCCCATCTATCTCTATTTCGACAGCGACGAGCAGACCTACCTGCGCTACTCGGGGCGCGCCGCCGATGGCGGGACCCGCAGCACGGGCTGGCAGGGGAAGAGTCTCCCCGTCTATCTCGGCCTCGCCAACGAGACCGGATTCCCCCATGAAGGCAAGCTGGATTTCGTCGACAACCAGATCGATCCCGCCAGCGGAACCATTCGTACCCGCGCGATCTTCGCCAACCCCGAGCGCCGGTTCACGCCCGGGCTGTTCGCCCGGGTGAAGCTGGTGGGTGGGAAGAGCGCGCCCACACTCCTGGTGCGGGACGCCGCCATCGGGACGGACCAGGATCGCAAGTTCGTGCTGGTCCTCGCCAAGGGCGACAGCCTGGCGTACCGGCCGGTCGAAATCGGCCGCCTGGCCGACGGGCTGCGCATCGTGCGCTCGGGGGTCCAGGCCGGAGAAAAGGTGGTCGTGAACGGGCTCATGCGGGTGCGGCCCGGGATCAAGGTCACTCCGACGGTTGTGGCCATGGTGCCCGACTCGTCGGGCGCGCGGGATTCGTCCATCGCGCGGGATACGTCCGCCGCCGCCGTCGCGGAGCGCTAGACCATGGGATTGTCCAAGTTCTTCATCGACCGGCCCATCTTCGCGGCCGTGCTGTCCATCGTGGTCTTCATCTCGGGCCTGATCGCGATGCTGACCCTGCCGATCAGCGAGTACCCGGAAGTTGTGCCACCCTCGGTCGTGGTGCGCGCGATCTACCCCGGCGCCAACCCCCGCACGCTGTCCGAGGCCGTGGCGACGCCGCTCGAGGAGCAGATCAACGGCGTCGAGAACATGCTGTACATGCAGTCGCAGGCCACCTCGGACGGCGTGCTCACGATGACCGTGACGTTCCGCGTGGGCACCGACGTGGACCTGGCGCAGGTGCAGGTGCAGAACCGGGTGAGCCAGGCCCTGCCCCGCCTGCCGGACGAGGTGCGCCAGCTCGGCGTCACCACCGTCAAGAGCTCGCCCAACTTCATCATGGTGGTGCACCTCGTCTCGCCGGATAACCGGTACGACGTCGTGTACTTGCGCAACTACGGGCTGCTGCAGGTCAAGGACGTCCTGGCCCGGATTCCCGGCGTGGGGCAGGTCCAGGTGTTCGGCGGCGGCGACTACGCCATGCGGGTGTGGCTCGATCCGGGCAAGGTGGCCGCCCGCGGCCTCACCGCGAGCGACGTGGTCAACGCCATCCGCGAGCAGAACGTGCAGGTCGCGGCCGGCGTGGTGGGTGCGCCGCCCATGCCGGTGCCGGTGGACTACCAGCTCACCGTGAACGCGCGGGGCCGGCTGATCGACGAGAAGGAATTCGGCGACATCATCCTCAAGACCGGCGAGAACGGCGAGCTCACCCGGCTGCGCGACGTGGCGCGCCTCGAGCTCGCGGCCGGCGACTACGCGCTCCGCTCGCTGCTGAACAACCAGGAGGCGGTCGGCATCGGCATCTTCCAGGCGCCGGGCTCCAACGCGCTGCAGCTGTCCTCCACCGTGCGTCAGACGATGGAGCAGCTCAAGAAGAACTTCCCCGAAGGCGTCGAGTACCGGATCGTCTACGACCCGACCATCAACGTGCGCGACGGGATCCGCGAGGTCGTCAAGACGCTGTTCGAGGCCATCCTGCTCGTGGTGTTCGTGGTGGTGCTGTTCCTCCAGACCTGGCGGGCCTCCATCATCCCGCTGGTGGCGGTCCCGATCTCGATCGTCGGCACGTTCGCGATCCTGCTCGGCTTCGGCTTCTCGATCAATACCCTGTCGCTGTTCGGGCTGGTGCTCGCCATCGGCATCGTGGTGGACGACGCGATCGTGGTGGTCGAGAATGTCGAGCGCAACATCGAGGCGGGGCTCTCGCCGCACGACGCGGCGTTCAAGGCCATGGAGGAAGTCAGCGGTCCGATCATCGCCATCGGCCTGGTCCTTTGCGCCGTGTTCGTCCCGGTGGCGTTCCTGAGCGGCCTGACCGGCGAGTTCTACCGGCAGTTCGCGCTCACGATCGCGTTCTCCACCGTCATCTCCGCCGTGAACTCGCTCACGCTGAGTCCGGCCCTGAGCGCCATCCTGCTCAAGTCCAGGGAGGCGCCGCGCGACCGGCTCACCCGCGTGCTCGACCGGAGCCTGGGCTGGATCTTCCGGCCGTTCAACCGGGTGTTCAAGCGCGGGTCCGATAGCTACGGCCATGCGGTAGCGCGCGTCATCCGGCGCAAGGGCATCGCGCTGGCGGTGTACGCCGGGCTGTTGGCGCTGACGCTGTTCGGCTTCCGCAAGGTGCCCCACGGCTTCGTGCCCACCCAGGACAAGCAGTATCTCGTGGCTTTCGCCCAGCTCCCCGACGGCGCCACGCTCGACCGCACCGACCGCGTCATACGGGAAATGGCCGACATCGGAGGCAAGGAGCCGGGCGTCCAAAACTCGGTGCAGTTCCCCGGGCTCTCGATCAACGGGTTCGTCAACGCGCCCAACGCCGGCATCGTGTTCTTCCCGCTCAAGCCCTTCGACGAGCGCAAGAGCAAGGCGGAGTACGGCCTCACCCTGGCCGGGACGCTGAACGGAAGGTTCTCCGGCATCCAGGACGCGTTCGTGGCGGTGTTCCCGCCTCCGCCGGTGAACGGCCTGGGTCAGGTGGGCGGCTTCAAGCTGATGCTCGAGGACCGGGCCGGCCTGGGCGAGGGCGCGCTGAACGACGCGACCCAGGCCCTGATCGGCAAGGCGTACCAGACGCCCGAGCTCGCCGGCATCTTCACGAGCTACCGGATCAATGTCCCGCAGCTCGAAGTCGTGGTGGACCGCGAGAAGGTGAAGCAGGAGGGGATCTCGCTCACCGATTTGTTCCAGACGATGCAGGTGTACCTGGGCTCGGTCTACGCCAACGACTTCAACAAATTCGGCCGCACCTACCAGGTGAAGGTGCAGGCGGACGCCCAGTATCGCGCCACGGCCGATAACATCGCGCAGCTCAAGGTGCGGAACGCGCAGGGCGCGATGGTGCCGCTCGGCTCGGTGGTCCAGGTGCGGGAATCGCACGGGCCCGACCAGTCCCTGCGCTACAACGGGTACCCCGCGGCCGACATCAACGGCGGACCCGCGCCGGGGTTCAGCTCCGGCCAGGCAGAGGCGGCCATCGAGCGGATCGCGGCCGAGGTTCTACCCAACGGCATCGGCTACGAGTGGACCGACCTGAGCTACCAGCAGCGGCTGTCCGGCAACACGGCGATCTTCATCTTCCCGCTGTGCGTGCTGCTCGCGTTCCTGGTGCTGGCGGCGCAGTACGAGAGCTGGTCGCTGCCGCTGGCGGTCATCCTGATCGTGCCCATGTCGCTGCTCTGCGCCATCACCGGCGTGTACCTCACCAAGGGCGACAACAACATCTTCACCCAGATCGGGTTCCTGGTCCTCATCGGCCTGGCCTGCAAGAACGCGATCCTGATCGTCGAGTTCGCGCGCGAGCTCCACATGCAGGGCCGATCGGCCGTCGAGGCCGCGCTCGAGGCCTGCCGCATCCGGCTCCGGCCCATCCTCATGACCTCGTTCGCCTTCATCATGGGCGTGCTGCCGCTGGTGTTCTCCAGCGGCGCCGGCGCCGAGATGCGGCATGCGATGGGGGTGGCGGTGTTCTCGGGCATGCTGGGCGTGACCTTCTTCGGCCTGGTGCTGACCCCGGTGTTCTACGTGGGCATCCAGAAACTGGTCGAGCGCCGTCAGCGCGCGACCTCTGAAACCCCGGTGGAGCCTGGGGTGCGGGAGACCATCCATGCGTAGGCCACGGGGGCTTTCCGTTCTGGTCGGCCTGGCGCTCACCGCCTGCGCCACCGCGCCGGCCTACCGG
>JBOHSB010000235.1:0-4706 GCA_050733015.1 Gemmatimonadales bacterium
ATACGCCCGGAGACTTCCCCTGACCGTCCACGTGGCCCGGTTCTGCCAGATCGTGAGGAAGACGGCCTGGACCACGTCCTCCGCCTCGTCGGCGTTGTGCATGAGCCGACGCGCGAACTGGTAGAGATGCCGGTTGTACTGGCGGAACACCGCCTCGAAGGCGGCTTCGTCGCCGGCGGCGATCCCCGACACCCAGGCGTGCTCGAGCTCCCGGTTGGCGGCATCCGGGAGGCGCGAGACGTCAAAGCGACGGAGCGGCGTGGACATACGCGGCCGTATACTCGCGTCTGGGGTTGGGAAAGTCGTGTTGGGAACCGGCAGACCATAACACTCGGGCAGCGCGGCCGCAACGATGCAGTGTCGCGATCGGAGCAGATTTGGCTCTAGATGAGACGGCCGACAACACCTCGGGGCCGTCGCAGATGTTCAAGCAGGTCCCGCGGCTGAGTAGGGGTATCGGCCCACTCGAGCGTCTTAGTGGGAGCAGGACAATTGAACGCCTCGTGGCGAGTTGACGCGTATTGCAGGCCACGTTAATCCACTGCTAAAAAGCCGCCGCTCGGGGCTTGTCGCGCCCCGGGCGGTTTCGTTGCTGTCCCCCGGGCCGCCGCCTGTCAGCAGCGAGAAACGGACCACATGCAGATCTCCGCTCAAGTCGCAGGGCTCGGCACCGAGGCCGCGCTCGAGGTGCTGGCCAAGACCCGCCGCCTCGAGGCGGCGGGCCGGAAGATTATCCACCTCGAGGTGGGCGAGCCCAATTTTCCGACCCCACCCCACATCGTGGAGGCGGGCATCGCCGCGCTCCGCGACGGCCACACGAAGTACGTCCCCGCCGCCGGGCTCCCCGACCTGCGCGTGGCGATCGCCGACACGGCGCGGTTGCATGGCATCCCGGCGGGCCCAGCGAACGTGATCGTCACCTCCGGCGCCAAGCCGATGCTGTTCTATGCCCTCCTCGCCCTGCTCGAACCGGGCGACGAGGCGCTGGTGCCCGATCCCGGGTTCCCGACCTACGAATCCCTCGTGCGGTTCGCGGGGGCCCGCCCGGTCCCCTACCGCGTGGACCCCTACCACGCGCGCCCGGTGGACCCGGCCGAGCTCGCCGAGGCGATCACCGGCCGCACGCGCGTGCTGGTGCTCAACTCGCCACACAATCCGACCGGCGTGGTGCTTGACGAGCGGACGGTGGCCGCCCTAGCGGAGCTCGCCGTCCGGCACGATCTCCAGGTCGTGAGCGACGAGGTCTACGGCCGCATCACCTACGGCAGGCCCCACATCAGCATCGCGAGCCGCCCCGGGATGCCGGAGCGCACCGCCGTGGTGGACGGATTCTCGAAGACGTACTGCATGACCGGCTGGCGCCTGGGGTACGGCATCATGCCGGAGCCGCTCGCCAGGCGGATCGAACGCTTCGTCATGAACAGCACGACCTGCGCGCCGGGATTCGTGCAGCAGGCGGGGCTCGCGGCGCTCATCGGCTCGCAGGAGTGCGTCACGGCGATGTGCGGCGAGCTCGAGTCCCGGCGCGTCTTCCTCGCCGGCGCGCTCAGGGCCGCCAGCATCGCGTGCGCCGTACCGGACGGCGCGTTCTACCTGTTCCCGCGCGTCGCCGACATCCTGCACTCGCTCGGGTTGACCGCCCAGGAGTACACCGAATGGCTCCTCGAGGAGCACGGCCTGGCGTGCGTCCCGGGAACCGCATTCGGCGCCGGGGGCGAAGGATCGCTACGTCTCTCCTTCGCCGTCTCCCGCCGGTCCCTGCTTGACGCCGTTCCCGCATTCGGTTCCACCGGGACGGTCCGGGGCCGGCCGCACGGCATCGTTTTCCGACCCCGCCTCCCAGAGGCCGACAATGACCCCGTCTAAGGTTACCACCACCACTCTCCGGCGTCTCCGCGAGGAGGGCCGGCGCGCGGTGTTCGTCACGGCGTACGATTTTCCGACGGCATCCTACGCCGACCGTGCGGGGGTCGACCTCATCCTCGTCGGTGACTCTGCAGCCATGACGATGCTCGGCCTACCGAACACGCTCGGCATCGGCATGCCGGAGATGCTCACCTTCGCGCGCGCCGTGACGCGTGCGGTCCGGCGCGCGTTCGTGATCGGCGACATGCCGTTTCTCTCGTACCAGCCCTCCGACGAGACCGCTGTGCTCAACGCCGGCGCCTTCATCGCGCAGGCCGGCTGCGAGGCAGTCAAATGTGAAGGCGGTGAGCGCGTGGCGGACCGGATCCGGGCGATGGTCCGCGCCGGCATCCCGGTCATGGGCCATCTCGGCCTCACACCGCAGAACCAGACGCAGCTCGGCGGGTACCGGGTGCAAGGGAAGACGGCCGAGGCGGCGCAGCGGATACTCGCCGACGCTCTGGTTCTCCAGGACGCCGGCATCTTTGCGCTCCTACTCGAGGCGATGCCGCGGGAGGCAGCCACCTACGTGTGGGAACACCTCGACATCCCGGTCTACGGCATTGGCGCGGGCCCGGACCTCGATGGCCAGCTCGTCATCGGGCACGATCTGCTGGGAAGTTTCGTGGGCGACGTCAAGCCGCGGTTCGTGAAGCGCTACGCCGAAGTGGGAACGATCGTCGAAGCGGCCTTCCGGGCCTTCGCGTCGGATGTCCGCGAAGGGCGGTTTCCGGGGCCGGAGCACTGCTATGCGATGGAAGCGGCGGCGGTGAGCGGGGTGCAGCGTGAGTAGGGGTCTTCGACCACTCGAGCGTCTATGCTTTGGTGACGCGCGACTCGAACGTCCGCGGCGCCATTCTGCAGTACTTTGCCTCTGGAGTGCCCGGTGCGCGGCCCGCACCGGGCGTCTCCTTTTTCCCCAATGCCGTGGCTGGACTCAAGCCGCCGGGATGACGAGGGTGACGTTGTCGCCTGGCTCGACCGTGATCTCGTCGCTCACGGGCGCCCGGTTGCTCCCGATCGGATCGCACAGAAACTTGAGCTGTGCCATGCCGCTGACCAGCTGCGCCGGGATGGTGAGGTCAGTGACGCTGTGGCCGTTGGCGAGACCGAGCCGGATGCGCTGCGTGCCGTCGATCACGTAGATCGTCATGTCGAGGAAGCCACGGTTGTCGACGCTGACGATGGTCCTGGTGTTTCTGGGCGACGGGAACTCCTCATCCTGTTGCGGCTTCGAGCAGCCGGCGAGCAGCATGACGCAGATGACCAGCGGAGCGAAGGCATGGCGGGACATGAGGCCCTCCGGCCGTGAGGGATGTCCTACTGGGGCTGCTTGACGGAAGATATGGCTAACGGCGAACGGGCGAGGCTCCATGGGGTCGCGGAAGTCCAGGATGATCGGCAGCCCGGCCACCTTCAGCGCGTCCAGGTTGTGCTGCGGATCGGCGGCCCGAAGCGGCCTCCGGGACTATGGGTGAGACGCGCGAGGTGGCCGGCACCCCTGTTCGACAAGACACGACTCGGCTAGAGCGCGTACTCGGCAAGCCCCGCCAAACGCGTGTGGGAGTAGGGGTTCGCGGCGGTTCGCGCGTCTCATCTGTGGTGCCACTCCTTTCCCATCCGAGCCGGTGCCCGTCCGGCCTATCCGGGCGACAATCGTGAGCGAGCTGCTGCCAAGACCCTGGCACGCGGTGCTGGGGCCTTGGTAGCTCCTGTCTCGCACTTCTCCCGGGGGACGGAGGAGAGATCTGGCATGCGCGCAGGTAAGGTCATCCCCTCGGCAGTGGGCGTCTTGCGGCGGCTTCGCTGCAGGGGGATCCCCCGGAACGGTAGAAGACCCGATCTCCCGTCCGGCCGGGGCCGATAGCGATGGCGCTCTGGCGGATGACCCGTGTCGTTGGGGGCCGCGTGGCGGTGCGGATCCGGCGCATCAACGAACGCGGACGCCGAGTCGTTCGCGACGCCGCCGAACCGGACCAGGTGAGGGAGGAGTGGCGCTGCCTCCGCTGCGGGAATTGGACCGCTCGCGCGGCGGTTACGCTCCAGGAGTCCGGGCGTGAAGTCGCCGGGGCGCCGGAGATCTCGGCCTACTGCACTCCGTGCCGCAATGCGCCGCGGCTGCGCGGAGAAAGGTCGAGTGGGCCGTGCCCTGAGGGCTGAGGTCCAACCGAGGTCTCAGCCACACCCGAGCACTGAACTACCTCCCGGAGCTTGACAACCCCCCACGACATCACGGTTCACCCTTCGACGAACACGCGTTGGAATCGCCTCACTGAGTAAATCCTGGATGGAAGGGACGTCACGCCGGATGAGGCGCTCGCAACGCTTCAGGCGCCGGACGACGATCTTCTCCCGCTCCTCCACGCCGCCTTCCGCTTGCGCGCGCGCTACCACGGTCGTGACGTACGGATACACGTGTTGCGCAACGCCAAGAGCGGCCTCTGCCCGGAAGACTGCGCCTTCTGCAGCCAATCCGTCCAGTTCGCGACCGGAGTGGAGCGTTACCCGCTGCAGTCCGTCGGGGAGCTGGTCGCCGGGGCCCGGGAGGCCGCCGCGATGGGCGCGGTGAAGTATTGCATGGTCACGAGCACCCGGGGACCGTCCGACCGGGATCTCGACACGATCTGCGAGGCGGTCCGCCAGATCAAGGCGGAGCTTCAGATCAACGTCTGTACGTCGCTGGGCCTGCTGAAGCCGGGCCAGGCGGAGCGCCTCGCCGCGGCGGGGGTGACCCGGTTCAATCACAATCTCGAGAGCTCCCGCGCGCACTTCCCGGAAATCTGCCGCACCCACAGCTACGA
>JBOHSB010000236.1:0-17248 GCA_050733015.1 Gemmatimonadales bacterium
CCTCAAGGGCCTGGTCCAGACCGACGGGAGGTTCTTCCTCTCGGACAGCGCCGTGCCCGTGACCAACACGTTCTTCCTTCGCCGGGCCCGGCCGATCCTCGAGGCCACGGTCGGCAAATATCTCGAGATGCGCCTGCAGCCGGACTTCGGCCAGGGTACGACAGTGCTGTTCGACGCCTACACCGACGTGAAGATCTCCCCGGCCTTCGCCGTTCGGGTGGGCAAGTTCAAGCCGCCGGTAGATCTCGAGCGGCTTCAGTCGGCCAGCGACATCGTGTTCGCCGAGCGTGGCATGCCCACCAACCTCGCGCCCAACCGCGACGTCGGTCTTCAGCTTTCGGGCGATGTCGACAGCGGCCTCGTCGCCTGGCAGGCCGGCGTGTTCAACGGCGTACCCGACCTGGGCAATGGCGATGGCGACGTCAGCGACGCCAAGGACTTCGCCGGCCGCGTCTTCCTGCAGCCGTTCAAGACCGGCACGCTCAAGGGCCTGGGGCTTGGTGTCGCCGGCAGCACCGGTATCGAGCGCGGCACCACCGCGGCGCCGCAGCTCGCCGGCTATCGCACGGCTGGCCAGCAGACCTGGTTCCGATACACCTCGAGTACCACCACGCCGGCGAACAACGTGTTCGCGGACGGACGTCGTCAGCGCCTCGCGCCGCAGGCCTACTTCTATGCTGGTCCGCTCGGCCTCCATGGCGAGTACATCCAATCCTGGCAGGCGGTGAGCCGGGCCACCTTCGCCACCACCAGGCTCAAGCACACGGCCTGGCAGGCGACCGGCTCGTTCTTCCTCACCGGCGAGAAGAACTCCTGGCGCAGTGCCGCGCCCAAGAAGCCGTTCGATCCCAAGGCCGGCACCTTCGGCGCGGTGGAGCTCGCGGCGCGGTACGGCGAGCTCAGCATCGACGATGCGACGTTCCCGGCGTTCGCCAACCCGGCCACGACCCCGAGCAAGGCCAAGGCGTGGGCGGTAGGGCTCAACTGGTACCTCGCCAAGGCGATCAAGGCCGTAGTCGACTACGAGCACACGACGTTCACCGGCGGCGCCGCCACCGGCGATCGGGAGACGGAGAACTTCGTCGCCACCCGCGTTCAGTACTCCTTCTGATGACCTCGAGGAGAGGCCCAGTGAAGACGACTCGCTTTCTGATGGCTCTTGGCACCCTGGTAGCCGGCGCCGGCACGGCCGGCGCCCAGGGGAATGCGAAGCCCGTGACCCTGCTCAACGTGTCGTATGATCCGACGCGCGAGCTGTACGAGGATTTCAACCACCAGTTCGCCGCCTACTGGAAGGGAAGGACCGGCCAGGACGTGACCATCCGCCAGTCGCACGGCGGATCCGGCAAGCAGGCCCGCTCGGTCATCGATGGGCTCGGTGCCGACGTCGTGACGCTGGCGCTGGCATACGACATCGACCAGATCGCGGAGAAAGGTGGGCTGCTGCCGGCCGACTGGCAGTCGCGGCTGCCGGACAACAGCGCGCCCTACACTTCGACCATCGTTCTGCTGGTGCGCAAGGGTAATCCCAAGAACATCAAGGACTGGGGGGACTTGGCGCGGCCTGGCGTCACGGTCATCACGCCGAATCCCAAGACGTCCGGAGGGGCGCGCTGGAACTACCTGGCGGCTTGGGCCTGGGCGCTGCGTCAGCCCGGCGGCAACGAGGCCAGCGCGAAGGCGTTCGTCACTAAGCTCTACCAGAACGTGCCGGTGCTCGACGCTGGGGCGCGTGGCTCGACGACGACCTTCGTCGAGCGCGGCATCGGCGACGTGCTGATCGCGTGGGAGAACGAGGCCCTGCTCGCTATCAAGGAGCTGGGGCCGGGCAAGTTCGAGGTAGTCCCGCCGTCGCTCAGCATCCTGGCCGAGCCGCCAGTGGCGGTCGTGGACAAAGTGGCCAACAAGCATGGCACCAAGGCGGTGGCCCAGGCCTATCTCGAATACCTCTATACCGATGCCGGGCAGGAGATCGTGGCCAAGCACTTCTACCGTCCGCGGAACCCGGCGGTGGCGGCCAAGTACGCGTCCCAGTACCCCAAGATCAGCCTCGTCACGGTGAACGACGTGTTCGGCGGGTGGAAGAAGGCCCATGAGACCCACTTCGCCGATGGGGCCCTGTTCGACCAGATCTACCAGCCGGGGCGCTAGCCTCGGCTGGATGTCTACCCCTACGAAGGGATGACGATGCGGCAGTCCTCGCGGGGCGTGCTCCCCGGGTTCGGTGTGAGCCTGGGGATCACCTGCACCTACCTCAGTCTCATGGTGCTCCTTCCGCTCGCGACGGTGTTCACGCGCACGGCCGATCTCTCCTGGGCCGACTTCTGGGGGACCGTTACCAACCCCCGTGTGCTCGCGTCCTATCGGGTGACCTTCGGCGCCTCGCTGGTCGCCGCGCTGGTAAACACCGTGTTCGGCCTGTTGGTGGCGTGGGTCCTGGTGCGCTACCGCTTCCCCGGCCGGCGCGTGGTGGACGCCATCGTGGATCTGCCGTTCGCGCTGCCGATGGCGGTCGCCGGCATCTCGCTCACCACCCTCTACGCCTCCAACGGGTGGGTCGGCCGCTACCTCGAGCCGCTCGGTATCAAGGTGGCCTACACCTGGGTCGGCATCACGGTGGCCTTGATCTTCATCGGCCTGCCGTTCGTGGTGCGGACGGTGCAGCCGGTGCTGGACGATCTGGAAGTCGACGTGGAGGAGGCCGCGGCCAGCCTTGGCGCCGGGCGGTGGCAAACCTTCTCGCGCGTGGTGCTGCCGACGGTGACGCCGGCCCTGATGACCGGGTTCGCGCTGGCGTTCGCGCGGGCGATCGGGGAATACGGATCGGTGGTCTTCATCTCGGGCAACATGCCGATGAAGACCGAGATCGTCCCGCTGCTGATCATCACCAAGCTGGAGCAATACGACTACGCCGGCGCCACGGCGGTGGCCCTGGTCATGCTGGTGGCGTCCTTCGCGCTGCTGCTGACCATTAACCTGCTCCAGTGGGCGGCCCGCCGCCGCGCGGGGGCCTGACTCATGGCGACCATCGCGTTCTCCCGCTCGGCCACCACGGCCCCCCGCGCGATCGAGCGCGCGACCGGCGAGCCGGCCCTGTTTCGGTGGGTGCTCACGGGCATCGCCCTCGTGTTCCTCGCGCTGACGCTGGTGCTCCCGCTGGTCCTCGTGTTTCACGAGGCCCTGGCCAAGGGGTTCGCGGCCTACCTGGACGCCATCCGCGAGCCGGACGCGCTGAGCGCGGCGAGGCTGACGCTGCTCGTCGCGTGCATCGCCGTGCCGATCAACCTGGTCTTTGGCGTCGCGGCCGCGTGGTGTATCTCGAAATTCGAGTTCCGGGGCAAGTACCTGCTCATCACCCTCATCGACCTGCCGTTCGCGGTGTCGCCCGTGATCTCCGGGATGATCTTCGTACTGCTCTTCGGCCTGCACGGCTGGTTCGGGCCCCGGCTGTTCGATCACGACGTCAAGATCATCTTCGCCGTGCCGGGGATTGTGCTGGCGACGACCTTCGTGACCGCGCCGTTCATCGCCCGCGAGCTCATCCCGCTCATGCAGGAGCAGGGGACCGAGGAAGAGGAGGCGGCGATCGTGCTCGGTGCCGGCGGCTGGCAGACCTTCTGGCGGGTGACCCTCCCCAACATCAGGTGGGGACTGCTCTACGGCCTCATCCTGTGCAACGCCCGCGCCATGGGCGAGTTCGGCGCCGTGTCGGTGGTCTCCGGCCACATCCGGGGGGAGACCAACACGCTGCCGTTGCACGTCGAGATCCTCTACAACGAGTACGCCTTCGCCGCCAGCTTCGCCGTGGCATCGGTACTGACCTTGCTGGCGCTGGTCACGCTGGCGCTCAAGACGCTGGTGGAGTGGCGGCAGCGGCGCTCGGGCGCGGAGCGCGCCGACACCGATGACTCACTCGAAAGGATCGCCGCATGAGCATCCAGGTCCGCAACCTGCGCAAGGCCTTCGGCGACTTCGTCGCCCTCGACGACGTGAGTCTAGACGTCCCGGGTGGCGAGCTGGTGGCGCTGCTCGGTCCTTCGGGCTCCGGCAAGACCACCCTGCTCCGCATCATCGCGGGTCTCGAGGCGGCCGACCAGGGCACGATCCACTTTCACGGCGAGGACGCGACCACCCAGCCGGTGCGGGAGCGCCAGGTTGGGTTCGTATTCCAGCACTACGCCCTGTTCCGCCACATGAGCGTGTTCGAGAACATCGCGTTCGGGCTCCGGGTCCGGCCCAAACCATTGCGGCCCTCGGAGGCGGAGATCCGGGACACCGTGATGGGGCTGCTCAAGCTGGTCCAGCTCGACGTGCTCGCGAAGCGGCGGCCGTCGGAGCTTTCCGGCGGGCAGCGGCAGCGCGTCGCCCTGGCCCGCGCGCTGGCGGTGAAGCCGAAGGTGCTGCTGCTCGACGAGCCGTTCGGCGCGCTCGATGCGAAGGTCCGGAAGGAGCTCCGCCGGTGGCTTCGGCGGCTGCACGAGGAAGTGCACGTGACCAGCGTGTTCGTGACCCACGACCAGGAGGAGGCGCTCGAGGTCTCGGACCGGGTCGTCATCATGAACGAGGGCCGGGTCGAGCAAAGCGGCACGCCCGAGGAGGTCTACGACAGCCCCGCCACCCCCTTCGTCTACGGGTTCCTCGGCGACGTCAACCTGTTCCACGGCCGGGTGCATCAGGGGCGGGTCACCATCGGAGAGAGCGAGCTGGACGCGCCGGAGTGGACCGAGGCGCGCGACCAGGCGGGGATCGCCTACGTGCGCACGTACGACGTGCAGCTGCACTCCGCGCCGGTAACCACGGGGGCGCTCGAGGCGGTGGTGCGTCACGTCCGCGCGTTCGGGCCCGTGATCCGGGTGGAGCTCGACCTGGTGGAGGATGGCCGCACGATCGAGGCGCACCTCCCGCGCGGGCACTTCGCCCGCGCGCCCGTCACCAAGGGGCAGCGGGTCTACGTGTCGCCCACCCACGTCCGGGTGTTTCCCAAGGAGGCCTGACCGGCCGGCGCGCTAGCCCTTGACTTCGGCGGGCGCGCCAGCCGGCGCCAGGCCCAGCGCAGCCGTCAGGCGGCGCCACTGCGTGGGAAACCAGTCCGGGTCGTAAAACACCAGCAAGATGCCGTTCAGCAGCATGTGCTCGAAGAACGGATGACCCGAGGTCACCAGGAGCCCGAGGTGGAAGCACAGGCCGCCGGCGAAGAACAGGGGCGCGAGCCGAGGCAGGAAGAGCGAGACGAAGAAAAACGTCTCGAACAGAATGGTCCCGATCGACAGGAAGACGCAGAGCGTGTGCTGGTGCGACAGCCAGATGCCCAGCGGGATGTTACGGTTGATGGCGTCGCTGAAGATGTCGTTCTGCAGGGTGTAGCCGTTCATCCACCGCAGCCCACCCGACAGCAGCTTCGTGATCCCGGTGGAGAAGTAGGTCATCGAGAGCAGGACGTGCAGGTACCGCAGTGGCCACATCGCCATGTCGGTCCGCTGGTCGAGCGGCGCCGCGTGCCCGGACCGTCGGGCCTTCCGCCGTCGCAGCCACGCGTCCACCGAGAGGCACTGTCCCGCCGGCGAGAACGCCAGGGCCAGCACGAACAGCGCATACAGCGCCTCGCGGTGATGCACGTCGGCGTACGAATACGCGTGGCTCACGAAGAACGCGTAGCCCAGCCCGTACACGAACAGCGACGGACCGGTGAACAACCCGATGATCGCCAGACAACCCGCTGCCATGCTCACCCAGTACACCGCGGTCAGGCCCGAGGGCGTGAACAGTACGTCTCGGGGCACGATGGCCGTGACCAGCCGGATGAGGGGCTGCGGGTCCTGAAAGTGAGTATTGCTGTTCGCCAGGCCGATCTGGTAGCCCAGGGAAGGGAAGAACAACACCATCTCCACGGCCACCACGACGATGCGCACGCAGGCCAGGTTGAATGCCGTGGTCGTCGGGAACCAGAAGGCGTTCCAGATGTCGAGAAGGCGACGGATGAGAGGGATACGCTACCTCGCGGCGATGGGGGCGGTCGGGTAGACGATCGCCGGAAGCGTATCCACCGCGACGCCAGGATCGACCAGCCGGTAGCGCACGGTCTCGAGCCGGATCTGCGCCACCGAGTCGGGACCGAGACGGTTGAGGCGGTCGATCAGCCAGCGACCCGCGGTCGAGTCGCCGCGGCTGAACGGCGCCAGATAATTGTTGCGGTACGCCGGGCCGCTGAGCCCGACGACGCTCGCGTCCACCTCCCGCCGCTCGCCTTCGGGCGAGACCGCGACGAGGTTCCGGAGCACGACCTCGATGGGACCGGCGGGATAGGATCGGGCATACATGGCCCACACCAGGAAGGGCCATCGTGTCTGCCGGACGCCCTGGTAGGACAATACCGGCAGGGCGTGCAGCCCCAGCACGATCAGGATGAGGAGGGAGATTCTGGTCCTGGCACTCACGGATGCGCCTCTCGCTGTGCGGGACTCAGGGAACGACGCAACTGGTCGGTCGGTCCTAAGCAAAATCGAAGCCGCGTGACTCGGCGGGCATGACCCTCGCGAATCACGGCCGGAAGCATCGGGATTGCCGTAGGTTTGATCGGGCCGCGGAACGGCCCGCAATATAGAGTTCGCCTCTGGTGCGCTGCAAGAGACGATATCCGTTGCATATACGCGTGAGCGAAGCGGCGGTCCCGCGGGCCGGTGTATGTTTCCCGCGCCCGAAGGAGGCAATTTGACCCTACCGAACTTCATCATCGTCGGCGCCGCCAAGGCCGGCACCACGGCTTTGTACTGGTATCTCTCCGAGCATCCGGCAGTGTACATGAGCCCGGTGAAGGAGACGTTCTACTTTGCCTATGGCCTGGACGAGTCGGGCCGGCTCCTGTACGGCGATCCCGACGTGCATCGGTTTCCCGTCAAGACGCGGGCGGAGTACGAGGCCCTGTTCGCCGGCGCGGGCGACGCGAGGGCGGTCGGCGAGGCCTCGCCCATCTACCTCGAATGCCCCCAGGCGGCGGACCGGATCAGCGCGCTCATCCCGGGCGCACGCATCATCGCCAGTCTGCGGCAGCCGGTCGACCGCGCCTATTCGGACTACCTCATGTACCTGCGACGGCGCGGCCGCCGGCTGGATCCCGCCCAGGACCTTCGCGCCGATGCGGAGTGGGCCCGCCCGGACTCACGCTGGATGCAGGTGAGCCGATACGCCGACCAGGTCCGCCGCTACGTCGACCGCTTTCCCCGGGGACAGATCCACGTCGCCCTGTTCGACGATCTCAGGCGCGACGCCGTGGGGATGACGCAATTGGTCTATCGGTTCGTGGGTGTCGATCCGGCCTTCCGCCCCGACGTGGACACGCCGCACGCGGCAGGTGGCATGCCGAAGAGCCGATTGCTCGAGCGCATGTTCGCCAGTCGGACTCTCCGCTCGGCGCTCCAGCCTCTCGTGCCCACACGCGCCGCCAATTGGGTGCGACGCTTCCGCAGCCGTACCATGAGCAAGCCCCCCGCGCTCCCACCGGCACTGCGCCGCGAGCTGACGGAGCACTTCCGGGGCGACATTGCGGAGACTTCGGTGCTGATCGGCCGGAATCTCGACCACTGGCTCTAGCGATTCACTATTTTCTCCCACCTGTGGCGCGCGGGCCACAGGGTAGGACGCGAGGATGAGACCCAGCTCGCAGGGGCACCTCGGAGGCCCTCGTGTGGCCTCGTCGGCATTCGTGAGCCCATCGCGGGGCTGCCGCGATGCCCCTCCTGGGGTGCCAGGTCCATCCTACTGTGGTATATTGCCTTACGTCGCTGGCGCCGGGCTGGGCCAGAGCGACCCAGAGGTCGGAACTCGGGGCAACGGTCCGACCAGAAGCGGGCCGTAGGGGCATGGATCGTGCTTCCCGGCCACCAAATGCTGCATTCATGAGGCGCCCGCCGGGCGCTCGCCCATCCGTCCGAAACCGCCGGATTTGAGATGACCAAGATCATCAAACCGATCATCATCGTGGGCAGCGGCCGCTGTGGCTCGACGCTGTTCCATCGACTGCTTGCCAACCACGAGCAGGTCATGTGGCTCTCGGGATTCACCATTCTTAATCCCGATCGGCCCCAGTGGAACCGCTGGGCCGTGAGCGCCCTGGACAAACCGCTCCTGCGGCGACTGTTCGGCGGGAAGATCCGGCCGAGCGAGAGCTACCGATTCTGGGATCGACATGCGTACGGCTTCTCGGAGCCGTGCCGTGATCTGGTGAAGTCCGACGTCAGCGCCCGGGTCAAGAAGCAGCTGCACCAGGCCTTCGGCGCCATGCTCACCGCGCGGCGCAACCGGATGCTGATCAAGATCACCGGCTGGTCGCGCATGGGGTACCTCAACGAGGTCTTCGAGGACGCTCGATTCATCCATATCATGCGTGATGGCCGGGCGGTGGCGAGCTCGCTGCTGCACGTCGATTTCTGGCGAGGGTGGTACGGCCCCCAGGGCTGGCGGGCCGGCCTGCTGTCTCCCGAGGATCAGGTGCTGTGGGAGAGTTACGACCGCTCGTTCACGGCGCTCGCCGGGATCGAGTGGCGCATTCAGATGCGCGCGATGGACGCGGCTCGGAAGCAGCTCGACCCCCGGCTGTTCCTCGAGGTCAAGTATGAGACATTCTGCGAGCGACCCATGGAGACCTTCGGCCAGGTGCTCGACTTCACTGAGCTGCCGGCATCGCCGGCGCTCGAGCGGGCGGTGAAACATGCCAAGATCAGGAGCACCAGCAACCGTTGGCGCGACGATCTCGCGCCCGGCCAACAGGTCATCCTTGACGATCTGCTGCGTGACGATCTCCGCCGCTACGGCTACGATGAGCGTCCGAGCGCCGCGCGCGTGCCGGAGGCCGCCGGGCGATAGCCGGGCGATCAACCGAACCGTGATTGTCTTCTCTCCGGCCCTGGTGCGCGCCAGGGCCACAGCCACCGAGTCCATGTCACCGATCTCACCGATCGGCGCGCCGCCCCGCGCCACCGATCCCACATGACGCTGCGCGACACGGACTCGCCCCCCGAGCGTGGGACGATGTCGTTTGGTCCCGGTGGCACGGTCGAGAAGGGTCTCACCCGGCGGGCAATTGCCGGCATGTTCTGGACCCTGTCCGGCACGGGCCTCCAGGGGCTGGTCCAGCTGCTCGTGCTCATGGTGCTCGGGCGCCTGCTCACGCCGGCCGAGTTCGGCATCATGGGCGCCGCGACGGTTGTGATCGCGCTCTCGCAGATCGTCTCACAGATCGGCGTGGGCCCGGCGATCATCCAGCGGCGTGAGCTCGATCCGCTCCACATCCGTGTGGCGGCGACCCTGTCCTTCATGCTGGGACTCGTGCTCGGCGCGCTGGTGTTCTTCGGCGCCCCGGTCATCGCGCGGTTTTACCGGATCCCCGAGGTAGAGCCGGTCCTTCGCCTCGTGGCGTTCATGTTTCCGCTCGACGGCCTCAACACGGTGTCCAAGGCCCTGCTGACGCGCAAGCTGCAATTCCGGCTGTACGTCGCGCTCGATGTGGGGAGCTACATCGTCGGCTACGCGCTCGTGGGCGTGGCGCTCGCGTGGCACGGCGCGGGGGTGTGGTCGCTGGCCACCGCGAACCTTTGCCAGGTGGCGCT
This sequence comes from Gemmatimonadales bacterium, assembly GCA_050733015.1. Lineage (GTDB taxonomy): Bacteria > Gemmatimonadota > Gemmatimonadetes > Gemmatimonadales > GWC2-71-9 > CAVVWJ01. The sequence continues at coordinate 9,603 of JBOHSB010000236.1, forward strand.
GCGAATGCTGGCCATGTACACCGCGGCGCGCCACTCGCTCCGTCCCAGCTTCAACCTGGCCGCCAGCCGCGACTTGCTGACCTTCGGCTTGGGCCATTCGCTGGGGCAGATCGGCGCGGTCATCTCCCAGCAGGGCGACAACTTCTTCGTGGGTCGCTACCTCGGCCCCGCCGCCCTGGGCCTCTACGGGCGCGCCTACAGCCTCATGGTGATGCCCGCGACGGCCTTCGGCCGCATCGTCATGCGGGTGCTGTTCCCGCTGCTCTCGCAACTGCAGGACGAACGGGAGCGCTTGGGCAACGCCTACGAGCGGGGCTTGGCCCTCGTGGCGCTGGTCTCCCTGCCGGTGAGCACGTTCCTCTGGGTGCTCGCACCGGAATTCATCGGCGTGGTGCTGGGGCCCAGGTGGAGTGGCGTGCTAATGCCGTTTCGGTTGTTCTCGATCAGCCTGCTGTTTCGCATGAGCAGCCGGATCAGCGACGAGTGCTCGAAGGCCGCTGGTCGAGTCTACGTGCGGGCCGTGCTGATCTGGAGCTACGGCGGCCTGGTGGTGCTGGGCGCGATCGTCGGGCAACGCTGGGGGATCGGCGGGGTCGCGGTCGGGGTGTCGTTCGCGATGGCGTTCAACTGGGTCAGCATGGCGTGGCTCACCCGCGTTGTCACCGGTGTGACCTGGGTCCGCTTCCTTCGGGCCCATATGCCGGCGGCGCTGCTCGCGACGCTGGTCGCGCTCACCGCCGCGGCCGCGGCGCAGGTGGCCCGCGGCGCGCATCTCAAGAGCGTGTTCGTCCTTCCCATCTCGGCCCTGGCGGCGGCCGCCACCGTCTATCTGGCGGCGCGGACCCGGCCGCAGGTCTGGCTCGGCCCGCACGGTACCTGGGCCCTTCGTCGGATCGAAGATCTGCTCCGGCGCCGATCGGCCCGCTTGACGCTGGCTGCCGAGCGGGCGCGGGCCGAATGACGGACCGCGGCCGAGGAGCACGGCTCCGCGGCGGCGGCACGTCCGGCGCGGCGTGAGCACGAATGGCACGGGGCCCATCGCGTTCTTCCTGCCCACCGTACGGGGTGGGGGAGCTCAGCGCGTCGTCGTCAACCTGGTCCAGGGCATGACCGAGCGCGGGGTCCCGGTGGACGTCGTGCTCGCCTCGGCCACGGGTGCGTTCCTCAACCAGCTACCGCCCCAGGCTCGCGTGGTCGATCTCCGGGCCAACCGCCTGCTCAAGAGCCTGGCGCCCCTTGCCCGGTATCTGCGGCGCGAGCGACCTAGGGTGCTGGTCTCGTCCATGAGCCATGCCAATCTGATCGCGCTGTGGGCCGGCCGGCTTGCCGGCAACCGCACGCCGGTTGTCGTGACCGTCCACAACACCATGTCCGAATCGACGCGGGGGCGGCTCGGCGGAGCGTTGGAGCCCCGGCTGCTGCGAATGTTCTACCCGTGGGCGGCCAGCGTCGTCGCCGTCTCGCACGGCGCGGCCGACGATCTCGCGCGTACCTCGGGTCTGCCCCGCGAACGGGTGCAGGTCCTTTATAATCCGGTCATCACACCGGCGGTCCTGGCGATGGCGCGCCGCGAGCCCGACCACCCTTGGTTCGCTCCGGGGGAACCGCCGGTGGTGCTCGGGGTTGGCCGGCTCACGCCGCAGAAGGACTTTCGGACCCTAGTTCGTGCCTTCGCCGAGGTTCACCGCGGGCGACCGGCGCGCCTGATGATCTTGGGAGAGGGTGAGGAGCGTCCGCGGCTCGAGGCGCTAGCCGATGAGCTGGGGGTGCGGGCGGACGTCGGCCTGCCCGGCTTTCGCGACGACGCAATGGCCTGCATGGCGCGCTCCGCGCTGTTCGTCCTCTCGTCGGTGTTCGAGGGCCTGCCGACCGTGCTCATCGAGGCGCTGGCGGTGGGTACGCGCGTCGTATCGACCGACTGTCCCAGCGGCCCACGGGAGATCCTTCAAGACGGCCGGCTCGGCGCTTTGGTGGGTGTCGGAGACGTGGCGGGGCTGGCCTCGGCAATGGTCGAGGCGCTGGACCGGCCGGGCGACGCCGTTCCCGCGGATGCGCTCGTCCCGTTCACGATGGATGCCGCGGTAGATCATTACATCCAGCTGATCGAGAGTGTCTGAAATGATCTCGCTCGCCTACGCCGCGCTCTGGCTCTTTATCTTCTCGCTGCCGTGGGAGAGCATCATCCGGGTCCCCGGGGTTGCCATCGTCAGCCGCGCCACAGGGGGCCTGGCCCTCGCGATCGCCCTGTTCGCCGTCGCGAGCACGGCGCGGGTCCGGCGATGGCACCCATTGCACGTCGCGGCGTTTCTTTTCGTGATCTCGGCCGCGTGTGGCTTGTTCATGCTCTCCTCGGACCGGTTGCCCGCAAAATTCTGGACCTTTGTGCAGTTGTTTCTCGTGCTGTTCATGATCTGGGAACTAGCAACGTCGTGGCGTCGGGTCGTCGGATTGTTCGGCGCCTATGTGCTGGGGGCCTGGGTCTCGTCCGTCGCCACGGTCCTGCTGTATCGCAGGCAAGGGGAGCAGTTGCGGCGCTTCGCAGCGGGAGGAGCCGACGCCAATGATCTCGCGATGACGTTGGTCTTGGCGCTTCCGATGGCCTGGTACCTCAGCATAGTGGCGCGACAGCGGTTCCTCCGGTGGGCCTGCCGAGGGTACTTGCTCATCGGCCTGGTGTCCATCCTCCTCACCGGGTCGCGGGGAGGAATGCTGGCAAGCATAGTCGCGCTCACGATCGTACCCCTCAGCATGACCAAACTCTCCCCCAGGAAGCTTGCCACCGCACTGACGATTCTCTTGATCGGTGGCGGCCTCGCGGCGGCCTATGTACCTGAGAAAATCGTGAATCGGCTCGCCACGACTCAGAGCGAGGTGGAGGACCTCAGACTAGGTGGCCGATTCAAGCTGTGGGTGGCTGGCATCAGGGCGTTCGTCTACAAGCCGATGATGGGATACGGTAGCGGGGGGTTTGTCCGCGCCATCACGCCGCAGCTCGGGTCGGAGAGCCTGGTCGCGCACAACTCCTACCTGTCCGTGCTCGTGGAGGAGGGCGTCGTGGGCTTGACGCTCTATCTGGCGATGCTGCTGGCCACCTTCCGCGCGGTGTTGACCCTGCCGCAGTTGGAGCGACGATTCGCGCTGGTGCTGCTTGCCACCCTCGCGACGGCGATGCTCCCACTGACCTGGGAGGATCGAAAGCCGGTCTGGTTCATTCTGGCGGCCCTCGTGGGATTGTCGCGGGCACAGTCCGCCGGTGGGATCCTCGAGAAAGCCGCGTTGCGCACGTCTCAGCGCGCTCCAGGCAGGGTCGGGCCGGGAGCGGTGCCAAGGCTCGACGCACGAAGTGGTCCCCGGCCGTCCGCCGACCGGAGCCCTTCAGCATGACGCCCGCGGCCGAGATCCGTGCCTTCGCTCGCCAGCGGCTCGGGAGCAGCCGGTTGTGTTCGCTCAGCCGGCCGGGTCGTCGGGAGGCGTGGTGACCCCCCGCGTTAGTGTCGTTTGCACCGTTCACAATGGTGAGCCGTACTTCGACCGGGCCATTCCCGGCATTCTGGGGCAGACCTTCACCGACTTCGAGTTCGTGCTCGTCGACGACGGCTCGTCTGACGCCACTTTGAGTGGTCTGCGCAGGCTGGAGGAGCGGGATGCACGAGTCCGCGTGTTTGCACCCGGTCGCTTGGGACCCGCCACCGCATACAACTTCGGCGTCGCGCAGGCACGCGGCCAGTATGTCGCCCGCCAGGACTTCGACGACCGGAGCTATCCTGACCGGCTGCGTCTTCAAGTCACGCTGCTCGATGCGCACCCCAAGGTGGGGATGGTGGGCGGCTCTTACGTGCTGGTGGACGAGCGCCGCGGGGAACGGTATGTACGCATGCCGCCGACGGAGCATGCGACCATTTGCGCCGACATGGCGAAAGGCGTCCCGATCGCGCACACCCTCGCCACGTTCCGCCGCGAGGCATGGGTCGATGCCGGCGGCTACCCGATCGTGAACAACCTCATCGACCTGCGGTTCTACTTACGCGTGGCCAAGTCGGGATGGCACTTCGCCAACATTCCTGATGTCCTGGGCGAACACTACGTGCACGACGCCAGCTACTTTCACCGGACCCTTCAGTACGTCGAGCGGCAGCGGGATCTCGCCCGCGTGCAAGCGCAGAGCGTGCGGGAGCTGCGGCTTCCCCGGTGGATGTACGTGTACTCTGTGGCCCGCCATGCGTACTCCTACGCCCCGTCCAGTCTCAAGCGCATCCTGCGTCGCGGAGTCGCGGGGTCCCGGGAGCGAGACGTGTGAGGATTCTGTTCCTCTCGACCAGCATGGGCCTGGGCGGCGCGGATAGCCAACTTCTGTCGGCGGCGTTGGGGCTGCAAGGCCGCGCCCACGACGTCCGCATCGTCTCGCTCACGGCGCTCGGGCCGATGGGATTCCAGGCCCGGCGGTTGGGTTTGGACACCGAGTCGCTGGAGATGCCCAGAGGTATTCCAGACCCGGGCGGTCTCGTGCGCTTGCGAGAGATTGTGCACCAGTGGCGGCCGGACATCGTGCACAGCCATATGGTGCACGCGAACCTGATGGCACGTGCGCTCCGGTTGGTGACTCCGGTGCCAGCGCTCGTATCCACGATCCACAACGTGTACGAGGGCGGGCCATTCCTCATGGCCGGTTATCGCCTGACCAATCGGCTGGTGGATCATATGACAATCATCAGCCAGGTCGCGGCCGATCGATTTATCCGGGAACGGATCGTGCCGCGCGAACTGCTGAGTGTCATCCCGAACGGTGTGGATCCGGAGCCCTACCAGGCGGTCGCACCGGAAGCCAGGGAGGCGCGGCGGCGGGCGCTCGACCTTGACCACCGCTTCGCGTGGATCGCGGTGGGCCGCTTCGAGGTCGCCAAAGATTACCCCAACATGCTCCGCGCGTTCGCGTCCGTGCACGAGCGCCGCCCGGAGGCCGTGCTGCTTCTGGTCGGCCGCGGATCCCTGAAGGGCGAGACACAGGCGCTCGCTCAGGACCTCGCACTCGGGTCCGCCGTGCGATTCATGGGAGTCCGCGAGGACGTACCGGCACTTCTAAGCGCGGCAGACGGCTACGTCATGTCGTCCGCGTGGGAAGGCATGCCGATGGTGCTACTTGAGGCATCGGCCGGAGGACTTCCGATCATCGCCACTCGGGTGGGCGGCACCGGGGAGGCCGTCCTGGACGGGCAGACGGGATTCCTGGTTGAGCCGCGCGATTCTGGGGCCCTCGCCGGCGCCATGTTGCGGTTGATGGAGCTCCCCGACGTAGACCGCCGCCGGATGGGCGAGAACGGCCGCCAGCGCATTGGCAGCAGCTATAGTCTGGCGCGAGTCGTGGACCGGTGGGAGGAGCTGTATAGGAACGTGCTGATCGGGAAGGGACTCGCCCCGGCCGCCGTACACTCCACAAACCAGCAGTTCCCGCTGTCTCGCTGATGCGTTGCTCGTGTCATCGGCCGTTGCCGGGCAGCTCTGGGCCACAGCGGTACACCTGAAGATATCGCTGCCTGAAGTCCACGCGACCGATCCCTACGGTATTCCGAAGCTGGCACTGGCCCCACAACGGGGCGCCGCTTGGTGCGCCACCCGCGGAAATCAGTGCGTCGCCCGTCGCTGTAACGCGAGATCAGCCTCGGCTCGCCCCCTGCGAGCGAGGCGGTTAGGACCGCGGCCAAGACCCAGGCCACACCTCCCATTCGATCGTCCACAGCAGGTCCAAGAAGATCCCCGCCCGATGAAGACTACCGGAGCTGTGGGCATCAGTTAGAACTGGGAGCCGGTGCGCGCCGGCATGAGGATCAGCCCTCGACGGCCTGGCGCTTCAGCGATCCGCGGCCGCCGCCCCTGCCGGCGGGCAGCGGAACAACTCGAGATACTGTTGCCGGAAGTCGATCCGCCCTCGACCCACCGTATTCGCCACCTGACAATTGTCGTACAGCCACCGCGCCAACCCGCCGCCCTCGAGGTTGGTGCGGAACGCGTGCGCCGGTGCCGGGGCGACGATCCAGAGTCTGTGTCCCGGGTTCAGGGCTCGGACGGTGTCGGCCAGCGATGCCGGGTCTGGCCGAAGCTTGCCCACCTTGGCCTCGGGCAGGTAGTGCGCCAGCACCATGGGCTGGTCGGACACGACGATGTCGCCGGCCGAGAGTTGTGGCTCGAGCCACTGCGCGGCGCCGCGGAAATCGAAGCGCCGCCCGTTGAGATATTGCGATACCAGAGTCGGAAGCCCGGTCGCGATGATGGCGAGGGTGATCGTCGCCGGCATCAGCCAGTTGGGGCGGAGCCGCCAATCGACCTGAAAGACCCGGTCCAGGAACACGCCCGCGGCAAAGTAGAACGCCGGCGCGGCGGGGAGCAGGTAGAACAGCGACACCGCCGTACGCAGCGAGATCAGCGCGATGAACAGCAGGTGGAACACGGCAACGCTGGCGATCCAAACGGCGGTGCGGCGATCGCCCTCGCGCCAGAGTAGGTAGATACCAGCCGCGGCCGCGAGCACCACCGGCAGGGAGAGGCTCTCGAAGTATCCCATCAGCAGGACGATCTGCTTGATCCCGGGCGGCCGCTTGGGGGGCAGGAGGAATTGCCCCGTGCCGGGATGGGTATCGTGCATCACGATCCAGTTCGCCAGCATCGGGGTCAGATGAATCGCGAGAACGATGAACAGGGTCGCCGCCACCGCCGCGCCCCACCGAACACTCCGGTAGCTCCAGGCCTGCCGCAGGTAGGCGGGCCGCAGGTAGGTCCACATCAACCAGAGAATGGGCCCGCCGAGGGCGATGATCGAGACGGGGTGCGACAGCACGGCCAGGATGAGCGTGACCACCCCGATAATCGTGCAGCGCCGGTCCCGGTCCCACAGGCCCAGGTACAGAGCGTAGGGGTAGATGGCGGAGAACAGGAACACCAGCGACCAGTAGCGGGCGAACTGGGAGTAGAACACATGGAGGCCGCTCACGGTCACGAGCAGCGTGCCCAGGAGGGCCGCTCGGACGCCCAGGAGCCGGCGGGCAACCACGTAGAACACCGGAATGGCCGCGACGCCGGCGAGCGCCGGCACCAGCCTCAGTCCGAGCTCGTCGAGCGGGTGAAACGGGCGCACCAGGTAGTAGTTGAGCAGATAGCCGAGCGGACGGGGATTGCGCCACTGGGGGACCACGCTGTCCCGGAGCGTGAAAATCTCGGTCGCCTCGAAGTTCCACATGCCGAGGCGCAGGAACCGGAGCACCAGCGCCAGCGCGACCATCCCGGCGAGGATGAGCGCGGGGGAGGGGGTCGGATGGTCCTCCGTCGCCCGCGTGGGATTGGTCACCGGCGACATTGTGGCCTGCTCCTCCGAGTCACCATCGAGCTGGGACGGCGCTCTCCCCGTGCGATGCCATTACTCATCCGTGGGCCTGGGCTGTGGGCAACGGTCGTATGGGCCGGCTGCCTGGCGGCGCCGACGGGATTCTCAATGGGCGGACGGAATGTCGCGGGCTCAGGCGGAATTCGGAAGTCGAGGCGCCGGCGCCTACCAGCCTCCGCGACGGAGGAGGATGACGGGGATGGTCTTGAACATGATGCGCAGGTCCTCGCGCAGGCTCTGGCGGCGGATGTACTCGAGGTCGTAGCTCACCTTG
>JBOHSB010000237.1:0-7748 GCA_050733015.1 Gemmatimonadales bacterium
AGCGGCACCCGCGGCACGTGCGCGGGGTCGGCGGGCTGCCCGAGATGTGCTGCCTGCTGTTCCACGACGAGGCGGTGGGCGCGAGGGTCGCGGCCGAGGCGGCGCGGCGTGGGGTGCTGTTCAAGCGCAGCCCGTACAACTTCGTCTCGATGGCGCACGGGGAGCGGGAGGTAGAGCGGGCGGTCGGGGCGCTGGGGGAGGCGCTGGCAGGGCTCGCCTGACCTTCATCCCGCCCCCGAAGCGCCGGGAGGGGGAGGGACCTTGCCGGGAATGGCTCGAACTCGGCGGAGAAGGTCCCTCCCTCGCTTCGCTCGGGGTGGGGAGGAGGCTGTCGTCTCCACCGCGTCCGCTCCCTCCCGGTTTAGATTGCCCGAACACCCCCGGCCGGTCTCCGCGCGCCGGTGCGCGCATAGCGACGGAGCACCCATGTCCCCACGCAAACCCGCCGTCGACGACCTCGACGATACCGACGATCAGGATGGCATTCAGGAAGACGAGAAACGCCAGGACAGTGACCTCAAGCTGCGTCGCCGGAAGGCCGACGACGTCGGCCTCGGCGGCGTCGAGGAGCCGGGCGACGACCGAGCAGACCGGAGGTAGCCCCGAGTGCTGATCGATGTCCACGCGCACTTCCTCCACGACCGGACGCCACGCGCCGACTGGCGCGAGCGAAACACCAGCCGGCTCCGGGCGGGAGAGCGCGTGGGCATCGGCATCCACGTCGCCTCGATCCTCGGCAGCTGGGGGGCGACCTCGCCCACCTACTTCCCGTCGCTCGCCGACCTGCAGTACGGCAACGACTGGCTGCTCGGCCTCCAGCGGCAGCATCCCGACCGGGTGCGCGGCTACGTCGCGGTCAACCCGAACTACACGGCCGAGTCGCTGGCCGAGATCCGCCGCTGTCTCGACGCGGGCATGATCGGGATTAAGCTCGCCGCCAGCCGGCGCGCCAACGATCCGCTGCTCGATCCGGTGTGCCGGCTGGCGGCCGAGCGCGGCGTCCCCATCCTGCACCACATCTGGCAGCACCGCCGCGGCGATTGGCCGGGACAGGAGGCGTCGGACGCGCGCGAGCTCGGCGAGCTGGCCGCGCGCCACCCGCGGGTGCCGTTCCTGCTGGCCCACATCGGCGGCGGCGGCGACTGGCTGCACTCGCTGCATGATCTCCGGCCGCTCGCCAACGTGTACGTGGACTTGTCGGGCAGCGGGGTGGACGGCGGGATGCTCGAGGCCTGCCTCGACGCGGTCGGCGTCGGGCGGCTGTTGTGGGGCTGCGACCTCACGATCGAGACCGGCTGGGCCAAGCTGCGCTACCTGGAGCACCTGCTGCCTCCCGCCGACCTCGAGCGGGTCCGCTGGCGCAACGCCGCCGCCATCTTTCCCACCGGCGCGTTCCCCTCGGACTGATGCGCACCGACGTCAACGCCTTCCTCGGCTCGTATCCGTTCCGCCGCGTGCCCGGGACCTCACCCGATGCGGTGCTGGCGGCGATGGACCGGGTCGGCCTGGACGAGGCCTGGGTGACCCACCTCCCCGGCGTGTTCTGGCGCGACCCCACCGAAGGCAACCCGTGGCTGTTCGAGACGGCGCGCAAGCAGCCCCGCCTCCGGCCCGTGCCCGCGGTTCATCCCGGCCTGGGCGACTGGCGCGACACGCTCCGCGTCGCATCGGACGCGGGCGCTCCAGCGGTCCGCGCCGACCCGACGTTCTACGGCCTCGATCCCGCGGGCGCGGCGATGCGCGCGCTCGCCGCCGCGTGCGGCGAGGCCGGGATCGCGCTCTCGCTCGCCGTGCGGTTCGAGGACGGACGGCAGCGCCATCCCAACGACGGCGCGCCGGAGCTCCCCGCCGCCGCGGTGCGCGCGCTGATCCGAAGCGACGCCCGGGTCCGCCTCCTCCTCACCCACGCCGACCGGCCGTTCGTCGAGGAGGTCCATTTCGGCTCGACGCCCGAGGAGGCCTCGCGCGTCTGGTGGGACATCTGCTGGATCTGGGGACCGCCCGAGGATCACCTGCAGACGCTGCTCCGCACGGTGGGCGCCGACCGGTTCGTGCTCGGCACCGGCCAGCCGCTGCGGCTGCCGGAGAACGCGGGGGCCAAGCTCGACCTGCTGGACCTGACGCCCGCCGACCGGACGGCCATCGAGAGCGGCAACGCTCGCGAGCTCGCCGGCCGATGACCTCCCTCCGCGAGCACCACCGCGGGTCAGCATGGTGAACGGGTGAGCTCGCTGGCCGAGCGGCTCGAGTGGGGCCTAGTCCCGGCGGTGCCGGTGCCGTTCCGCGGCGACGCGATCGACGCTGCCGCCCAGCTGGCCTACGCCGCCTGGATGAGCCACCAGCCGATCGCGGGCGTCGCCGTCTGGGCCCACACCGGCCGCGGCCCGCACCTCTCGGCCGAGCAGCGCGGCGTGGTGCTCGAGGTGTGGCGCGAGGCCCTCCCCGATCGCATCATCGTCGCCGGCGCCCGCGACATCACCATGGCCATCGAGGCGCGCCGCGGCCGCGCCGACGCGCTGCTCGCCTTCCCCCAGCGCGACGAGGCGGTCAAGTATCACGCCCGCCTGAGCCGGGAGCTGCCGGTCATCGCCTTCTGGTTGTACCAGGCCGCCGGCGGCGTGGCCTACGACGACGCGACCCTGCATGCCATCCTCGACCTGCCTGGCGTCGTCGGAATCAAGATCGCCACGCTCGACTCGGTGATGACCTTCCAGCGGCTGGCGGGCATCCTGCGTGCGCACCCCGACAAGCTGCTCATCACCGGCGAGGACCGCTTCCTCGGCTACTCCGTCATGCTCGGCGCGCGGGCGGCCCTGGTCGGGATGGGCGCCGCGCTTCCCGGACTGCAGGCGGGCCTGCTCCGCGCGTATGCCGCGAGCGACTGGCCGGCCTTCCACGCGCGCTCGGCCGCCTGCGACCGGCTCGCCGAGGCGACGTTCGTGCCGCCGATGGAGGGATACGTCCGGCGCATGCTATGGGCCGCCGCGGCCGACGGCGCGCTGCCGGCCGAGGCATGCGACGATCCGTGGGGACCGCCGCTCCCACCCGAGGAGCGCGCCGAGGTCGAGCGCGCGGTGCGTGATGCGCGAGCGGCTGGCGGCTGACTTCGAGCGGTTCGGCCGCGCGATGCCGCGCGACGCGGCCGCGCACATCCGCGAGGCGTACGGCATCGATCTCACCGCGCGCTACCTCGGCTACGACCTGCCCCACCCGATCGGAAAGGGATCGGGCCAGCTCTCGCTCAACGCCGACCAGCTCGAGGCCGACCGCGAGGCCGGGCTGGCGTTCGTGGTGCTCAAGACGGTCATCGCCGAGGACGAGGCGGGCTCGCGCTCGATGGGCGCCTGGGCCATCCATGAGACCCGGATGAAGGTGGAGGGCCGCAATTCGGCCGGGGGGCGTGCCGGATGGACGGTCACGTGGAAGGGGAGGGGATGGGATCGTTCGTTCGACGACTATCTGGAATTGGTGCGGGCCGGCGGCGACCTCACGCGGGCCGGCGCGCTCCTGGCCGTGCCGTCGGTCAAGTACCACCTGCCGCGCCTGGGCGAGCCGTTCCGGTCGGCCGAGTACCGCTACACCACGCGCCGGATCGCGGCGGCGTGGGGCACCGGCGACCTACCGCTGGAAAAGGACTTCTCGCCGACCCTCGCGGGCGACGCGCTGGCGGATGAGCGCGAGCGGATCCTGCGCTGGCTGCGCGAGGTGCCGGGCGAGATCCGGCGCGCCGCAGACGGCGCGCCGGTTCGGCTCGCGATCAAGCTCATGAACGCGCGGTTCGACGACGGATTCCAGCGCGAGATGCTCGCCGCCGTGGCCGACGCCGACACGCTGGTGTGCTTCAACCGGCTGTGGGACGCCGATGCCGGCGTCGCCTACGGCGGCTGGGACCTGAGCGAGCGCAACCTGCGCGTGCTGCGCGCGGCGCAACGCGACGGGCTGCGGCTGCCGCCGCTGGTGGGCTCGGGAAACGTCTGCTCGGGCCGGGTGGTGCTCGACTATGCCCGGGCCGGCTGCGAGAGCGTCGAGCTGCACACCTTCTTCCAGCTCCCGCTGGCCGAGTATCCTGCCGGGGCGGGTTCCCGGACTCAGCGTGCGTTGCACGCGCTCTTCTTCCATCCAGAAGACGGCCTGGTGGCGGGCATGCTGGAGCTCGAGCGGGCCGGGGTGGTGCACCGGAAGGGCGGGGAGCTCCGGTTTCTCGATGTGTGCGAGGGAGGGACGGGTGGGAGCGGCTGAGGGGTCGTATCCTCATCCCGAGTGCACTGAGGGACCTTGCTCGGGAATGGCTCGAGCGCGGCGGCGAAGGTCCCTCGCTGCGCTCGGGATGAAGCAGGCGGTACTCGGTCTCGACGCACTCCACCCGCTCACACCTTTCGCCGCCGTCACCCGATGCGCCTGACTTCCATCGACCTCCTCGAGCTGGCCCTCCCGCTCACCGAGCCGTTCATCATCTCCGGCGGCACGATGACGGTTCGCCGCTCCCTCGTCGTGATCCTCCACGACGATTCCGGACATCAGGGCTACGGCGAGTCGCCGCCCTTTGAGCTCCCCTTCTACTCCGAGGAAACCCTCGGCTCGGCCCGGCTGCTGCTCCAGCAGGTTCTGATCCCGCGCCTGCTCGGCCGCGAGGTCGAGGGCCCGGAGGCCGTGGACGCGCTGGTGCGCCAGGGCGTGCGGGGGAACCCGTTCGCCCGCGCCGCGCTCGAGACCGCGGCGTGGGACCTCGAGGCTCACCGCCGGGGCACCGGGATCGCGGCCCTGCTGGCCCAGCGGCTCGGCGCGACCGCCGCGCCACGGATCCCATGCGGCATCGCCTTGGGCATCCCGCCTGATCGCTCGACGGCCACGCTGCGGGGCTGGATCGAAGGCGCGATGGCGCACGGCTACCGCCGGGTGAAGATCAAGGTGGCACCCGGCTGGGACGCCGAGCCCGTGGCGGCGGCGCGGCGGGCGCTCGAGGGCACCGGCATCCCGCTCACGGTGGACGCCAACGGCGGGTATGAGTGGCCCGAGCACGAGGCCGCCCTGCGCGCGCTCGACGGCGCCGGCCTGCTCTACATCGAGCAGCCGCTCGCACCGGACGAGCTGCTTGGCCACGTACGCCTGTCGCAGACGCTCCGCACCCCCGTGTGCGTGGACGAGACCCTCCACGGCGAGCGAGCCGCCCGGCAGCTCGTGGACCTCGACGGCCCGCGGGTCTGGAACGTGAAGGTCCACCGGATGGGCGGGCTCACCGAGGTCTGCCGGGTGGTCCGCCTCGCGCGCGAGCACGGGGTTCGCCTGTGGGCCGGCACCATGCCGGAGTCGGGGCTCGGCTCCCAGGCCGCGCTGGCGGCGGCGGCCCTGCCCGACTTCGTCTACCCATCCGACCTGGAGCCGAGCACCCGGTGGTTCGGGCCGTCGGCGGACGTGATCGAGCTTCGGATGGCGGCGGACGGGACCATGGAGGTGCCTGGGACCTCCATCGCCGGGCGGCTGGACGGGGACGTGTTCCGCAGGGCGACCCGCCGGTTAGATTGAGAGACAGGCGTGGTATGCGATCCGCACGTCTGTTGCCTGGCCTCCGCATACCAGTTCATGCACTCGGCGAACCGACTGCCTGCGCCCGGTCCGACGGCACGGTGGGCGCGGCATGGCACTTGAGTATGCTCGGCATGACAGCGGCCTACGCTCGGCATGACCGACGTCCGTGGCTCACGCCGAGGCCGCATCGCCCAGGCAGGCACCCATGGTCGAATACGCGCTCATTCTCGCCAACGTCGCCGGTACGACCTTCAAGACCGTCGGCATGAACGTCGAGTCGTGGGCCTCGGGCATCACCTCGGGCATCCAGTGGGGCGCGCTGACCTACGCCCTGGTGGCACTGGTAGCCCTCAAGATCGCGCTCTGGGCCTTCCGCCCGCGCGATCACTAGGGCGCCCGGTGTCGGGGTTGACGGTCCATCTCATCCCGCACACCCACTGGGACCGAGAGTGGTACCTTCCCCGCGCGGCCTTCGTCGCCCGCCTGGTTCCCGCTCTCGACGACCTGCTCGACCGCCTCGACGCCTCCCCTGAATTCCGCAGCTTCCACCTCGACGGCCAGACCGTGCTGCTGGAGGACTACCTGCGCGTCCGCCCCGACCAGCGCACCCGCGTCGCGGGGCTGGTCCGCGCCGGCCGCCTCCACGTGGGTCCGTGGTACGTGCTGGCCGACGAGATCGTTCCGTCGGGCGAATCGCTGGTGCGGAACCTTCTCCTGGGCCGGGCCGACACCGAGGCACTGGGCGGGCGCGGCGCAGTGCTGTACTCGCCCGACGCGTTCGGCCACCCTGCGGCGTGGCCCGCGCTCGCCGTGGAGTTCGGCATGAGCCACGGCGTGCTCTGGCGAGGGCTCGGCGGCGAGCCGGGGCAGGAGGGGGACCTGTTCCGTTGGTACGCGCCCGACGGCCGGTCGATCCTGCTCCATCACCTCCCGCCGGACGGCTACGAGGCGGGCTCGGGGCTGGTGGACGATCCCCCGCGCCTGCGCCAGGCCTGGTCCGGCCTCAAGCCGGTGCTGGTGCGTCGCGCCGCCACATCGCACCTGGCCGTGACGGTCGGCGCGGACCACCACGCCGCGCCGGCCGCCATCGGCCGGGTGCGCGATCTGCTCGCCGCGCTCGAGCCCAACGCCGAGGTGCGGGTCTCGCGGTTCGACGAATACTTCCGCGCGGTCGAGTCGCAGGCCAACGGTGTGCCGGTGCTGCACGGCGAGCTGCGCTGGAGCTACGGCTACACCTGGACCCTGCAGGGCGTACAGGCCACCCGCGCCCCGCTCAAGCGGCGTCACGCCGAAGCCGAGCTGCTGCTCGAGCGCACCGCGGAGCCACTGGCCGCGCTGGCGCTGGCCGGCGGCCGGGGAGACCGCCGGCCGCTCCTGCGCGACACCTGGCGCACGCTGATCCGCTCGCAGTTCCACGACTCGATCGGCGGCTGCACGTCGGACCCGGTGGCGCGTCGGGTGGCCGGCCGGCTGGACGACGCGCTGCAGACCGGGCGAGAGATCGCGCGGAGCAGCCTCGACGCGCTCATCGGCAACGATCCGGACCACGCGCGCGACCACCCCGAGGACACCTCACCGCGCCTGGTGCTGTGGAATCCGGCGGCGCGCGAGCGGAGCGGCGGCGTCGTGATCGCCGACCTGACGTGGTTCCGTCGGGACGTGCTGGTCGGTCCGCCGGGAGGGCGCGAGCCCCGGCGGGGCGACGGGGCCCGCGCCATCACGCTGCTCGGGGCCGACGGACCCGTCGCGCTCCAGCCGCTGGGTCGCGCGACGGGATACGAGCGGTTGGACGCGCCGCGCCACTATCCCGACCAGGACGAGGTGGACATCGTGCGGGTCGCGTTCCGGGCGCCGGCCGTGCCGGGCCTCGGCGTAGCGGTGCTCGAGCCGGCCGAGCGGCAGCGCGCCGCGGTGGAGACGGCGGTGCGCGCCGGCCCGCGCAGCCTCGACAACGGCCTGGTCGCGCTCACGGTGGCGCGCGACGGCACGGTCACGCTGGCCGATCGCCGCACCGGCCTGCTCTACCCGTCGCTGCTCGGTCTCGAGTCCGCCGGCGACGCGGGCGACACCTACACCTGGGCGCCGCGCGCCCGCGATCGGACCCGGCACCTGAACGGGCCCGTGGCGGTGCGCGCGCTGGCGCGCGGGCCCCTGGTCGCGGCGCTGGAGGTGCGCGGCCGGCTCGCCTGCCCGACCGGGCCCGTGGACGCGCGGGTCATCCT
>JBOHSB010000238.1:0-6945 GCA_050733015.1 Gemmatimonadales bacterium
AGGTAGGCGGGCTCGTGCTGCTCGAGCCACTCGAGGAGCGGGCCGCTCAGGTGAAAGATGGCCGGCAGGAATTCGTGGTCGGCCAGCGCGGCGAGCACCGGGCGATAGACGTCGTCCACGTGCTGCGCGAAGACGTAGTCGAAGTTGCCGACGGGTTGGTGCAGGTGGAGGCCGAACGCGAACCGGATCGGCGCCATGCGTCAGCCGACGACCAGCGACCGCGACCCCGCCAGCACCGCGGCCAGCGCGGGCAGCACGTCGGGAAACAGCGCGTCGCGCTCGGCCAGCTCGGCCGCGCGCCGGTGACCGCGGTCGAGCGCCGCCGCCGAGCGGTCCTCCAGGACCTGGAGCAGCTCCTCCGTGTCACTGCAGTGCTCGCGGAAGCGACGCTCGCCGTAATCGGCCGCGGCCCCGGTCGAGAGGATGAACTGCCAGTCGGACGACTGGGCGAGCAGCAGCTCGCGAGCAGCCTGCGCCAGGATGAAGCGGGTATCGTCCGACGCGAGCGCCGCGGGGGCCGCCTCCCAGAAGCGCTCCTCGAGCGGCCACAGCCGCTCCCAGGTCCACGCGGTCTGGTCGCTGAGCCACATCGAGAAGTCGCCGTTGGCGCCCCACGAGCCGGCGGGCATGCGGATGGCGGACCGCGTCGGATGGCGATCCAGGTGCTGCGAGCCGGTGGACGGGCGAATTCCGCTCCGGCCCCGGAGGGCGCGGTAGGCGTCACCGAGGAAGTCCGGGCCTTCGAACCACCAGTGTCCGAACAGCTCGGTGTCGAACGGCGCCACCACCACCCCGTCGCGATGGCGCGGCTCGTCCGCGGCGATCCCGGCGAGCAGCCCCGCGAAATGGTTGGCGTGGCTCCGGGCGCGGTCGCCGGCCACGTCGGGGTCGTAGGGCTCCTTGGCGCCGAGATCCACGCCTGGGCCGCTCACTCGCCACAGCTTGAGGCCGCCGGGCCAGCGCATCTTGTGGAACTCGAGGTAGACGCCGTCGCCGGGATAGCCCTCGAACCGGCTCCACACCTGCATCGAGGCGCGGGGATCACGCACGAACGCGGACACATCGGTGCCGCGTGTGTGGGCGACGCGGTAGGCGTGATACGGTGATCGCGAGGCCGGCCCCCCTCCGGCGCGCGCGACCGGCTGATGCACCTCGGGATCGAGCGCCGTCGGATCGCCGGACAGCCCCAGCGGTCGGCCGGCGGATGCGAGGTGGGAGTCCACGAAGAAGAACCGGAACCCCGCGTCGGCCAGGTGCTCCTCGATACCGCGGCGCATCGCGCTCCGGGGCCCGGTGGGCCACGGCGCCCACGGCCCGCGCGGCCGGTAGGCGCACTCCGGCAGCCAGCATCCCCGAGGCGCCCGGCCGAAGAGCCGGCGGTGCTCCGCCGTGCCGACGGCGAGCTGGAACCGGATGCTCTCGTCGCGCGCGAGCAACGGCAGGAAGCCGTGGGTCGCGGCCGAGCCGATGATCTCCAGCCGGCCGGACGTCTCGAGCGCGCGGAACGCGCCGATCAGGTCGCCGTCGATGTCGTGGAACAGGCGGCGGAGCCGGCCGAGCCGCTCGCGCCAGAAGGCCACTTGCGGGAGCAGGTGAGTCTCGCCGGTCTTGGCGAGCGAGGCCGGCGCCGCGTCGCACGCCGCCAGCCGCTGCTCGAAGAACGCTTCCATCTCGCGCACGAACACGGGGCTCGCGAGCTGGTTGGCGAGCACCGGCGTGAACCCGATGGTCACGGGCGCCGGGGTCTGCTCGGCGCCCAGGGCGCGCAGGGTCTCGAGCAGCGGGAGGTAGGTGTCGACCGCCGCCTCGCAGATCCAATCGCTCCCGTGCGGCCAGCGCCCGTGGTTCAGCACGTAGGGCAGATGGCTGTGGAGCGTCAATACGAAGTCCATGGGCGCTCCGTTCACCTGGCCCTCGAGTGGATCAGGGCCCGGCGGTACACCTCGAGGTACTCGCCCACCGACCGCTCCCAGCTGAAGTCGTGGGCCATGCCCCGGCGCATCATCGTCTGCCAGCGGGCGGGATCGGCGTAGCAATCGAGCGCGCGGAACGCGGCCTCGCTGAAGGCCTCGGAGGTGTAGGGACCGAACGAGAAGCCGTTCACGCCGTCCTCCACCGTGTCCCGCAGGCCGCCGACATTGCGGACGATCGGCGGGGCCCCGTAACGCTGGGAGCGCATCTGGGTGAGGCCGCAGGGCTCGTAGAGCGACGGCATCAGGAATATGTCCGCGCCGGCCATGAGGCGGTGCTCCAGCCGGTCGGCGAAGTCGAGCTGCACCCCGACCCGGTTGGGTGCGGACGTGGCCAGCTCGACCAGGGCCTGCTCGTATTTCTGCTCACCGCTGCCCAGGAACACGAACTGGGCGTCGCTCGCCAGCACCTGCTCGGCGCCGAGGATCAGATCCAGTCCCTTCTGTGTCACCAGCCGTCCGGTCATGCCGAACACGGGGGTCTTCCGCCGTTGCGGCAAGCCGAACGAGCGCTGCAGCGCCGCCTTGCAGCGCCGCTTGCCGTCGAGATGCTCGGACGAGTACTGGGCCGTGATCTGCGCGTCGGTGGTCGGATCCCACTCGCGCTGGTTGATGCCGTTGAGCACCCCGACCAGGCGGTCGCCGAGCCAGCGGAAGTTCTCCTGCAGGCCGAACCCGCCCCCGGGGGTCCGGAGCTCGTTCGCCTGGGTGGGGCTCACCGTGGTGACGAAGTCGGTGAAGACGATCCCGCCCTTGAGAAAGTTCACCTTGCCGTACCACTCGAGCTGACGCCAGTTATAGATCTCCCACGGCAGCCCGATGTCGGGCATCGTCTCGGGTGGGAAGTGACCCTGATAGCCCGGGTTGTGCACCGACAGTACGGTGGTGGCCGAGGCGGCCAGCCGATCGCCGACGGGGGTGGCCCGAAGGTAGACGGGGAGCAGGGCCGTGTGCCAGTCGTGCGCGTGCAGCAGCACCGGGCCCGTCACCAGCCGGGGCAAGGCGGTGAGCACCGCCAGCGCGAAGCAGGCGAAGCGGCGCGCGTTGTCGGGATAGTCCACCGCGTTCTCGCCGTAGATCCCCGGCCGGTTGAAGTACTCGAGGTGCTCGATGAAGAACACCTGCGGGCCCCGGCTGCCGGCGCCGACCACGCGGAACACACGCGCCTCCTCGGTCCGGCCGCCGATCGGCACCAGGAAGGGCGGCCCGACGGGCTCGAGGTCGGGCTCGACGTCGCGGACCGTCCGATAGAGCGGCAGGATCGCGAGCACGTTGAGGCCGGCCGCCCGCTGGTGGTGGGCCAGCCCGGCCACGGCCTCGGCGAGGCCGCCGGTGCGCGCGTAGGGGAAATATTCCGCCGCCACGTGGACGACGGAGACCGAGGTCCCGGTCGCCGTCGTCAGGGGTGGAGCAGCAGTCTCGAGTGCGGTGACCATTTTCGAGCCTCAAGCGGTCGGCGGGTCGTCTCCGGACGACTCGCCGCCGATCGCGGGAGCGTAATGCTCCTGCACGTAGTCCTGAATCATGCGCCGCGCGGTGAACTTCGAGCCCGCGAGGCGCAGCGCGTGACGCATCTTTTCCACCCAGCCGAGCGGGACGCCCGCAGCGTTCCGGGTGTAATAGAGCGGGATGACCTGCTCCTCCAGCAGCCGGTAGAACCGGTCGGCGTCGGCGGCGTCGGCATCCTCGCTCTCGCCGGCCGGCGAGATGGCCCACCCGCTGAGCCCGTCGTAGCCCTCCTGCCACCAGCCGTCGAGCGTGCTCAGCTGCGGAATCCCGTTGAGCGCCGCCTTCATGCCGCTGGTCCCGCTGGCCTCAAGCGGCACCCGCGGCAGGTTGAGCCACAAGTCCACGCCCTGCACCAGCAGGTGGGCCAGGTGCATGTCGTAGTCTTCGAGAAACGCCACCCGGCCCTCGAACTCGGGGTCACGGGTGAACTGGTAGACGCTCTGGAGGACTTCCTTGCCGGGGTTGTCGGCCGGATGCGCCTTGCCGGCGAAGATGATCTGGACCGGGCGCCAGGGGTCCACCAGCAGGCGCCGCAACCGATCGAGGTCGCGGAAAATCAGGTTGGCCCGCTTGTAGGTCGCGAACCGCCGGGCGAATCCGATGGTGAGCGCCGTCGGGTCGAGCAGGGTGCCCGCGCCGACCACCTGGGCGGCCTCCTTCATCTGGGTGGCGAACCGCCGGCGGGCCTCCTCCCGGACGAAGTTCGCCAGGATCTGCTTGAGCCGGACGTGGGTCTCCCACATGCGCTGGTGGTCCAGCGTCAGCACCTGGTCCCAGAATCCGGGCTCGTCCAGGCGCGCGCCCCAGTCCGCTCCCAGGTGCTCGTCGAGCAGGCCCATGATCGGGCTGGCCATCCACGTGGCCAGGTGCACGCCGTTGGTCACGTGGCCGATGGGCACCGCTTCCCACGGGCGTCCGGGCCAGAGATCGCGCCAGATGTTCCGGGAGACCTGCCCATGGCGCCGCGATACCCCGTTGACGCCGGCGGACAGCCGCATGGCGGTGACGGTCATGTGGAACTGGCCCGGGAGGTCCGGGTGCGCGCCCAGCCGGAAAAATGCCTCGCGGTCGATCTTCATTTCCTCCCAGACCGGCCCCGCCACATCCTCCAGCTGCTCCACGGCGAAGGCGTCGTGCCCCGCCGGCACGGGCGTGTGGGTGGTGAACACGCTGTGGGCCCGGACCTGGTGCACCGCGTCGTCGATGGGCACGCCGTGGGTGACGTACTCCCGCAGCCGCTCCACCATCATGAACGCCGCGTGCCCCTCGTTGGCATGCCACACGGCCGGCTTGATGCCGAGGGCGCGCAGCAGGCGGACCCCGCCCACGCCCAGGATCCACTCCTGGCGGAGGCGCAGGTCGGGTCCGCCGGCGTAGAGCTTGCTCATCAGCGCGCGGTCGTCGGGGTGGTTGAGCTCGAGGTTGGTGTCGAGCAGGTAGAGCGGCACCCGGCCCACCATGACCCGCCACGCGCGCACGTGGACCGGGCGCCCCGAGGTTTCGACCACCGTGAGGTACGGCTCCTGCTTGGCGCCGGTGAGCGGCACCAGCGGGGTCAGGCTGATGTCGTACTCCTCGTCGCTGTCCTCCTGCCACCCGTCGAGCCGGAGGCGTTGGTCGAAGTAGCCCTTGATGTAGAACAGGCCCACCCCGACCATGGGCAGACCCAGATCGCTCGCGGCCTTGCAGTGGTCGCCCGCGAGGACGCCGAGGCCGCCGGAATAGATCGGTACCGAGTTGTGCAGCCCGAATTCAGCGCAGAAGTACGCCACCGGACGGCCATTGAGCTCGGGGTAGGCGTGGGCGAACCAGGTGTCCTGGCTGGTCGTCCCGTGGGCCAGGCGGGCCATCACGTCGTCGTAGCGCCGGAGGAAGTCGCGGTCGCTGGCGCAGGCCGCGATGCGGGCCGGATCGACCCGGCAGAGCAGCTCGAGGGGGTTGTGACGGGTGAGGTGCCACAGCGCTTCGTCGATCGAGCGGAACAGGGCCCGCGCCTCACGGCTCCAGCTCCACCATAGGTTCATCGAGAGCGTTGACAGCCCCTCGATGCGGGCCGGCAGGTAGGGAATGCGGCTGTGCGGGGTCGTCATCGCCGTAGTATAGCGGAGGCCGACCTACGGGGACACGGGCGAGAGGGACGAGAGGGCGATAGGACAAACGGGCGATAGAACGAGGCGTTCAGAGGCGACGGAATTGTTACCTCGCGGCTCTCGTCGGTGGAATGATGGCCGCCTTGCGGTACCCTCGGGAGGTCTCGATCTCAGCCGGCACGATCCCTCGCTTCGCTCGGGATGACAGGCTACCTTCGTCCGTCCTTCCGCCCTTCCGTCCTTCAATGCACCAGCTTCTTGTACCTGATCCGATGCGGCTGGTTCGCGTCCACGCCCTTGCGGCGCTTGAGATCCGCCGCGTACTCGCCGTAGTTCCCCTCGAACCAGACCACCTCGCTGTTGCCCTCGAACGCCAGGATGTGGGTCGCGATGCGGTCGAGGAACCAGCGGTCGTGGCTGATGACCACGGCGCAGCCCGCGAAGCCGAGCAGCGCCTCCTCGAGGGCCCGCAGCGTGTCGACGTCCAGGTCATTGGTGGGCTCGTCCAGCAGCAACAGGTTGCCCCCGCTCTTGAGCAGCTTGGCCAGGTGGAGCCGGTTGCGCTCGCCGCCCGAGAGCGTGCCCACCTTCTTCTGCTGGTCGGCGCCGCGGAAGTTGAAGCCCGCGGCGTAGGCCCGCGCGTTCACCGTGCGGCGGCCGAACTGGAGCTGGTCCTGCCCGCCGCTGATCTCCTGGTAGACGGTCTTCTCCCCGTCGAGCGCGTCGCGGCTCTGGTCCACGTAGGCGATGCTGACAGTCGAGCCCACCGTGAGCGTGCCCGCGTCGGGCGGCTCCTGGGCCGTGATCATCCGGAACAGGGTGGTCTTCCCCGCGCCGTTGGGGCCGATCACGCCGACGATGCCGCCCCGAGGAAGGGCGAACGTCAAGTTCTCGAACAGGAGCCGGTCGCCGAAGCCCTTGGCGACGTCCGTGGCGATCACCACCTCGTCACCCAGGCGCTCGGGCACGGGGATGAGGATTTCGGCCGTGCCCTCGGTCTGCCGCTCGGCTTCCTCGCGCAGCTCCTCGTAGCGCGTGATGCGGGCCTTGCTCTTGGCCTGCCGCGCACGCGGCGCCATCCGCACCCACTCCAACTCGCGCTCCAGCGTCTTTTGCCGCGCACTGGCCTGCTTCTCCTCGCGAACCAGCCGTTCGTGCTTTTGCACGAGCCACGAAGAATAATTTCCTTCCCAGGGAATGCCTCGGCCGCGATCGATTTCGAGAATCCAGCCCGCCACGTTGTCGAGAAAGTAGCGGTCGTGCGTGACGGCCACCACGGCGCCGCGGTACTCGCCCAGACAGCGCTCCAGCCACGCCACCTGTCGACGAGCGTCAGCGGCAAACGCGACGCGACGCGACGCGACACAGCGCCGCGC
>JBOHSB010000239.1:0-11204 GCA_050733015.1 Gemmatimonadales bacterium
GCGCCGGACTTCTTGTCCCCCTCGGGCTGACAGCCGGGCTCCTGGCAGCCCGCGCCTGGTCGGCGCCGCCGCTGGCTGATCCGCTCGGCGATCCCCTTGCCCCGACCCTGCACCTCGCCTATCCACCGCTGTACGTCCTGCTCGCGCCCCTGTTCACGGTGTGGGACGGCGTCTCGATGCTGAGCATGAGCCGGCTGCATTGGTTCCTGATCGGACTGCTGCCGCTCTACCTCGGCTGGCGCGGCGGGCGGGCCCTGTGGTGGCGGATCGCCTGGAGCGACCGCCCGCCGCCGCGCGCGCCGATCCGACGGGAGCTCGGGCTCCTGACCCTCTCGCTGGCCGGCCTGGCGCTGTTCGTGGGTGCGGGACTGCTCTGGCACCGACCCATGGCGGCACTCGCGGGCGCCGGCCCGGATGTCGTGGTGTTCGACGTGCACAGCCACACCAATGTCTCCCACGATGTCCGCGGGACCCTCATGAACGGATTCGACACCGAGGCCAACCTGCGCTGGCACCGCCGGGCCGGCTTCGACGCCGTGTTCGTCACCGACCACAATACGGTGAGCGGCCTCCGGCCGCACGCCGGCGCGCCGGCGCTGTGCCCCGGCATCGAGATCAGCGCGTGGCGCGCGCACGTGGTCCTGCTGGGCGATTCGGCACCGGTGGACCAGCGGCGCTACAATCGCTCGCTCGACGCGCTCGAGCTCCTGCTGCGCGAGAGCGACTCGGTGTACGGCGCGCTCAGTGTCCTGTCGCTTCCCGAGTACGAGCACAATCACTGGGGGCGGCTCGACTCGCTGGTGGCCGCGGGCGCGGACGGGTTCGAGATCGTGAACGCCGCGCCCAAGGCGAACGAGATCACCCGCGCCCGGCGAGACTCCGTGGTGGCGCTCGCGCGGCGGACGGGCCGGTTCGTCGTCGGGGCAAGCGATAGCCACGGGTGGGGCGCCACCAACATGGTGTGGAACCTCCTGACCCTGCCGGGCCCTCGTCCCGACGGCGCCGCGGCTTGCTCGGCGGTGCTTCAGGCGCTACGCGGCGGCTTCGGCGCGACCCGGATCGTCGAGCGCCGGCGTCTCCGGGCGGACAGCGCGTGGCCCGGGTGGCTCACGCCGGTGGGCGTGGTGTGGGAGACCTGGCGCGCCATGGCCTGGCCACTCACGATCGCCTGGCTGGCCTGGACCTGGCTGCTGTGGGCCGCCGTCCCCCGACGATATACTTAACCCCGCTCACTCCACTGCGGATCAACCATGCCCCGTGCGCGCTTCCTCGGGACCGGCTTGGCCGTCCCCGACCGCGTCGTGACCAACGACGAGCTCTCCCGCGTGATGGATACTAGCGACGAATGGATACGCGCCCGGACCGGGATCCAGGAGCGCCGCTGGGTCCGCGAAGGGGAGACCAGCGCGGCCCTGGCTCACGCGGCCAGCCTGCGCGCGATCGAGGCCGCGGGGCTGGCGCCGGCCGATCTCGACGCGATCGTCTACGCCACCTCGACCCCCGATCACTTCGCCCCCGGCAACGGCGTGTACCTGCAGCGGCTGCTGGGCGTCGGCGCCATCCCCTCGATCGACATCCGGAATCAGTGCAGCGGATTCGTCTACGCCCTCGCGATCGCGGACGCGTTCATCCGGGTCGGCAGCTATCGCCACGTGCTGGTGGTGGGCGCGGAGATCCAGTCCACCGCGCTGGACGTGAGCACCCGGGGCCGCAACACCGCGGTGATCTTCGCCGATGGGGCGGGGGCGGCCGTGCTGGGGCCCAGCGACGACGAGCGCGGGATCCTGGCGTTCGACCTGCACGGTGACGGGAGTCATGCGGAAAAGCTGTGGGTGGACGCGCCGGGCTCGATGTATCACCCGCGGGTGTCGGCCCAGCAGCTCGAGGAGGGCCGCCACTTCCTGGAGATGGACGGGAAAGAAGTGTTCCGCCACGCGGTGGCGCGGATGCCGGAGTCGGTCCAGGCCGTGCTCGCCGCCACCGGACACACCACCAGCGATCTCGCCCTCCTGGTCGCCCACCAGGCCAACCTGCGCATCGCGGAGATGATGCAGAAGTCCCTGGGGCTCCGGGATGAGCAGGTCTACAACAACATTATGTGGTACGGAAACACCACTGCGGCGACGATTCCGATCGCGCTGGACGAGTGCGTACGGGCGGGCCGGCTGCGCGCCGGCGATCTGGTCGCCATGACGGCCTTCGGATCGGGGTTCCTGTGGGGAAGCGCGCTGATACGGTGGTAGGCGGGAGTCTCCCTGAGCATGAATCACCCGCGCTCCGGCTCCAACGTCAGCTTCCGCCCGCAGTTCGCACAGTGCACGTCCTTGGGCAGCCGGAACCGGCCGAACAGCGGGAAATGCTGGTGGGTCCCGCAGAATGGGCAGCCGCCGCTCACGTCGCGGAATATGGCGTCCTCGCGAAGGCGCAGCCCGCCCAGCACGACGGCGAGCAGCAGGCCGCCGGGCACCAGCATGAAGTGGACGATAGGAATGGGAAGCGCGACGATCGCGACGGCCACGAAGGCGCCGAAGACGATCGCCGCGCGCTTGAACCGGTCCGCCGGCGCCAGGTCCGCGATCTCCGCCCGCGCCGGCGCCGGCGGAGCCCCGAACCCGGTCAGTCGCAGCTCGAGGGTCCGGTTCGTCACTTCGAGTCGAGCGGGTACTTCCGCAGATAGTAATCCTGCGTCCGGACCGCCCGCGCCCGGTATAGTTGTTCCTCGTCGTCGTCCGCGTCGCTCACGAACAGGTGGAGCGACCCGGGCCACATCGTCGCCTGGAGGGACCAGTTGGTGGACGGGGCATGGAGCACCCACTGCAGCGCACCGCCGCCCGCGTCGGTCAGGTGAATCTCGCTGGCCCGCTCGAGCGGCACCTGCGCCGGAATGCCGGCGATGGCCGCCTCCACGGGATCGAGGCACAGCTCCGCATCGGTCCACGAGCGGAAGGTGACCTTTCCGTGAACCGGCGATTCGGTCTCCGGCAACTCGAATTCGGCTTGCCACTCACCCAGCAGATCCCACGCATGGTCCATGGGACCGATATTCGGCACCTGCACTGTCGGATGTCGCATCGGTGGCCTCTTCCCCTGAGTGGGACCAAAGGGACTGGGGCAAGGACACGAGCACTTCGACCCACGATACGTACGGTCACTGGAGCGATTCTGATGCCTGACGGCACCGTACAGACGAATCTTTTCTCGATACGTTTCGTACTGTAACGCGGCCTCCATGTCCTCAACCGAGGTTATCTCTATGCTGCAACTGCTCTTGACCGTAGCCGCCGGCGTGACCGGTTACCTCATTGCCAGAAGCTTCGTCCGAAATCGCCTGCGCTTCGTCGACGCGATCCACAGCAGATGGGCGCCGCTGGTTGCCGGAGCCCTGGCCTTCGCCTTCGCCTGGCCCCTGGCGCTCCTGCCGCTCGTGAGCGTGGCGCCGGCCGTCATGTTCGGTATCGGGGCCGGACTCGGTACCGCCTCCGGAGTCCGCATCGTCAAGCGTGGTGATCCAACCCACCACCGACTTGCGCCCTGAGTGCAAAGTAATGGCGGGCGAGCCGTTCGCCCGTACACTGGATCACACTCGGAGTGACGTCTATCTTGCGCCCCATGAGCAATGTGATCTGCGCCCGCTGCGGGCTCGAGCGGGAAAGAATGGCCTTCCAGCCGTTTCAGAACGACCTGGGCAAGAAAGCCTACGAGGAGATCTGCGGCGTCTGCTGGAGCGAGTGGCTCAAGATGCAGCAGCAGCTCATCAACCACTACGCGTTGAACCTGCGGGATCCGAAGGCGAAGGAATTCCTGTTCCGCAACATGGAGCAGTTCCTCTTCAAGGAGGGTCAGGTCGGCACCTGACCGTCAGCGGGCCACGCCCAGCCGGAACACGATGTCGATCGCCGGGCCGTTCGGCTCCATGTCCTCGGTCATGCCGATCCGCCACTCCTTTCCGCCTTTCGTCGCCAGCATCCAGCCGAAGTCGAGCGACAGCTCCCGCCGGTCGAGCGGATGGACGGTCGTGTCGTGGTAGTACGGGCTGTGATAGAACAGATTCGCGTACAGTGACTGGCGTCCCCAGAATCGCCACCGAATGCCCGAGCTGCCCGACACGAAGGTGGTGTGCTGGTACGGCTCGAGATCGCCGTGCGTCGGGGTGTAGCCCAGCCCCAGGCTTCCCTCGTAGATGAGCGGCTGGGCGAGCGGGGCCCGCACGGTGGTGATGAGCCCGGCGGCCGGCACGCCTCGGCCGTACCCGGCAGGTCCGGTCGCGGTCGGCAGGGTGACGAGCGCAAGGGCCTGGAGATGGGGGCCAAGTCGGAGCCCGGCCGCGAGGCGGGCATCACCCAGGAACAGGTCGCTCGGTCGTCGGGTGCGGTCCACTCCGTCCGGCAAGTCGAGCCGGTAGAGGAACGCGTCGTTGGGCCGCTCCTCCCGCGCCGCGAGCTTGATGCCGATCAGATCATGGTACCCGTTCAGGAAGCCGTCGAGAAAGCCCGCGTAGCTGCCCTGGGCGGCTACGTCCGCCATCAGAAAGACGGACGGGCTCAGGTCCCGGGCCACGCGAAGGCGAAGCCGGAGCAGCTCGGCGTCGAGCGTGTAGTCCGCCCGCGGCGCGAGGGCGAGCTCGATGGCGCTGCCGTAGTCCAGCGACACGCCGAGACTCCATCCGCCGGCACGCGGCGTCCGGTATGGCTCGAAGCCGAGCGCGGTACGCGAGTCCGCCACCGGGTTGATCGGCGAATACGCCGGGAGACCCTGCGCCAGAACCACAGGCGACGGCAGGCCGAGGAGCGACGACAGGAAGGCGAGGACCGGGCCGAGGCGCTTCACGAGCCGGAAAAGATAGCTCGCTTGACAAACCCGCGGACCCGCCCGTACGTTGACTTCATGATGCGGTCCCAGAGCGGGTGGTTCGCCTCCTACTTTACCAGCCCCGGCGCGGCTCGATGCCCGTCCGGTGTCGGTAGCGTAGTGTAGCGCTCATCGACCGGACACCATCGCTGCCCCGCCGGACCTTTCCGGCGGGGCGCTTTCTTTTCATACCCGGAGCAGACCCATGCGCGTGGCGATTCAGGGAACTCACGGCTCCTTCAGCGAGGCGGCGGCTCGCCGGCGCTGGCCGGACCTCGTGACGCTTCCGTGCCGTGAAGCCAAAGACGTCGTGGCGGCCGTGCGGGCGGGCGAGGCGGACGCCGGCTGCTTGCCGATCGAGAACTCGCTGATCGGGTCGGTCACCACGACGTACGACCTGCTGGAGGAGGCCTTTGGCGACGGCACGCTCCGACTGACCCATGAGATCCTCTACCCCGTGCACCACACCATCATGTCGCTGCCGGGCGCCAGTCTCGACGGTATCAAGCGCGTGCTGTCGCACCCGGTGGCCCTGGGACAATGCCGCATCTGGCTCTCGGAGCACCTGCCCGATGCCGAGCTGGTGAGCGCCTGGGACACGGCCGGGAGCGCGGAGCTGGTGGCGCAGGAGCGGAATCCCGCGCTGGCGGCGATCGCAGCCCGCCACGCGGCGGACGCGCACGGCCTGGTGCCGCTGGCCGAACGGATCGAGGACGACCCGACCAATCAGACCCGCTTCCTCACGTTCACCCGCTCCGGGGCGCCGGCACTGCCGGCCGCGAGCAGCGGCTCCAGCCGATACAAGACCTCGCTCATCGTCCTGATCGACCACAAGCCGGGCATGCTGGCGCTCACGCTGCAGGCCTTTGGCGTGCGCGGGGTCAACCTCATGGCGCTGCAGTCTCGGCCGGAGCGGTCGGCGCCGTGGACCTACCGGTTTTATGTGGACATCGATGGCTCCGCCTCGGACCCGCGGGTCGCCGAGGCGCTCCAGGAAGTCGAGGCGCTGGCCGCGCGGCTCGTGGTGCTCGGGAGCTACGAGGCCTGGGTCGAAGGCTCGCGGCTGTCCTCGCCCCCGCCGACCCCGGCCCACCACACCAAGAAGCCGGACATTCCGCTGGTGGACCGCCGCCGCGAGCCCGACGGCACTCGGGTCCAGGTCGGGACGCTCACGTTCGGCGGGACCGAGCCGGTCCTGATCGCCGGGCCATGCTCGGTGGAGAGCGAGGCGATGATCCTGGAGACCGCCGCGGCCGTGGCCAACGCGGGTGGGGACATGCTGCGCGGAGGGGCCTACAAGCCGCGCACCTCGCCGTACGACTTCCAGGGCCTGGGCGTGAAGGGCCTCCGGTACCTGGCGGATGCGCGCGACCGCACCGGCCTGCCGGTGGTGACCGAAGTGCTGAGCTGGGAGGAGGTGGCGGTGGTCGGCCACTTCGCCGACATGCTCCAGATCGGCGCGCGCAACATGCAGAACTTCACCCTGCTCCGCGCCGCCAGCAGGAGCGGCAAGCCGATCCTGCTCAAGCGCGGCGCGGGTGCGACCATCGAGGAGTGGCTCATGGCCGCCGAGTACATCCTGGCGGAGGGCAACCCGAACGTGGTGCTGTGCGAGCGGGGCATCCGCACCTTCGAGCGCGCCACCCGGCACACGCTCGATTTGAACGCCGTGGCGGTGGTGCTCGAGCGCACCCACCTCCCCGTCATCGTGGATCCGAGCCACGCCGCCGGCGTGCGCTCGCTGGTGATCCCGCTCAGTCTGGGCTCGCTCGCGGCAGGGGCCCACGGGCTCATCGTCGAGGTGCACCCCGACCCGTCCAAGGCGATGAGCGACGGGGCACAGAGTCTGGATGTGCCGATGTTCGCCGAGCTGGCGCGGCGGATGGGGAAGCACACCAGTAAGCCGATAGGCCGAACGGCCGATAAGACGGAGCGACGGGTTGGCAGCGTGATCGGCTGAGAGGCGAGAGGGCGAGAGGGCGTGTGACGGAGGGCGAGGCGGAGGGGGCAACGACAAGGCGGAAACCCGTTTCGCGACGAGCCTCCGCCTTTCCTATCGCCTTCTCGCCCTATCGCCCGCTAGGGTACTGTCGTCCCGCGCCGTCCGATGAAAAAGCGATAGACCAACAGCAGCAGCATCGCGCCGATGATGGACGCGATAATCCCGGGTGCTTCACCTGGGTTGGAATACCACCCCAGTGCCCGGCCCAGGAAACCCGCCAGCAGGGCACCCGCCACGCCGATCAGCATGGTCACGATCACGCCGCCCGGATCTTTCCCGGGCATCAGCAGCTTGGCAATCGCGCCGACCACCAAACCGATGATCAAGGTCCAAAGGAAGCTCATAGTGCCCTCTCCAAGGTGGGACGGAACATATATGTCCGTGCCGGAAGGACATCTGTGAGGCGGCGCACATCACCCGTCGTGCTGGCCCAGGTGCGCGGTGACCGTCTCCCGCTTGTGGTTACGCAGGATGTCCAGCTTGAAGGTTTCGCCCCGATCGTAGCTCCGCAAGATGCGCAGCAGGTGAGCCGGGCTGGATGGCTTCCGGCCATCCACCGCCTGCACCACGTCGCCGCCTTTGAGGCCCAGGCTGCCGTCCCGCGGCGCCCGGACCACGAGCACCCCATCGGTGGTGCCGAAGTATGAGCCCAGATCGGGGTTGAGCGGGGCCAAGTCGAGGTCGCCCAGGGGCCCGCCCGACAGGAATTCGAACCGGTCGCCGGGGCCCATGTCGTCCGGAAAGTCACTCACCTGCATACGGTCGCCCATGCCGGGAGGCGAGAACCGCATGGTGAACGGCCGATGCCCGCCGGGGCCCATGACGAAGGTGTCCGGCTCGTCCTCGGTGACGATCGAGGCCGTCCGCCGGTCCTTGCCCCGCAGGTACTCCACCGGCACGGTGTCGTTGGGCTCGAGCCGGGCGGCCAGCTCGATGAGGCGCAGGCCGGGCAGCGACTGGCGCTTGTCCGGGGTGCGCTCGGCTTGGCCGCCGGCCAGCACCGACTTGCCGTCGAGCTTGGTGATCAGGTCGCCCGAGCGAAGCCCGGCCTTGGCGGCCGGCCCGTTGGGCAGGACCGACTCGACGTAGGCGCCGAGGGAATCGGTGTCCCGCGCCTGCAGGTTGACCTTGATCCCGAGCCGTGCCCGGCGGTTCATCACGATGCTCATGATCCGGTCGGGGCTCTCGACCCGCTGCTCGAAGCGATCGATGCGAATCGAGTCGCCGTCACCGCGGTCCTGGGCCGCGAGCGGCCCGGCCGGGGCGCCCAGGCTGGCGGCGGTCAGCGCAAAGGTCAGAACGAAGGCGTGACGCATGTCGACTCTCCTCGGGGCTCAGAGCCCCACGTTGCTGGCGCGGGTGACGTGCACGTCCACCAGGGCGTCGAGCAGGCCCACCCGTTCGCGCCAGAGCTTGAGCAGCTGGTCGTCGCGCGGCTGGCGCTCGAGCAGCTCGGCCATCTCCAGCTCCCGGTCCACCCGGGCGATCCGGTCCTCCAGCTCCTGGGCGATGCCGGCGGTGCGGCCGTCCAGCATCCGCTCCTCGGGGTGGTACTGGCTCAGCGCGCTCTCGAGCGCCTGGGACCGCTGCATGGCGGCCTGGATCTCCTGCTCACCGGCCGCGGCGACCTCCCCAGGCCGGGGTCCCACCAGCACGGCGACGGCGATCGACGCCGCCGCGGCGAGGCCGATCATCCCGGCGACCCGCTGGCGGTGCGCCCGGCGATCGGCCCGGAGACGGGTCGCGGTCTGGGGCCAGCGGTCCCGGCCGGGACGGAGCGCGGGCAGCGCCTTGATCCGAGCCACCCGCTGGTGCAGCCGATCGAGCTCGGCCCGGCAGGCGGCGCAGCTCTCGAGGTGCTCCCGGGCCGAGGCGTCACCCGGCTCCAGACCCGCCTCGCGCAGGCTCAGCAGCGTTTCCATCGTCAGGTGCGTCATACCTCGACCTCCTCCCCGAGCCAGCGCCGGAGCCGTTGATGCGCCCGGGCGAGCTGCGACTTCGAAAAGCTCGGAGTCTTGCCCATCATGCCCGCTATTTCCTCGTGGGTGTAGCCTTCGACGTCGTGGAGCCAGACGACCGCGCGAGAAGTCTCGGAGAGCCGCTCGAGGGCGGCCTCGAGATCCATCCGAAGGGCCGTGTCCTCGCGCCGGTGGCCCACCACCTCCTCCACCAGCTCGTCGGTATCCCGGTACTTGTTCCGGCGAAGCCGCATCAGCGCCTTGCTGGCCGCGATGGTACGGACCCAACCCCAGAGACTCCCCTCCTCGCGGTAGCGGCCGATGCTCCGGCACACCTCGAAAAAGGTCTCCTGGAGCACGTCTTCGGCGTCTTCGGTGGTGCGACAGATGCGGCGGGCGAGGTTGTAGACCGGGGCCTCGAAGGCTCGGTAGAGCTCCTCGAGGGCGGCTTCCTCCCCGGCCCGGGCCCGGGCGACCACCGACTCGGCGTTGGCGAGGAGATACGATTCCATTACACGGGTCCCTGTCATGGCGTCCCTAAAGATGCGGTGGGACGGGGGATGGTCGCAAAACGGCCAGCAGTGAGACGTGAGCGGTAAGAGGTGCACAGAGATCGGGTTGCGATGGTTCCCCCCTCCCCGCTTACCGCTCACCTCTTACCACACTATATATCCGCCCATGCCCGGGACCACCGCAGCCCCCCACATCTGGCTCCACCATCTGGAGGACGAGGCCGACGCGGCCTTCCTGTACCGCGAGCTGGCCCAGGCCGAACGGGACACCCGGAAGGCCGACCTGTACCGGAAGCTGGCCCAGGTCGAGGACCGGCACGTGGAGATGTGGCGCAAGCTCCTGGCCGACAATGGGCACGCCGTCGCCACACCACCCCCGTCCCGAGGGGCGCGCCTCCGCGCCTGGGTGGCCCGGCGAGTGGGCGCCGGCTTCCTCCTCCCGATGCTGCTGCAGGAGGAAGGCCGAGAGGTGAAGGGCTATCTGAGCCTCTACCGGGAGTCGCCCGACGGGGAGGTGGGCCCGACGGCCTTGACCCTGGCCAAGGAGTCGAAGGAGCACGCCGAGACGCTGGCTTCGATGAGCGGCGCGGACGGGGAGCCCTGGCACAAGACCGGGGCCGGCGGCTTCCTCCGGAATGTGGTCTACGGGTTCAACGACGGCCTGACCGCGAACTTCGGGCTGGTGGCCGGCATGATCGGCGCGCAGAGCAACCTGCCCATGGCCGAGCACGCCGTGGTCGTCGCCGGCCTGGCGGGGATGGCGGCGGACGCCTTGTCCATGGGCTCGTCGGGGTATCTCGCGGCCAAGAGCGAGCGCGAGGTGTTCGAGCACGAGATCGCCATGGAGAAGGAGGAGATCCGGCTGATGCCGGAGCTCGAAGAGGAGGAGCTGAGCCTCATCTACCAGACCAAGGGCGTCCCGGTTGACCAGGCCGCGGCCCTGGCCTCCCAGATCATGCGAGACCCGGCGCGGGCGCTCCAGGAGCAGGTGCGGGAGGAGCTCAAGATCGGCGAGGCGACCACCACGCCGATGCGGGAGGCCTGGATCACAGGGATCGCCACGGCCCTGGGCGCGTTCATTCCAGTGGCGCCGCTGGTGTTCAGCACCAGCCCGGCCGCCATCTGGACCTCGTTCACCCTGGCCATGCTCTCCCACTTCGGGGTGGGCGCCGCGCGGAGCTTTTTCACCGGGCGCGGGGTGATACGGAGCGGGATGGACATGTTCCTCGTCGGTCTGGGTGTCGCGGGCTTGGGGTATCTGCTCGGAGACTGGATCGTCAAGCTGCTGTGAGCGAAGAACGGTGAGCAGTGAGGGATAAGCGGTGAGCGGACCAGCCCAGACCATCGCCGCTCCTCCATTCACCGCTCACGGCTTACCGCTTACCGCTCACGGTTGTTCATGATCCGCTGGGGCCTGTGCTGTCAGTTCCTCGACGCGCCCATCAAGTTCCGCTCGGCCACCCACCGCTACGTCTCGACGCTGACGCCGAAGGCCCGCCGCGAGTACCTGGCCGGCATCGCGGGCGACAACGCCGCGGCGCTCCTGGCGGCTGTGCGGCAATGCCGGTCGCTCGGCATCGGCGCGTTCCGCATCAACAGCCAGATCCTTCCGCTCGGCACTCATCCCATCAGCGGCTACACGCTCGATCAGATCGACCGCGCCGGTGAGGCGCGGACGACCTTCCTCGAGGCGGCGGCGCTCGCCAGGCGCCTCGACGTGCGGCTCAGCTTCCATCCCGATCAGTTCGTGGTGCTCAACTCGGAGCGGGAGGCCGTGGTCGAGAGCTCGATCGGCGAGCTGGAGTTCCAGGCGGAGGTCGCCGAGCTGGTCGGGGCCGACGTGATCGTGCTCCACGGCGGCGGCGGCGCCGGCGGGCCCGCGGC
>JBOHSB010000240.1:0-6683 GCA_050733015.1 Gemmatimonadales bacterium
GGAGGCGACCGCGAACGCCGGGCAGGCGGCCGCCGCCGCCGCCGCCGCGCACGACCTGCTGGCCCGCACGCGGGTGACCAGCCCGGTCGTCGGCCGGGTCCAGGAGGTGATGGTGCAGCGGGGCGAACGGGTGGACGCCGGCCGTGCCCTGGCGCAGGTGGTGGCGACCGATACGCTCGACCTGGCAGCGCCGGTGCCGGCGCCCGAGCTCCCCCGGCTTCGGGCCGGACTGCCGGTGGACGTGGTGCAGGACGGAGACACGGCGGCGATACGTGGGTGGCTGGCGGCGCTCGCTCCGGGTGTGGACACCCTCACCAACGCGGGCGAGGCGGTGATCCGGGTGCCCAATCGCGGCGACCGGCTGCATCCGGGCGCGACGGCGACCGCGCGCATCCGGCTGGGGGTCCGGAAGGACGTGCTCGTGGCCCCGGACTCGGCGCTGGTGCTGGCGGGCAACAGCACGGTGGTGTTCGTGGTGGGAGCGGACTCGGTGGCGCACGCCCACAACGTGGTTCGCGGCCTCCGCGCCGAGGGCCGCACCGAGATCCGGGGCGACGTCCGCGCCGGCGACCGCGTCGTGACCACTGGCGCGTTCGGCCTGGAAGACGGGATGCACGTCGTACCGGCGGCGCCGACGCCGGCGGCCGCCGGACCGTCACGGTGAGGCTCACCGGTCTCGTCCTCAAGCACAGGGCGGCCATCTACCTCGCCGTCGCGCTGCTCACCCTCGGGGGCGTGTGGGCGCTGTTCACGCTGCCCGCCGGCATCTACCCGGAAGTCACCTACCCACGCATCGTCGTGCTCGCGCGGGGAGGCACCTTCGAGGCGGAGCAGATGACCGTGGCGGTCACCCGCCCGCTCGAGGAGGCCCTGAGCGGCATCATCGGCCTCCGCCGCGTCCGCACGCTCACCGTCCGCGGCTCGGCGGAGCTGAGCCTCGACTTCCGTCCCAACGCCGACATGCAGTTCGCGCTGAGCCAGGTGCAGGGCCGGCTGGCCGCCGCGCGGGGCTCGCTGCCCGGCGAGCTCGACCTGAGCGCCGAGCGGCTCACGCCCTCGGTGTTCCCGATGCTGCAGTACGAGCTCACCGGAGCCGATCCGCTGGTGCTCCGGGACCTCGCGGAGCGCACCGTGCGGCCGCGGCTGGCCGGACTCCCCGACGTGGGGGAGGTGGCGGTCGAGGGCGGACGCGTGCGGGAGATCGCGGTGCAACTCGACCCGGCACGTCTCACGGCCAACGGCGTGAGCGTGGACCAGGTGGCGCAGGCGATCAGCGGGACCGACGTGGCGGAGGCGGCCGGCCGGACCGACCGCGACTACCGGCAGTACGCCATCATCGTCTCGGGGCTCACCAATACGCCGGATGCGGTGGGGCGGGTCGTCGTCCGCCAGAGCGGCGCGCGTCCGGTGCGCGTGGCCGACCTGGGCAGCGTGGGCTACGGCGCGCAGGACCTGTTCCAGATCGTGGCGGGGAACGGCCGCCCCGCCGCGCTGGTCAACATCTCGCGCCAGCCCAACGGTAACACCCTGCGGCTCCAGGCCGCCGTGCAAGCGGCGATGGACTCGATCCGCCCGCTGCTGCCGGCCGGGGTCCGGCTCGAGTCGGTCTATGACCAGGCCGCGCTGGTGCGCGATTCGATGCGGGGCGTGCGCGACGCGATGCTGATCGGCGGCGCGCTCGCGGTGCTGGTGCTGCTCCTCTTCCTGGGAGAGTGGCGCACGACGGCGGCGGCCGCGCTGAGCCTGCCGCTCACCGTCGCGATCACGCTGCTCGGCCTCGCGCTCACGGGCGACTCGCTCAACCTGATGAGCCTGGGCGGCCTCGCGGTGGCGATCGGCATCATCATCGACAACGCGGTCGTCGTGGTGGAGAACATCGAGCGGCGGCTCGCGCTGCATCCGGACGATCCGCCGGGAGAGATCGTGCGGACCGGCACGGACGAGATCTTCGGGCCGGTGGCCGGCTCGACGTTCACCACGGTCGTCGTGTTCGCGCCGCTCGGGCTCCTCACCGGCGTGGTGGGCGAGTTCTTCCGTTCCTTCGCGATCGCGCTGGCGGTGGCGGTGCCCCTCTCGCTGGTGCTGGCGATGACGGTGATCCCGGCGGTGGTGGCGCAGTGGGCGGCGCGCACCAATCACCGAGCTGAAGACGAGCCCGCGCGGCGCTGGCTGCCGCGGCTCTCGCTCCGGCCGCTGGAGGAGCGCTACGCCCGGGCCATCGGCTGGATGCTCGGCCACCGGGGCGTCGCGATCGGCGCGTGCGCGGTCCTGCTCGCGCTCGGCCTGGGTCTCTCCCGCGTGATCGGGACCGGCTTCCTGCCGGAGATGGACGAGGGCGGCTTCATCCTCGACTACTGGGCGCCGACTGGCGCCGCGCTGTCCGAGACCGACCGCCAGGTTCGCGTGCTCGAGGGGATCCTGCTGGCCGATCCCGCGGTGCAGGCATTCACCCGCCGGACCGGCAGCGAGCTGGGCTTCGCGGCTACGTCGCCCAATCGGGGCGACTTCACGGTGCTGCTCAAGCCGCGCGGCCAGCGGCCGTCGGTGTACCAGGTGATGGACCGGGTTCGCGTGGCGGCGGAAGAGCGGGCGC
This sequence comes from Gemmatimonadales bacterium, assembly GCA_050733015.1. Lineage (GTDB taxonomy): Bacteria > Gemmatimonadota > Gemmatimonadetes > Gemmatimonadales > GWC2-71-9 > CAVVWJ01. The sequence goes on from JBOHSB010000240.1 coordinate 2,594, forward strand.
CCGCCGTGCGGGTGGAGTTCGTGCAGCTCATGCAGGACGTGATCGGCGACCTGGCCGGCGCGCCCGAGCCGGTCGAGCTCAAGCTGTTCAGCCGCGATCAGGCCGCGGCCGAGGGCGCCGCCCGGGCGGTGGCGAAGGCCATCGAACCGACGCCCGGCCTGGTGGACCTGTTCGACGGCGTGCAGGGCGACAACCCCGAGCGCCGGATCGAGCTCGATCCGGCGCGGGTCGCGCGACTGGGGCTCACGACCGCCGAGGTCCAGGCTCAGGCCCGAGCGGCGCTGTTCGGGGCGGACGCCGGCACGGCGCGGGAGCCGGACCGCCTGGTGCCGATCCGCGTGCGGCTGCCGGACAGCGTGCGCTACCAGGGCGACGCACTCGCGCGGGTGCCGGTGATCGGACCCGGCGGCTGGCTGCCGCTCGGGCAGCTCGGCCAGGTGCGGGACACCGGCTCCGCGAGCGCGCTACTGCGGGAGAACCTGCGGCCCTACGTCGCGGTGACCGGGCGGACCAGCGGCCGGAGCCTCGGCGGCGTCATGGGCGACGTGCGGCGCGCGCTGGGCCAGGTGGCGCTGCCGGCCGGTGTGACGCTCGAGATCGGAGGGCAGTACGCCAGCCAGCAGGCGTCGTTCCGGGAGCTGATCGGCGTGCTGGCCCTCGCGATCGGGGCGGTGCTGTTACTGCTGGTGGCGGAGTTCGAAAGCTTCCGCGGCCCGCTCGCGATCATCGTGACGGTGCCGCTCGGGGTCACCGGTGCGCTGCTCATGCTCGGGGTCACCGGCGTGCCGTTCAACGTGTCGAGCTTCATGGGGCTGATCCTGCTGGTGGGGCTCAACGTCAAGAACGGGATCCTGCTGCTCGACGCGGCCCACCATGCGTTCGACGCGGGCGAGAGCACGGCCGACGCGCTGGCCCACGCGGGACGGGTCCGGCTCCGGCCAATCCTGATGACGACGGTGTGCACGCTCGCCGGGCTGGTCCCCCTGTCACTCGGCCTCGGCGCGGGCGCGGAGCTGCAGCGGCCGCTCGCGCTCGCGGTGATCGGAGGGCTGGTGATCTCGACGCTGGTGACGCTGCTGATCGTGCCGGTGCTGCTCGAGGTGTTCGGGGAGCTGGATCGGCGCGGCGGGCGGTGACCTATCGCAGTCGCCGGGTCTCGCCGACGCGGGCAATCCAGAGCCGGTCCTCGTCCAGCCCGGCGGCACGCCAGCGAGCCCTGGCGCGTTGCGACGGTTCCTCCATCGGCTCTTCCGTCAGGCGGAAGGTTCCCCAATGGATCCCGAGCATGATCGGGAGCGGCCGATCGCGACGCGGCGCCACGAGGTCCTCATAGATCTGCACCGCCTCCTCGGGGTCCACGTGGACGATCTGCATGAACCACCGGGGGTCATAGGCTCCGATCGGAACCATCACGAGGTCGAACGGACCGCAGCGTGAGCCTATCGCGCCGAACTCGGGGTGATAGGCCGTATCCCCGACGAACAGCGCGCGCGTGTCTCCCGTGTCCAGGGCGAACCCGCACCAGAGCGAGCGGTTCCGGTCGCGGAACCCTCGGCCGCTGAAGTGCCGCGCGGGCGTCGCCGTGACTCGAACCCCTGCGACCGTGGTCTGCTGCCACCAGTCCAGCTCCACGATGGCGCCAGGGCCCCAGCGCCGGATATACGCGCCGAGTCCGAGTGGCACGACCCAGGTCGCCTCGGGGTGGGCCCGGGCGATATGCTTCACGGCCGGCCGGTCGAGGTGATCGTAGTGATTGTGCGACAGGAGCACCACGTCGATCGGCGGCAGGGCGTCGATCGGCAACCCCGGATCCATCACGCGGCGCGGCCCCGTCCACTGAACCGGGAACGCTCGCTGACTGAAGACCGGGTCCGTCAAGACGTTGATGCCGCCGAGCTGGAGGAGCACGGAGGAGTGCCCGATCCAGGTCGCCGCGCACTCGGCGGCGCCCGCGCGAGGATACGCGACGGTCGGCCGCGCCACGGGGAAGCTGCCTCGCCGCGGTGACCGCGCGCGGGTGCGCGCGGGACGTTCGGCAAAGAATCGGAGCACGTCGCGCCAACCGTGCGGCTCGCTGTCCGGCCAGGGGTTACGAAACCGCGGCATGCGGCTCACGGCCTTTCGCGCGATGGCAGCCCACCGACGCCTTAGATTGACCGCATGGCTCGCGTGATCTCCACCACGGTGCGCGCCGCGACGACAGCCGCCGTCGCGGTGGCGGCAGGTCTGGCGAACGGCGGCGCCCGGCCGTGCGCGGCTCAGGGCCTGCTGAGCGAGCACGCCATGGCGGCGCAGACGATCGCCGGCACGACGATCACGGTCGAATATTACCGGCCGGCGGCCCGCGGGCGCGACCCCCTGTTCGGGAAGGTGGTCACCTGGGGCGAGCACTGGACGCCGGGGGCCAACTGGGCGACGACCGTCGACGTGGACCATGACGTGCGCGTGAACGGCTCGCTCCTCCCCAAGGGGAAGTACGCGCTGTGGACGGTGGTGCAACCGGACCGGTGGACGGTGGAGCTCCGCCGGCAGTGGCACAAGTTCCACGTGCCGCCGCCCACCGACTCGAGCGACGTGCAGCTTCGGCTCGCGGTGCGGTCCGACGGCGGGCCCGCCACGGAGCTGCTCACCTTCGACTTCCCGGCCGTGCGCCCGGCGGCGACGACGCTCCGGCTCCGCTGGGGGACGGTGGTCGTGTCGCTCGAGATCACCGCGCTGGCCCCGCCGCTGGCCTTGCTCCGCTCGCCCCGCGACGGAGCTCCGTACCTCGGGCGCTACGATCTCCGCATCCTGGAGGACGACTCGACGACCACGCGGCGGCGGCTCCTGGTGGATATCCAGCAGGCCGGCGACACCCTCCTCTGGCGCGACGCCGACGGCCCCGAGGCCGAGCGGCGCGCCTTCACCCTGAGCCCCTCGGGGGCGGACCACTTCACCCTCGCGCGGCGCGCCCGGGACGGGCAGTACTGGCCGGACTCGGGCAGCGTGGTGTCGTTCTCGATGGAGCAGCGGCGAGCGACCGGGATCGAGGTGCGGCGGAAGGGGGCCGGCGTGGCCTCGAGGGGACCGCGCGTGCGGTAACCCAGAAGATCCACGCCGTGGCGCCGATGGCGATCGCGAGCGCGGCCCCGAACCAGGGGTTTCATGAGCGTTATCGCCGCGCCTCCAGGTAGGCACGCCACGGCTCCCAATATCGCACGGGCCATCCGGCTACCAGTGTGTCGTACAGGCGCTCCGGCACGCCGGCGTGGGCCAGGTCGACCCGGGTGCCGGCCCCGGCGGCTGTGAACGTCAGGATCAGGACCGAGTCGAGATCCTGTTCCTGCCACTCGAAGCTGCGCCAGCTCTGGACGATCTGCCGCTGGGGGGTGAGGACGAGGATGCGGCCGTGAATCCGGCCGTCGAAGGCGCTCCACTCGGTTCCGGGGACCGGCTCGATCACGACGCTGCCGCCGCCGGTGAAGCTCGCGTGAGCGGCCGGGTCGAGGTACATGGCGTAGAGCTCGGCGGGGGGCGCCGGCAACTCAACGGTCTGCTGGACGATGGTGAGCATCGACCGCTCCCGCGCTCGACTCGGTGGCACCGGGCAATCATGCTGAGCGCCCGGGATCGGCGGCGACGGGGTGATCATATCGCGCCGAGCGTCGCTCGGATAGAGTCCCGAGGGGTTGCGAGGCGGTCACAAACGGCGCCGGCGACTCGTTCCAGTTACGCTCAGGCCCACCAACCGAGGAGCGCCCAAATGACCGCAGAACCCCAAGTCCGATCCGCCCTGGCCGGCGCCGCGCAGTGATGTGGGCGCCCCTGGCAGTGGCGCTGGTTTCGGTGCTCGCCTTGACCGGCGCCGGAACGCTGTCCGCCCAGATGCTCGAGACCGAAACGGCCCGCCCCCTGGGACACGGCGTGCTCGAGGTGAGCGGCAACTTCGAGTATCAGACGTCGTCCGAAGGCCACGAGGCGGCCGTGCCGTTCGCCGCGGAGTACGGGCTCACCGACCGGCTCGAGCTGCTGGTGGAGCCGGTCGCCTGGACGGCGATCCGGCCGAACGCCGGCGCCCGAGCGACCGGCGTGGGCGATCTGGAAGCCACCC
>JBOHSB010000241.1:0-25025 GCA_050733015.1 Gemmatimonadales bacterium
CTCCGGGCCCGCGCGGCGCGCTGGCGCCGTACCGGTAGCCGGCTCGCTTGAGTGCGTGGCACAGGTCGGGGCCGCGCGAGGGCAAGGTCTCCTGCAGCACGAGCACGTCGGCGTCGTAGCGCAGCAGGGTGTCGACCAGCGCGGCGCAGCGGCCGCCACCTCCGGCCATGATGTTCCACGAGACCAGGCGCATCAGACGCGTGCGGCTCGCTTGAGCAACCCGATCTGCCCCGCGTGATACAGCGTGTGCTGCAGCACGCCGTGCACCAGCACGTACCTGGTGTAGGCGTGGCCGGGGACCGGGCCGTCGAGGTCGCTCTCGTCGAGGCGCCGCACCGCCGCGAGCAGCCGCTCGTGGCTCGCCTGCAGCGCTGCCAGCGCGCGGGTCCACGCGGCCGCGGTGGGCGCCGGGGTCGCCGGCCAGTCTTCGTCGTGCAGCGGATCGACCGCCTCGCCGCCGAGCCGGCGCGCCGCGGCGTCGAGCCAGTAGGTGATGTGGGTGACCAGCTCCCAGATGCTGTGCGCGCCGGCGACGGGATGCGCCGCCGCGGGGCCGGCCTCCACGCCGCTGAGCAGCTCGCGGACAGGCATGCCGAGCCACGCGTCGCCGGCATAGGCGCGCTCGAGCTGATCGATCAGCCGGGAGATCTCGCGTGGGCCGGCCGTGGGCCGGGCCGCGGTGTGCTTGGTGGACATGGGGCTCCTCCTCCGCGGGAATGAAATGCCGGCGAACGAGGGCCATCAAGTCCCGTCCACGTATCGAGGCTGGCTGGCGACGGCGCCGACGCCCATATTCAGCCCTTCCTCCAACATCGTGGACCCGTGCCCGAGCCCTTCGGACGTCTGACGGCCGCGCTCGCCGACCGTTATCGCCTCGAGCGCGAGCTCGGCGCTGGGGGCATGGCCACCGTCTACCTGGCGCACGACCTGAAGCACGACCGGAAGGTCGCGGTCAAGGTGCTCCGGCCGGAGCTCGCCGCAGTCATCGGCGCCGACCGGTTCCTGACCGAGATCCGCACGACCGCCAACCTGCAGCACCCCCACATCCTTCCCCTGTTCGATTCGGGCGCGGCGGACGGCTTCCTGTTCTACGTCATGCCGTTCGTGGAAGGCGAGTCGCTGCGCGACCGCCTGACGCGGGAGAAGCAGCTCCCCATCGCCGATGCGGTCCGGATCTCGGGCGAAGTGGCCAGCGCGCTCGACTACGCCCACCGCCACAACGTGATTCACCGCGACATCAAGCCCGAGAACGTGCTGCTCCATGACGGCCAGGCCCTGGTGGCCGACTTCGGCATCGCGCTCGCCGCGAGCAAGGCGGGCGGAACCCGGATGACCGAGACCGGCATGTCGCTGGGCACGCCGCACTACATGAGCCCCGAGCAGGCCATGGGCGAGCGGGAAATCACCGCCCGTTCGGACGTGTATGCGCTCGGCGCCATGACCTACGAGATGCTGCTGGGGGAGCCGCCCTTCACCGGCCCGACCGCGCAGGCCATCGTGGCCAAGGTCATGACCGAGAAGCCCGCGCCGGTGCGGGGACGGCGTGAGACGGTGCCGGCCGAGGTCGAGGACGCGGTCCTCACCTCGCTGGCGAAGCTGCCGGCCGATCGCTGGGGCAGCGCGGCCGAGTTCGGTGCCGCGCTCCGCGGCGCGGTCACGGGCCGGGCGACCACGGTCACGCGAGCGGCGCCCCGCGCGGCGCGAAACCGGGCGGCGCTCCCGATCGCGATCGTGGTGGCCGCGCTGGCCTCGGCCGCGGCGGTGTTCTTCGCCCTGCGGGGTGAGCGCCGGCCTCCAGCGCCCGTCACTCGTCTTTCGCTCGACCTGCCCGACATCCGGGCCAACGCCCCGACCTATTACGGCGCCGCGCTGGCGCTCGCGCCCGACGGCTCGCGGATCGCGTTCGTCACCCAGCCGCCGGGCGCGCCGTCGCGGCTGATGGTGCGGGAGCGGGGGGACTTGGCGTCGCGGGTGATCGAGGGGACGGAGGGCGCCGACGGGCCGTTCTTCTCGCCCGATGGGCGGTGGATCGGGTACACGGCGCAGGCGAAACTCTACAAAGTCGCGGTCACCGGCGGGGCGCCCGTGCTGCTGACGGATTCGGCGGCCGGCAACCAGTCGGCCGGGGCCTGGCTGGCCGACGACCGCATCGTGTTCAACAGCAACACGACGCTGCGCATCATGCCGGCGAGGGGCGGCCAGATCGCATCGCTCGAGCCGCGGGGCTCGCTGGCGTCAGGGCTCAGTTTTCCGGCGGCGCTCCCACGCAAGGACGCGATCCTGGTCACCGAGTGCATCACCAACTGCGTTCGCATGACGCTGGAGGTGCTCCACCTCGGGACCCTGGCGAGGGACACCCTCCTGGCCAACACCGCCCGCGCCTGGTATCTGCCGACGGGCGATCTCGTCGCCGTGCTCCAGGACGGGACCGTCGTCGGGGCTCCCTTCGACGTCAAGCAACTGCGGTTCAAGGCCTCACCGATCCCGCTGCTCACCGGGGTGCAGCTCGAGCTGGGCATCACCCCGGAGATGGCGGTCGCGGACGACGGCACGTTGGTGTACCTCCCATCGAGCCAGGCCGGGCTCGGCGCGAGCGGCGCGCTCATCGCTCGCGTGGACCGCAGCGGCCGGGCCTCCCCGCTGGATCCCGCCTGGAAGCAGACCTTCAGCAGCATCGCGCTCTCACCTGACGGCCGCCGGCTGGCCGTGAGCCTGCTGAACGGCGCCGCCAACGAGGTGTGGGTCAAGCAGCTCGACGCCGGTCCGCTCACGCGCCTGAGCTTCGACGGTGCCCTCAACTATCGCCCGACCTGGCAGCCCGACGGGCGCACGCTCAGCTTCACCTCGAACCGCGAGACGTCGCTCTCGCACCTCTACCGGATCCGGGCCGACGGCAGCAGCAAGCCCGAGCGCATCTTCCCGGCCGATACGTCGCAGGTGGACGAGGCGGAGTGGTCGCGCGACGGCCGCTGGGTGGTGTACCGGACCGGGGTGAGCGCCGGCTTCCGGGACATCTACGCCCGCGCGCTCACGGGCGACACGGCACGCATCACCGTGGCGGCGGGATCGTTCGACGAGTACATGCCCGCGCTCTCGCCCGACGCGCGATGGATCGCCTACGTGTCGCAGGAGTCCGGGCGGGAGGAGGTCTACGTCCGTCCCTTCCCCCAGACCGATCGCGCGCGGTGGCAGGTCTCGACGGCCGGGGGCCTGGCGCCGGCGTGGTCCCACTCGGGACGGGAGCTGTTCTACGTCAACCGGACCGACAGCCTGATCACGCTGGAGGTGAGCAGGACGCCCGATTTCCGGGTCGGTCCGGGCCGGGCGTTGTTCGCGACGGCGCCGTACGTGATCCTGCCGTTGCACCGGTCCTACGACGTGACGCCGGACGACCGGTCGTTCATCATGATCCAGCGGTCGGGTGTCTCGGGCGCGGAGGCCAACCGGCTGACGGTGGTGCTCAACTGGTTCACCGAGGCCAAGGCGAAGATGGCGGCGCGATAGGCACCCTCACGACGCCTGGCTGCCCGCAGCGCCGCGGTTGGCCTAGGGGTGGAGGAGTCCGACGTCCCGGCTCGCCGACCGACTTCAGGCGCGATCCGCCACCGCCGTCACACCTTCCGTCCGGGCGCAGTGCGCGCAGCAATAAAACGTGTGGTTGGCCTCGATCCCGTGACCGACGATCTTGCATCCGCAATGGTCGCAGACCGGCGCGAGGCGGTGGATGGCACATTCGAAACTGTCGAAGGTGTGCGTCTGACCCGCGGCGATGACCTGAAAGGAGAGGTAGTACTCGTTGCCGCACACTTCGCACGCAGCCATGGGGCCCTCCGGTTCGAGCAACCCGATAAACAAGGGGCCGGCGTGCGGTCCCGGGACCCCAGGACCACACCGGTCGGTCTAGTCCTGCAGCACGAAACTGACCTTCAGCAGCACCCGGTATTCGGTGATCTTCCCCTTCTCGATCACGAGCTTCTGGCTCTTGACCCACGCGCCGCTGAGGTTCCGCAGCGTCTTGTCGGCCCGGGCGATCCCGGCCTTGATCGCGTCGTCGAAACTCTTGGGGGAGGACGACTGAATCTCGGTGATCTTGGCGACGGACATAGACACTCCAAGCGAGGGAGGTTCCAGCTAAGGCCTCGGAAGCAAGGCCGGTGATGCGGGCGAAAGGGCCGGAGGCGCCGACGCCCGCGAGGCGTATCCCGGTCTCCTACTTGGGCGCGGGTCGGCTCCTCGGGAGCGCCTGCAGCAGGCTCACCCGATTGCCCTCGGAGTCCAGGAAGGACACGTACAGCCCCACGCCCGGGATCTCCATCGGCTCGCCGAGCACCTTGCCTCCCGCCGACGTGACTTGCGCGGCCGCGCGCTTGGCGTCGTCCACCGCGATCACGACCGACGGGTACTGCATCGGATAGTCGGGCTTCTTGGGGTAGAAGCCCCCGTTGATGGCGCCGGGCTTGGTGGGGCCGGCGTCGGTGCTCTCGGTCGTGACGGCGAGGACGTAGTTGTTCATGTCCTCGCCCAGCGTCTGGGTCTGCCAGCCGAAGGCCGACTGATAAAACTTGGCCATCCGCTCGCGATTCTCGTACGGCATCTCGAAGTGCACCACGGGGTCCATCGGTCCAGTCCTCCATGTTTCGCTGCGTTCCGGTCTCTGGATCAGCGGCGCCCGACCACCGGACGCCCTCTCCTGGAAATCGTACCCCGGTCCGACCGCGTTCGCCAACCGAATCCCTGTCCGCCGCGAGCATCATCGGCCGAGCTCCCGAGCCCGCGCCTCGACCGCGTCCTTGGCCGCCTTGAGGTCGACGCCATGGAGCGTCCGATACTCCTTGATGGCCTCGATCTTCTGGCCCGCCCGGATGAACAGGTCGATGCGCTCGGGGGAGGGCGGGGCATCGCCGGAGCGGAGGCGAGCCGAGCCCGGACGCTCGCCCCGGCGGCTCACCAGGGCCAGCACGACGACGGCGGCGATGGCGGCGATCCAGTATCCGGTCATTCGCGCTCTCCCTGGCAGGTGACGGTGAGTTCGAGGCTCCGCTCACGGCCGGGCGAACACGGCGCCGTGGGGCAGCGCCGCGCCGGTGGCGCCGTGGGGCCACTCGGCTCGGCCGAAAAACACGCCGACCCGCGCGGCTCCCGGCGCCCTGAACGTGGTGTCGAGCGTGAGGCGTCCGGTCCCGCGGTCCAGGTCGGCCAGCAGCACCCAGGTCGCCAGATCCCGGTAGCCGGTGATCACGAGACGGTGCCCCGACGGCTCGAGCGCGATCCAGTGCGGCACCTGGTCGGGCCCCAGCACGAGCCGGCCGACCTCGCGCGGGTGGCTCGGATCGGTGACGTCGAGACTCACCACCGAGTGCTCGACCCCGGTCGTCTGCAGCCAGTAACGCCCCGCGACCACCGGCACCGCGCAGAACCGGCCTTCCGCCCACTGCGCCGTTCGCACCCACTCGGCCGACGGCGCGTCGCCCTCCAGGCCACGGAGGAGGTAGAGGCCGCAGCTGAAGGTGTTGACCATCACGGTCCGGCCGTCGCCGAGGACCCGCGGCTCGGCCGTGAGCCAGTTCTCGTCGCCCCGCGGGCCCGGCGGCAGCAGGAGCGTGTGCAGCAGCGTGAGGTCGGAGAGACGCCAGATCTGCACCGCGCGGCTCCGGACCTCGAGGTGCATGTCCGTGGCGGTGGTGACGACACGATCGAGCGCGGGCACCACGGCGAGGCTGTAGGGTCGAATCGTCGGATCGCTCGGAGGGCCGGCCGCGGAGGCGGAGCGTACCAGCCGGCCGGTGGAGTCGAGCTCCACCAGGCCGCCGGCCGCGCTGTCCTCAGCGGTGCGATGCTGGAAGGCGCCGAGGACGTGCCCGTTGGGCAGCCGCGCGAAGCTGTGGGGATGGCCGTACGGGCCGGCGTCGGCGAACGCTCCGGCAAGCCGGGGCCCGGTCGGGTCGCGCAGGTCCAGACGGTAGGTCCGCCCGGCGGCGAAGCCGTTGGCCCACAGTTCGCCGCCCGCGGGCATCTCGTACTCGGTGTGGTGCGGCACCGTGCCCGCGTCGCCGACCGGCAGCGTCGCGACCACCTGGGTGTACGTGGGGCTGTGGCGGTCCACGTCTACCACCGCCAGGAAGTCGCTCTGCTGCTTGTCGGAGTCGCCGGCCCAGACGAAGAGGTAGCGGCTGTCGCCGGGCACGCGCGGGGTGACGGGGGCCGGCGGGCCGGCGTGACATGCAGCGATGATGAGGGCGCAGGTGAAGAGCGCTCGGCCTCGCACAGCGTGCTCCGTGGGAATCGGCCGCTCGCGGGGGCGGCTCGGGTTTGCGATGTCATCGGGCCTGGCCCGCGGTCAGGCGGACCGAGCCCGGACCTCCTCTGACGTGAGCCCGAACAGCGGCGGCGTCGCGACGCCGAGCATTCCCAGCATCAGGTAGATCTGGCCCCGATGATGCGACTCGTGCTCACACATCGCCCGCAGCCACTTCCAGGTGGTGATCGGCGTGCCGGCCGGCGTCTCGCACTTGCGCTCGAGGTCCCCGTCGCTCAAGCCGGCGATGATGGCCCTCGCCTCGGCGTCGAGGCGATCCAGGAACGCGATGACGGCCTCGTATCCGTCGGCCAGCTCGCGCCCGCACCCCGGATACCGGCTCGGGCGCCCGGCCACCGTCTCGGCGTACATGTAGCGCTCGATGGTGGCCAGGTGCCGGACCTGGTCGCCGAGGGTGAAGCCGCCCTCGCGGGGGGTCCACTCGAGCCGATCGGGAGGGATGCACTGCACGACCCTCCGGGTGCGGCCGCGCAGGCTGGCCCAGTACTCCAGGAATTGCGGGACCGATCGGATTTCCATCGCAGGTAGTCCCGGTCTGGCTCCGTCCGACAGGGTCGCGGGAAGCGCGGGAGCGCTCGTGCCCTCGCGGCGGATGACCTGCAAGTTATCGGACGGGCGGACGCCAGCCAGTGGGCCATTTCGTCCCGCCCTCCGGTGAGTTGCGGACGACAGCAGAAGCCATAGACTAGGGGCACCGTGATTCGATCGAATCATGGCCGCCATCCCACCTCGCTGTACTGCCTCTTATGGAGTTCCGTATGCCGATTCCTTTCCGGGCAGACCTCAGTTCCACCCGCCGCCTGCTGCTCATCTCGTGTCTGGCGGCCGCCGGAGTCGCGGCCTGCGACTCCTCGACCTCCGACGAGCCGCTGTCCCCCACGACCACGAGCATGCCGGCCCCCGACTTGGCCTCGGCCAAGGCGACGGTCACCGTCTTCGCGACCGGTCTCCGGTTCCCGCGGAATTTCACTTTCGGCGCCGGCGGCGCGTTGTACGTCGCCGAGGCCGGCCAGGGCGGGGCCAACGCCACCAAGGCGTCCCAATGCGACCAGGTGATCCCGCCGGTCGGACCGTACACCAACGGCCGGACCGCGCGCATCTCCCGGATCGGGCCCAACGGCAATCGCAGCACGGTGGCATCCGGCTTCCCGTCGGCCGTGAACGCGATGGGAGCCGTCATCGGTGTCGCGGACGTCGCCTTCCTCGGCGACCAGCTCTACGCACTCGTGGGCGGTGGCGGGTGCTCGCACGGCAGCCGGAGTGTGCCGGCCGGGATCGCCAAGGTCTCCCCATCGGGTGACTGGAGCATCGTGGCCGACCTGAGCGCGTACCAGGCCACGCACCACGTCGCGCATCCGGAAGAGGACGACTTCGAGCCGGACGGCACCTGGTACTCGATGCTCGCGGTAGACGGCAAGCTGTTCGCGGTGGAGCCCAACCACGGCGAGGTGGTGCGGGTAGATCCCGCGACGGGGCGAGTGAGTCGGGTGGTCGATGTCTCGGCGACCCAAGGCCACATCGTTCCAACCTCGCTGGCCGAGCGGTTCGGCAACCTCTACTTCGGCAACCTGGGCCTGTTTCCGGTGACGCCGGGCACTGAGAAAGTCTTCCAGCTCGCGCGGAACGGCACGCTGACACTGGCCAAGAGCGGGTTCACCTCGATCCTCGGGCTCGATTTCGACGCCCGGGGCCGGATGTACGTGCTGGAGACCTCGCACGCCCCGGGGAACCCGACGCCGGGCACGGGACGCGTGGTGCGGGTCAACCTCGACGGGACCCGGCAGGTGATCGTGGACGGACTGTTCCTCCCCACCGCGATGCGGTTCGGGCCGGACGGCCGGCTGTACATCTCGAACAAGGGGTTCGGCCCGCCGCAACCGGGCGAGATCCTGCGGGTGGACGTGCCCGGCGTCACACCCGCCGCCCTGGCGGCCGCCGGGCACTGAGTCCGATCGTGACACGTCCGGCATCTCACCGGGACTTTTTCAGGAACGCCAACGTACGCCGGTTGAACTCCTCCGTGCGCTCGTAGATGGCCGCGTGTGCGCACCCCTCGAAGATCGCGAGCTCGGAGCCGCGAATCCCGCCCGTCAGGCGCTCCGCGAACCGGGTGGAGGTCAGCTGGTCTTGGCGGCCGAAGCCGATCTGCGTCGGCGCCGCGATCCGGCCCAGCTGCGACTCCACGTCGTGGGCGAGCACGGCATCCGTCTGGCGCAGGAACGCCTCCACCGGTTGGGCCGGCCGGCTGCGTACGAACTGGGCCAGCGATTCGACGTAGTCCGGCTTGGTGGCATACAGCTCCGGGGTGAGGCACCAGGGGAAGATGCCCAGGACGACCAGCTCCGCGATGGAGTCCGCCGCGCGGGCCATGATCCGCCAGCCTTCCACCACCGACTTGAGGAACGGGTCCGTCCTGGTCCAGGGGCTGTGCAGCGACAGGGTCCTGACCTTGGCGGGGTATTTTGCCGCGAGCCACATGCCGACCACGGCGCCGAGCGAGAGACCGAAGACGTGCGCCCGCGGGATGCTCAGCGCGTCCATGAACGCCGCGACGTCGTCGGCGAAGAGCTCCGTGGAATAGGCGCCGTCGGGTTTGTCGGTTTCCCCCGCGCCCCGGGGATCGAGCGAGATGCAGGTGAAGTGCTTGGCGTAGTCGGCCACCTGAAAGGCGTAGCAGGCGTGATCGGCGGCCAGATAGGGAATCAGGATCAGCGGCTCTCCCGTCCCCTGCTGATCGTAGTTGATGGTCAGGTTGTTGGCTCTCACCTTGGGCACGCGGCCTTCCTCCCTGCGGTGGTTGTCGGCGACGCCGGGCCTGGTCCCGACCAGTCGAAACGGAATGTGCCTGCTGGACCGGCCGGCCCGTTGGGAGCCGTCACCAAGGATAGCGAATCGGCGGCGCGCCGTCGCTATCGCTTGAGCATCCCGTGGTCGTCCAGGATCCGTCGGACCTCCGCCACCGGAATCGCCTCGACGGTGCCGCCCTTCGCGCTCACCGTCGTCGCGGTGAAGAGCGAGTTGTAGATCGCCTCCTCGGTGGCCTCGATGACGCCCTGGAACAGTCCGGTCATCTCGTCGTTCGCGAGCTCGCCGGTGGTGAGGCGCGCGGCGCCGAACCGGCGGCGCACGGAGGGGTGGGTGGAGAAGGCGATGACGTAGTCGCCCGAGCCGTTGCTCATCACCGACCCCGTCCGCGCGAGGCCGGCGATCGCACGGGCGGCGAGCCGGCCGAGGTTCCGGTCGGACAACGGAGCGTCGGTAGCGACGACGATCATGATCGAGCCCTTGGCGCCCTGCGCCTCGGCTGCGCGATGCACGCCCTCGCGTCCGAGCGCGCGACCGACCGGCACGCCGAGCACGAGCAGGTCGCCGCCGAAGTTGGACTGCACCAACACGCCCACGGTCCAGGCGCTGTCGCCGGCGGTGACCCGACGGGACGAGGTGCCGATCCCGCCCTTCCACCCGAATGCCACGGTGCCGGTGCCGGCGCCCACGCTTCCCTCCGCGACGGGCCCGCTCCGCGCGCCCTCGAGCGCGGCCCGGACATCGCGCTCGCCGATGGGGCGGCTTCGGATGGCGTTGAGGACGTAGCCGTCGTTGGTCTCCCCCACGACGGGATTGATCGAGCGCACCTCGGCCATGCCCGGCTGGGCCAGCAGCCAGGCCACCATCGCGTCGGCCGCCTTCCACACGCACAGCGTGCAGGTGAGCAGGATGGGCGTCTCGAGCTCGCCCAGCTCCGCCACCTGCGTCACGCCGAGCAGCTTGCCGAACCCGTTGCCGACGTGGATGGCGGCGGGGACGCGGTCGAGGAACGGGTTGCCATCGTGAGGCAGGATGGCGGTGACGCCGGTGCGCACCGAGTCCCCCAGGCGCACGGTGGTCTGGCCCACCCGCACGCCGGGGACGTCGGTGATCGCGTTGAGCGGGCCGGGCGGCAGCACGCCGGGGACGATGCCGAGGTCGCGGGCGCGGGCGGGATGCTGTGCGGCGAGCAGGGCAGGGAATAACAGCGGCAAGAGCAGTAGCGGAACCAGGCGACAGGGCTGAGCTAGGCGGCGGAGCGGGCGCGGTGGCCCCGCAGAGAGCCCACCCGCTTCGCGGGTACCCGGTGCGGCCCCGCATGGGGCGATTTCCGCCATACGAACCGCACTGCAGCGACCGGAGGGGCCGCTGCGCCCGCTCCGCCGCCGGAACACGAGCTCCCTCCGGCGCGCCACGATCCTCGAGCGCGTGGGTCCGCTACCGGTTCGAGGCACGCGCGATGGTACTCCGCGCCAACGCAAGCCGCTGCCGCAGCCTGGGCACCACGGCGGCGGTCGCCGGGTTCGCCGCCAGCTTGTTGAGCGCGAGATCCACCGCGTCGAGGCCGAGACCGGTCCCGAACCGGGTGGACACGCGGCTCAGCGCGCTCTGGTAATTGGGATCGGCGTCGAGCTCGGTCTGTCCCAGCGACTGCGCCTTGGCCACGATGTCGGACAGGGCCGCAACCGCCCGCCTGGCGTTCTCGGGTGAGGACAAATTGCCGCCGGTGAACTGCGCGACCTCGGGCAGGCTGGTGGCGAAGCGCTGCAGCGCCGCGGCCTGCTTCGCGTTGCGCGGGTGGTCCTGGTGCATGACCGCCTGGGCGGCCGCCATGATGGCGAACGGCGCCATCGCGGTGTGGGTCAGGAGCGGCGTCCCCGAGATGGCGCCCGAGAGCGGCAAGGCGATGAGCGCGAGGCCACCCAGTCCGTGCACCAGATGGAGCGCGGTGCCCTCGATCCTGAACAGGATGCGGATCAGGTCGCGCAGGGGCATGAAGCCGAAGAGCCCGGCCCCGACGAGGCTCGCGAGCGCCGCGTCGGACCGGCCCTCGGCCTTGAAGTGCTCATAGGCGGCGAGACAGCCGACGGCGACGAGCAGAAACACGACGTGAAGCAGGATCCGGGCGACGGCCGATCCCAGCGACGAGCGGGGCACGACCGGGTTGGGCGGGCGACTCATGGGCGGACCTTAGGGGTGACGGCGACGCAGTCACGGATCGGCATGGTGGGCTCTCGATCCAGAGTTCGGTCAGGCTCGCGCACCACGCGGGGGGATCGACCGCGGCCGCATCGAGCCGTGCGACAGTTTGGCCGCCCCTCACTTAAGTGGGGCCCGTGTCCTGTCCTCCGGCGGATGTTTCGCCACCGGCCATCCTTGATATTCTGCGCACCGAGTCGAGGAGTGGCTCGGATGACCGGCGGGCTTCGGCTCGTCCACCCCCTACTGCGCGGAGAGAGCCATGTTGACCCGCACGACCACGCTCAGACTTGCGATGTTCACCGGCGTCCTGCTTGCCTACGGCTGCGGCTCCAACGGCGGGGGCGGCGACGTCACTGCGCCTCCTCCCCCGAGCAACTCCGTCGCCGCCACCGCGTCCCTCGCGTTCACGCCGGGCTCGATCACCGTGCACCCGGGCGACGCAGTGACGTTCGCGTTCGCCTCGGTCGGCCACAACGTCTTCTTCGCGGCCCAGGCCGGCGCGCCGGCCGACATCGACGGCTCCAACGCGAATGTCTCCATTCAGCGGACCTTCGCGATGGCGGGGACGTACCAGTACACCTGCCATATCCACCCGTCCATGCACGGCACGGTGGTCGTTCAGTAAGGCGGCGTCGCAGGCCCGCTCGACCGGGCGGGCCGAGCACAGCAGGGTCGCAGTCGCGGGCAGGCTGCGGCCCGCTGGCGTTTTCCTGGCAGCGTGGAGGTCGGCTCGACGTTACGCTCCGGGTTTCCGACCGGCAAGGGTCACCGTTTGTTTCCGCAGGATTTGGAGCGGCCTGTCACAAACCGCAGGGCATCCGTGTCATCTACTGACAGCATGGAAACGCCCGAATCGATGTTCGCGTCGGCGAGACCGATGCTCTTCTCCATCGCCTACCGGATGCTCGGCAGCGTGATGGACGCAGAAGACCTGGTCCAGGACGCCTGGCTCCGCTGGAAGGAGGCGCCCGAGACCGAGGTCCGCTCGCCCCGGGCCTACCTCACGACCATCGTCACCCGGCTCGCCATCAATCGGCTGCGGGCCGCGCGGACCAAGCGGGAAACCTATGTCGGACCCTGGCTCCCGGAGCCGCTGGTGACCGAAGACACCCCTGACACCGTGGAGCTGGCGGAATCGCTCTCGATGGCGTTCCTGGTCCTGCTCGAGCGGCTCTCGCCGATCGAGCGGGCGGTGTTCCTGCTGCACGAGGTGTTCGACTTCGAGTACGCCGAGATCGCGCGGATGGTGGACAAGACCGAGGCCAACTGCCGGCAGCTCCTCGCGCGGGCGAAAAAGCGGCTGGGGACGCCGGATACCCGGTTCGAGGCCGATCCGGAGCAGGCGCGGCGCCTGACGCAGCGGTTCACCGAGGCGTCGGTCGCCGGCGACCTCGACGGGCTGCTGGCGCTGCTGGCGGAGGACATCACGCTGTGGGCGGACGGCGGAGGCAAGGCCAAGGGCGCGGCGCTCAAGCCGCTGCATGGCGCGACGCCGGTGGCGCGGTTCATCCTCGGCATCATGCGCAACGTGGTGCCAGCCGGAACCGGCTTCCGTCCCACCCGCATCAACGGCCAGGCGGGCTTCATCGCGTATCTGAGCGGCCGGCCGCTCTCCGCGCTCATCTTCGATATCCGCGGCGGGCGCATCCAGACGATCTATGCCGTCGGCAACCCCGACAAGCTGCAGACCCTTCCCGCCTCCTCCTAGCGCTGTCACAAAGCCGATGGTTGACGTGTCATGCTCGTGGCGGCCGGAGCGGCGCGAGCCGGACCGGTCGCGGCGAGGAATGAACTGACGCCTGACTCGAAGGGGGATCCAGTGTCGGTCTACTCGGTTTCACTGTTCCTGCACATCGTCGGGGCGCTCGGTCTGTTCGCGGTGCTCGGCGTCGAATGGGCAGGGCTGGCTCAACTCCGGCGCGCGGCCGGCGTGGCCCAGGCCCGTGAGTCGGTGAGGCTGCTCTCCGGCCCACGGACCGTGGGAGGCCCCGCCTCGCTTCTCATCCTGCTCACCGGCATTCACCTGACTGCCACCCGGTGGGGACCGCGGGGGTGGATCGTCGTGGGGCTGGTGGGGATGGTGGTCATCGCGGGGCTCAGCGTTGCCGTCAGCGGCCGTCGGACGGGCGCGATCGCGCGGGTGCTTCCGACGGGAGACGGCCCGATCCCGCCTGCGGTCCGGCAGCGCCTGCGGGATCCCGTGCTTCCCCTGGCGCTCCGGGTTCGCACCGCGCTCTTCCTCGGCGTGGTGTTTCTCATGGCCACCGAGCCGGGCACCGGCCCGTCACTGGCGGTCCTGGCGGTGGCTGCGGTCGCGGGAATGGCCGCCGGCCTGGCCGCTCGTGGCGAGGGTCGCGATCAGGCGCGTGTCGCCCGGAGCGAGCCATGAAGCTCACGATCTTCGGCGCGACCGGGGGCATCGGCGGCCAGCTCCTCGAGCAGGCGGTGGCGGCGGGTCACCAGGTCACCGTGGTCGTCCGCGACGCCGGCAGACTCGCGCCGAGCCGGAAGGGCCTCCGGGTCGTCACGGCGGACCTGATGGATCCTGCGCCAGGAGTGCTCGAGTCGGCGGTGGCCGGCGCCGACGCGGTGCTATCGGGGGTTGGGCCGAGGCCGATGGCCAAGGCGGGCGTGGCGGAGCAGGGAACCCGGGCGATCGTCCGGGCGATGGACGCCACCGGCTCTCGGCGTCTCGTCGTGGTCAGCGCCGCGCCGATCTCGACGGTGCCGTCACCCGGCCGCCGGTACCCGCCGAGCCGCGATCCGGGCGAGGGGTTCCTCATGCGGCACCTCCTCACGCCGTTCGCGCATACGGTCATGCGCGAGCGGTATGCCGACCTCGCGCTCATGGAAGACGTGCTGCGCGCCAGCAACCTGGAGTGGACGATCTTCCGGCCGCCGCGGCTGACCAACGGGCCGCTCACCGGTGCCTACCGGACCGCGGTGGGGCGGAACCTGCGGCGAGGCCTGGTGGTCTCGCGGGCGGACGTCGCGCACGCGATGCTCGCCGCGGTAACGCAGCCCGCGACGCGGCGGCAGGAGGTGGGGATCGCGCGCTAGATGGGTGTCGTCCTCGCCGGTGATCTGGCACACATCTGCGCGAGGCGGAGAAGGGTAGTGTTATCCAGTTGGCGGTCGCCTCCCCGGCGGCACTGGCTGCAAGGCCACGCCAGCACCTTAGCTGTTCACGCCCGGCCAGGGACCTCCCTGCGTCCGGGCGCCTGTCTATCCCCGACTCGGGTCGAAGTGGCCGTGGACGCCACCGCCGCGGCCAGCGCCGCCTCATCGGTCAGATCGAGCCGGAGTGGAGTGAGCGAGATCCAGCCCTGCTCCACCGCCCACCGGTCGGTGCCCTCATCCGGCGCCTCGAGCGGCACCGTGGTGATCCAGAAGTGGGGCCGGCCGCGGGGGTCGCGCCCGGGCACCACCCGTCCGTCGTAATGCCGGACGGACTGGCGGGTCCAGCGGAGGCCGCGCGGCTCGAGGGGAAAGTTGACGTTGACCAGTTGGGAGCGGTCCCGCGTGAGCAGCAGCTCGAGCACCTGGTCCACCCACGGGGCGAGGGCCGCGAAGTCGGGGCGGTCGTCGGCCGCCGGAGCGCTCAGCGCGATTCCCCGCAGCCCGAGCAGGGGGGCCTGCTTGGCCGCGGCCAGCGTGCCGGAGTGCCAGATCGAGTTCCCCAAATTGGTGCCCAGGTTGATCCCCGACAGCACGACGTCCACCTTCTCCCAGTCGGCCACTCCCACCGTCACGCAATCGGCCGGTGTCCCGTTCACCCGGAACGCCTGGTGGTCGCCGATCACGGTGGCCCGGACCGTCAGCGGCCTAGAATGGGTGATGGCATGGCCCATCGAGCTCTGCTCGACGTCGGGCGCCACGATCCGAACCTCGCCGAACCGGCGAGCCGCGTCGGCCAGGGCGCGCAGGCCCGGGCTGTAGATGCCATCGTCGTTGGCGATCAGGATTCTCATCGCGTCTCCTTCGTGAAGCCGTCATGCAGATCACGCTCGTGCTCAACCCCGATGCGGGCGATGGAGCGACGTCGTCCGACGAGATTCAACGGGCCATCGAGGCCGCCGGACACCGGGTCACCGTCCGCCGGCCCGGGAAATCCGATCCCGCGGAGGCGGTGCGGGACCCGGGGGACCTCGTCGCCGTGGCCGGCGGGGACGGCACGGTCGGACGGGTCATGAAGGCGCTGGCCGGGACCTCCGTCCCCATGGCGATCCTCCCCACCGGCACCGCCAACAACATCGCCACCTCCCTGGGCATTCTCGGTGATCCAGCCAAGATCGTCGCGTCCTGGACGGGGGGCGTGGTTCGCCGGGTGGACGTGGGCTCGGTGCGGGGGCCGTGGGGGGTGACGCAATTCGTCGAATCGGTCGGGGTCGGCCTGCTCTCCCACCTCATCCATCCTGAGCAGGGGGCGCGACTGGAGGGGACGGACGAGGCCCGCGCCGAGGCCCGCCGCGCGGCGCGGACCCTGCCCGCGCCCGCGCGGCGGGTCGAGCTAGACGGCCGGGACCTCTCGGGCCACTACCTGCTGCTCGAGGCGATGAACATCCGCTGTGCCGGCCCCAACCTGTGGCTGGCGGAGCAGGCGAGGGCGGGGGACGGGAAGCTCGAGATCGTGCGGGCCCTGGAGCGCGACCGGGCCGGGCTGGTGGCGCTGGCCGATACCTTCGGGACCTCGCGGCCGACGCTGCCCACCGAGCGGGGTACCCGCCTGCGGCTCTGGTGCACGCCCGACGAGCTCCACGTGGACGACGAGCACGGCGCCGCCCTGGGACGCTGGGAGGGTCAGGCGGCGATCGACGTGTCGGTCGGGGAGTTGAGCGTGGGCGTGCTGAGGTGACTGCGAGCGAGCGCATAGGGGGAGCCACGCCTTAGTGGGTCCCGGCATACCCCCGCGTCTCATCGATCGTGGGGGACGCGGCGCTGTCTCAGTCCATAAGCCGGGGTGGGATGATCGGATCGACGGGTGCGAACCGGCGTTCGGCGGGCTGCTTCGGGGCGACCGCCCCGGAACTCGAATGCATCTCCGTCCAGGACCCGGGCTCGTGGGTCGAGCTCTCCGGTTTCGGCCGCCTGGCAGAGCGCAGTGGCGGCAAGGGTGCTGGCGGGTAACCACACGCCGGTCGCCGCCCACCGAACCCGGTCGGCGGCGTCGAGGCGGAGGCGGGCTTCGCGGATGGCGGCGGGGCCGCCGGGACGATCGTCGCTCATCCCGATGAAATACGGTTTGACCGGGGACAGGTCAATGACACCGCGTGTCACAATGTCAGAATGTCCCGGCGGCCCGGGGCGCACCTTTCCGAGACGGGCCTCACGTGAGTTGCAACAGCCCGCCCGTGGGCAGTCGCGACGGGTTCTCCACGATGGAGAGCCGGGTGATCAACCCATCGCGGAGATCGAAAATCAGGTCGAGCTCGCTGTGGACCGCGAGACCCGCCGGCTGAATGGTGAAGCTCTCTTCGGCCAGGACGACGACCCGGGCACCCCGCCAGGAATACCGGGCCCGCCAGAAGGTGATGAGATCGCCCAAGGGCTCGAAGTAGTCCAGGACGGCGGCCTTGCCGGTGGCCTCATCGGGGCCGCCGTAGGGGGCGGCCACCGTGAGCACGACATCGTCGGCAAGGCCGTCCAGCAGGGGGCGAAGATCCCCCGATTCCAATACGCGGTCCACGATGCCCTTGATCAGGGCCAGGTTATCGGTCATCAGCCGCATCGCCTCTCCCTCATTCGGTCTGACACCAGATCGTCGAACGACTGGGCTCGATTTCGACAGCGCGACGGCAGCTCGGACCCGGTTCTATTGGGATACGCTGGTGCGCCCGTCGCTGTGGTACATGAAAACCTACGACGAACCGGAGCATCGTGCGCCCGGCCTGCACGTCGCGCATGCGATACGGCATCGCATTCACCCGCACATAGGGCGCCTTGGCCGGGCGATCGACCCCGTCGGCCTGGTAAACCGAGTCGGCAGACGCAGGGCGCACGGAGTCGCAGCCCGTCTCGGTGGCGGACAGGCGCCGGGGCTGGTCGGGCGCTTGCCCGAGCAGTCGGCCGGGAAGGGCCAGGCCGGCGCAGAGCGCGCAGGCGGTGCGGGTCACCGATCCCATCGAACAATCCGCGTGGACACGGGCTCAGGGCTTCGCGGCCGAGCTACCGTGCCTGGTGGTCCAGTAAAGCCTACACCGGAATCTGGCGCTCCGGCAGGACTGGGCGGCAGGACTGGGCGACACACCGCCGTAGTGCACTGCGGCCCGCCGCGTTACCCTATTCCGGTGCCCAAGAACATCGTCATCTGCTGCGACGGCACCGCCGACGAGTTCGGCCCCACGAACTCGAACGTCATCAAGCTCTACCAGACCATCGTCCGCGGTCCCGAGCAGGTGGCTTACTACCACCCGGGCGTCGGCACGATGGGTGCGCGCAGCGCGCTCACCGGCTTCGGGCGGTGGTGGACCCGGCTGCTCGGTCTCGCCTTCGGCTACGGTATCTCCGACAACGTCGCCGACGCCTACCAGTTCCTCATGCGCACCTGGGAGCCGGGCGACCGGCTCTATCTCATCGGCTTCAGCCGAGGCGCCTACACGGCACGGGCGGTGGCCGGGCTGCTGCACCTCGCCGGGTTGCTGACCGGCGGCAACGAGGCGCTCATCCCGTACGCCATCCGGATGGCGCGGGGCCGGAGGATCGACTTCGCGGTGGCGGACCAGTTCAAGCGGACCTTCTCGCGGGAGTGCAAGCCGCACTTCATCGGCGTGTGGGACACGGTGACGTCGGTGGGCTGGATCTACAATGCGGTGCGGTTCGCGTTCACCAAGGCGGCGGGCAACCCCGACCTGCACATCGTCCGACAGGCGATCGCCATCGACGAGCGGCGCGCCTTCTTCCGCCACAACATGTTCGGCGCACCCAGCGACCCCAGCCAGGACATCGCGGAGGTCTGGTTCGCCGGCGTGCACGGCGACGTCGGGGGCAACCTGCCGGAGGCCGAGACCGCGCTCTCGCAGATCGCGCTGCGCTGGATGCTGGGTGAGGCGGAGCTCGCGGGCCTGCGGGTGGATCAGCAGCGGGAGGCCGACATCCTGGGCGGCGCGCCGCCCCACGTACCGCCCGACCCGACGACGCCGGTGCAGCACCGGTCGATCACGGGCCTCTGGTACCTGGCGGAGATCCTGCCGAAGGTGATGAAGCGCGAGGACCCGTCGGGCCGGTGGACCAGGATCATCCGGCCCAACCTCGGCCGCCGGCGGAGGATCGCCGACGGCGCGCTGGTGCACGTGTCGGTGGAGCAGCGGATGGCGGCGGCCACCATCCGGTATCGTCCGCCCAATCTTCCCGGGGCGCGGCAGATCGTCGTCGACCGGCCCACGCCGGGCGGCGGGCCTTGACCGGGTACGATCCTACGGCAGCCGATCCACCGGCAGCCCGCTGGGCACGCTGTCCGGCACGAAGCGCGAGAGGTCGCGCGCGCCGGGATCGGTGAGCGCCTTGAGGAACTCGGTGATGTCGTCCACCATGTCGGGCGCGAGCGTCAGCTTGTTGATCCGGAAGTCCCGGGTGAGGAGAATGTCGGCCACGGTCGGCTGGAGCGTGGTCTGCAGCAACGGCTCGAGCTGACCGGGGTTGTACGCCCGGAGCTTGGCGTCGGCCTGGCTGTAGTGGTCCACCCAGCCGCGCAGCGTGGTGATGGCGCCGTCGTGGCCGTAGGGCGCGGTGAGCTCCACGTTCCGGAGCGGCGGCGTCCGGTACTGATACTTGTTCTTCACGTTCTTGCTCACCCGCATCCGCCCGAAGTCGTCGTGCCCGTCGGCCCCGTCCCCGAAGCCCGGTCCCACCTGCGGCACCAGCACGTTGTGGAACTTGTTGTCGCTCAGCAGCGGCCCGTTGTGGCACTGGGAGCACTTGGCCACGCCCAGGAAGGCCTGCGCCCCGCGGAGCTGCTGCTCGGTGAGCGCCGCGTCCTGGCCCGCCAGGAAGCGATCCCAGGGCGAGTTGGTGGCGGGGAACGCGCCCGCGATCCATGCGCCCATGGCGTTGCCGGCGTGGGCGAAGTTCATGTTGTCGAACTGCTGGCCCGGATACGCCGCCTCGAACATGGTGCGGTAGGTGGGGATGGCGCCGAGCCGGCGCATGAGGAATCGCCAGGTCTTGCGCGGGTCGCTGTCGGCGATCGCGGCCAGCTCGTTCCCGCTGGTGCCGCGCATCTCGGGACGCGAGAGCACCGGAAACATGGGCAGTGCCGACAGCGGCCCGAATTCGAGCGCCGCGCGCTCGCTGGCGAGCAGGCTCACCTGCGGCGTCTGCACCTTGTTGCTGGCGTTGAGGAACACCCGGCCGTCCCAGGTGAGCATCGTCATCGCGTGGAGGTTGAACAGCGCCGGCGCGCTCCGGTGGACGAAGGTGCCCTGCGGGTGCACCCGCGCGAGGCCAAGTCCAGTGGCGCCCTGGCCGATGGCGAGGCTCCGCTGGTCCACCGTCGCGGCGCCGGCCAAGTGGCAGCTCATGCAGGAGATGTCGCGGTTGCCGCTCAGCTCCTTGTCGAACGCGAGCGCCTGCCCCAGCCGCATCAGCTCGGGACGGACCGGCGCCGGTCGCGGCACCGCGGTGATACCCTGGGCGGCCGCGAGCTGGCGGACCTGGGCCACCATCTCCGGCGTGACGGCAAAGGCCACGGGGGCCGTGGGCTCGGCGCGCGGCGCCGTGGTGTCGTCGCTGCAGCCGGTGAGCCACAGCGCGGCGACGGCGGCAAGGGCGGCGACCGGGGCGGTTCTCCTCACAGTGCGTTCCTCCCAACTGGTACGCGGACTGCACTTCGCCATCGGCACGACGGAGGCGTGACGGTGCGACATGGGTTCCGGGACGGTGATCGGTGGAATGCGCCGGACGGTGGTTCGACCGGCGGCGTGGGGGAAAGGGCGACTCTCGTGCCAGGCGGAAGGACGGAAGGACGGAACGACTGAAGCGGGTGGCTGGAGTGCAACGGCGTGCACGGGCTAGGGACAAATCGGGTCGAGCAGCGGTGGGAATGCGACCGGTCGGGGCTCGAGTTCCCGTGCGACGTCTGGGTGATGAACGCGGACGGCAGTGGCTACGTTCCGCAGCCCCAAGCCCAGCGCTCGGCCGCGTACCCGATGCGCGGCAGAACCTGCTCGGCGGCCAGGACGATTCCCCAGAAGAGGAGGAGGATCCCCAGGGTATGGATGAGGGCGTGGCGGCGGCTCCAGGAGGCGACCGCGATCCACGTGCCGGCGACCATGACCATCGCGACGGCACCAAGGTACCCGAGGAGGGGCAGGCCGCATTCGTGCCGGTACGGCCACTGGGTCATGACACCGCCGAACACGAGGCCGAGCACCACGCGGGCCCAGAGCGCGGCGCGGTCGCCGCGCGTCGCGGCGATGGGCGGTGCGACTCCGGGGGCCGCGCGCGACGCCACGCGGCTCGGAGACGGAGCCCTGCTCGGCGGGCGGTCATCGCGGCTCGATTGAGCACCCATGGTGGAGAGGCCGGCCAGCAGGCGGTCGACCTCGCGCGACAGCGGGTCCGGCTTGGGGCCGCGTGGCGATGGCATGAGCGCGTCCGGCGAGGAGGGGAACTGCCAGGAGTCGTTGCCGACGCCGCATTCGCTATGCCAGTTGGCGGGCCGACGCGTAACCGAGTGTAGACACCCGGTTATCCTCGCGAGGCATGGGAAAGGGGAAGCGCCGAGGTCCCTCCGCCCTCGCACTTGACCGTGCAATTATGGGGTGTGCCACGCAAGCTCCTGCAGGGGTGGCTCTCGCGATCCGGCCCACGACATGGCTCCCGCGACGCCGAGGGGCACTGTCGCAAACCGGCCCCTCATTGTCGCAAACCAGCCCTTGCCCGCCTCCGGCCCGGGGCCCACGGTAGGGATCTCACCCGCCAACTGATATCAGTGTCCCGGCCGCGGGCCGACCCGCAACGACGGAGGCTGCTATGCCGTTCACCCTCATCAAGGGCACCTTCCGACTGGTGAACAAGACCAAGCTGGGCAATGCCACCGGGTTCGAGCCCGACGGGGACTCGATGCAGTTCCACCCCTACAACGCGAAACTGCTGGACCA
The DNA here is from genome assembly GCA_050733015.1 of Gemmatimonadales bacterium. Lineage (GTDB taxonomy): Bacteria > Gemmatimonadota > Gemmatimonadetes > Gemmatimonadales > GWC2-71-9 > CAVVWJ01. The sequence continues at coordinate 21,421 of JBOHSB010000241.1, forward strand.
GCTCGACCAGCTGATGACCCCGTATCGGCTGACGGCCATCGGCTCGGTTCAGCTGCGGTTCGAGGGGATCGACGCGCTCGAGCTCCACTTCACGGCGGGCCAGGGCGGGACGACCCACCAGCCGAGGCCGCTGGCCGACGAGGCGAGAGACACCCTGGTCGACGAGGCCAACCTGGATCCGGTGACCTACGCGCCGCCACGGAACATCCGGGTGCAGCCGCCGGCGCCGCACGACGCCGCGGGAGGCTACATCATGTCCCGCTCGCTGGACGTGCACGGACGGCCGGTGGTGTTCGCCTTCGCCGGCAGCACGTCGGAGCGGGACGGCACCTCCGTTCGTCTCACGCCGGCCGGCCTTCGGCGGAGCCTCAATCACAAGCTGATCACGGCCGGCCAGGCCTACCCACTGTTCTACGACACGCTGTTCTTCGACCTGCGCGACGAGCTGGCCGCGGCCGCGGCCACCGCCCGGACCGCCAAGCGCGGGCTGTGGAAGCAGGACCTGACCCTGAAGGGGACCTCCGGGGCGTCCATCGCGCAGCTCGAGGCGAAAGCGGTGGTGTTTCCGAAGCTGTTCCGGCGCATGGCCGAATACCTGGGCGAGGGGAACACCGGGGTCACCGGCTTCAAGCAGTGGATCGCCGACAAGAAGGAGCGGGTGTTCGATCTCGACACCACGAACAACACCCACTTCGACACCTATATCGACGTGGCGAATGGGAAGGTGTCGCTCAACAAGGATCCCAGGCGGCTGGTGTTCGTGAGCGCCAAGGGGCGGGTGCCCTGGCTGTAGCGCGACCAGGCCGCCGTGGGTGGCCACAGGCTTCGGCCGTCCGAGGGTGTCCACGGGTATAGGTTCCATTCATATGCGGTCCAGGCTGGCGCCAGGCTTCGGCCCGGCGTTGACCACGGCAGTGGATCGGCACCCATATCGATGAGGGAACACCTCGGAGGGATAGGAGATGACGACAGCTACGACCCCCCTTCCGACCCGCCCCCTCGGCGCCAGCGGACTCTCCATCACGCCGGTCGGCTTCGGCGCGTGGGCCATCGGCGGCGGCGACTGGGCCTTCGGCTGGGGACCCCAGGACGACGACACCTCCCTCGCGGCCATGCGGCACGCGTTCGAGCGCGGGATCAACTGGATCGACACCGCCGCGGTGTACGGGCTGGGGCATTCCGAGGAGGTGGTGGGCCGCCTGCTCCGGGGGCTGCCGGCCGACCGGCGGCCGCTGGTGTTCACCAAGTGCGGCATGGTCTGGGACGAGCTCGGCCCGCAGGCGGAGGTCAGGCGCGTCCTCACGCCCGATTCGATCCGCGCCGAGTGCGAGGCGTCGCTCCGCCGGCTCGGCGTCGAGCGGATCGATCTGTACCAGTTCCACTGGCCCGACGAGATCGGCACCCCGGTCGAGGACTCGTGGGGCGCCATGGTGCGCCTGGTGGAGGAAGGGAAGGTCCGCGCGATCGGCGTGTCCAACTTCGGCGTGGACCTCCTGTCCCGCTGCGAGCGGGTCCGGCACGTGGACTCGGCGCAGCCGCCGTTCTCGCTCATCCGGCGCGAGGCCGCGACCGACGTGATTCCCTGGTGCGCGGCGCACCGCACCGGCGTGATCGGCTACAGCCCGATGCAGTCGGGCATTCTCACCGAGCGCTTCAGCGCCGAGCGGGTCGCCTCGCTGGCACCCGACGACTGGCGGCGGCGGAGCCGGGAGTTCCAGTCGCCCAACCTCGAGCGGAACCTCGCCCTCAGGGACGCGCTGCGCCCGATCGCCGCGCGGCACGGCGCCACGGTCTCGGCCGTCGCCGTGGCCTGGACGCTCGCCTGGCCCGGCGTCAGCGGGGCCATCGTCGGCGCGCGCTCGCCCGAGCAGGTGGACGGCTGGATCGGCGCCGCCACGCTGCGGCTCACCGCGGAAGACCTCGACGAGATCGCGGCAGCGCTCGAGCGCACCGGCGCTGGCCGCGGCCCGGTGCGGCCGGGGCGCCTCACCGGCAGCGTGGGACGATGACTCCCGCACTCCTGTTCGACCTCGACGGCACGCTGGTGGACAGCGTCTACCAGCACGTGCTCGCGTGGCGGGAGGCGCTGGAGCGCGCCGGGATCTCGCTCGCGGTGTGGCGGATCCACCGCCGGATCGGGATGAGCGGCGGCCTCTTGGCCAACGCGCTGCTCCGCGAGGTGGGACACCCGGTGACGGCGGAGCAGAACGACCGGCTTCGGCAATACCACGCGGAGGCGTACGCCCGGCTGGTGGCACAGGTGCGCCCGCTGCCCGGCGCCCGCGAGCTGCTCGAGCAGCTGAGCCGGGCGCGCGTTCCGTGGGCGATCGCCACCAGCGGGTGGATAGAGAGCGCCCGGCCGGCGCTGGATCTGCTCGGCGTCGGCGCGGACGCGGCAATCGTCACCCGGGACCAGGTGCTCCGCGCCAAGCCCGACCCAGACCTGTTCCTCGCTGCCGCCGTGCGGCTCGGCGCGGCGATCGAGACCGCCGTGGTCATCGGTGACAGCGTGTGGGACCTGCTCGCGGCCCGGCGCGCGCGGGCGCTGGGCGTCGGGCTCCTGTCGGGCGGCTACGGCGAGGACGAGCTGATGGGGGCCGGCGCGTACCGGGTGTACCAGGACCCGGCCGATTTGCTGGAGCACCTGGACGAGGTGGGGGTGCGGCTGGAGATGGAGTGAGGCGACGGCCGCGGCGTCACCGCGCGGCGCGCGCGAGGTGGCACCCCACCTGGTAGATGGAGATGAAGCCGGACTCGAAGTTCCGGCGGGCGCCGCGGAGGTAGAGCCGCCACACCCGCACCCGCTCCTCCCCCGCGATGCGGACCGCGTCCGCCCCGCGCTCGTCGAGCCGCCGGGCCCAGTGCCGCAGGGTCTCCACGTAATCCTTTCCGAACTCTTCGACCTGCTCGGTGGTGAAGCCGGCGCGCTCGAGCGCCAAGAGGACCCGCGACACCGCCAGCGGGTCGGAGTCGGGGAACACGTAGCGCATGGTGAACGCGCCGACCGCCGCCTCGTACAGCCGCGCGATGCCGTGATTGAGCAGCCGGCCACCGGGCCGGAGCATGCCCGCGAGCTGCCGCGCATAGAGATCGATCCGCTCGCCGCCCACGTGCTCCACCATGCCGATGCTGGCGATGGCGTCGAACCGCTCGCCGGCGAGGTCCCGATAGTCCTGAACCCGGATGCGCACGCGGCCGTCCAGCCCCGCCTCGCGCACGCGCGCCCGGGCCAGCTCGGCCTGCGGCTCGGACAGGGTGATGCCCACGACCTCGACCCCGTGGCGCGCCGCGGCGTGGATGGCGAAGCCGCCCCAGCCGCAGCCCACGTCGAGCACCCGCTGACCCGGTTCCAGGGCGAGCTTCCGGCAGGTGAGCTCGAGCTTGGCCTCCTGCGCGGCCTCGAGCGAATCGCCGCCGGCCGCGCGGGAGAAGAACGCGCAGCTGTAGGTCATCGAGCGGTCGAGGAACAGCGCGAAGAACTCGTTGGCCACGTCGTAGTGGTGCCGGACAGCCCGGGCGTCCCGGGCTTGCGAGTGGAGCAGGCCACGCGGGCGCAGCTCGGCCTCGGGGACCGGCACGCGCGAGACCGCCCCCGCGGCGCGGGC
>JBOHSB010000242.1:0-3534 GCA_050733015.1 Gemmatimonadales bacterium
GCGGTGGCCACCGCCGGCTCGGGGGTCTCGATCTGCACGACCCCGATCAGCGGGATCTCGCCCGGCCGGACCGGCGAGCGGGACCCGCGCCGGAACCGGACGCCGAATCGCTGGCCGTTGTCCCGCGTGGCCGCCTCAGCGCCATCCCCGGCGACGGGACGGTCCGCCCCAGTGGTGGCGGCGGCCGCGGGCTCTCGCGGCGGCGCCGGCGGCTGCGACGCGGCCGAGGTGCGGTGGGGCGAGACCTCATAGTCGTCGTCGCCGACCTTCCGCACGTCGGCCACGTCGGCGTCGTTCGCCTGGCGCAGCAGGCGGTGGAATTTCGCGGCATCCAGGAGCGGGTCCTCGCGGCCGTGGAGCGCGACCATCCGAAGGCGAAGGGCCTCGTGCGGGACCGGCCCCCGCAACTCACCCAGCGCCTGGGTCATGACCTGGAAAGCCCGCGCGAGGCTCAGGCCGCCTTCCGCCGCGCGCGCACGCTGCGGGGCCTCACGAACCGCCTCGCGGCCCTCGGCCCCACCTTCCTCGGCCCGCTCCACACCCGATGGGCGGTCGCGGTCCCGATCGCGGCCCCGCCCGCGGCGGCCCCGGCCGCGGCGGGCGCCATCCTCTTTCGGGCGTTCCGCGCCGTCGCGCGCGCGGGCGGCTCCCGAGGTGGCGGCGACCGCGGCGACCGCGCCGTCAGGAGGCGCCACCTCGTACTGGCCATTGTCCAGCTTGGTGACCCGTACGACGCCCTTCTGACCCGCCTCCACGATGAACTTGCTGAATCGGTTGAACCCGGCATTGCGCTCGTCGAAGTTGGGATCGATCTGCTGCATGACCTGCTTCAGCCGATCGGACCGCATGACATCGCCGTTGCGCGCCATCTGCACCACGGCCTCGCCCGCCAGCTCCCACGGGTCCCGCTGGATCGACGGCGGGTCCACCTCTTTGGTCAGTCCGGCCAGGTCGCTGTACGAGTAGTACTCATCGCAGTTCTGGATGAGCAGGTCGCTGGCGCTCTCCCGGATCCCGACCCCGATCACGTACTTCCCGTACTCCTTGAGCTTGATGACCATGGTCGAGAAGTCGCTGTCGCCGGAAAGCAGGATGAACGTTCCGATCTCGGGCCGGGTGAACACCAGCTCGATCGCGTCGATGGCGAGGCGGATGTCTGTCGCGTTCTTCTTGCTCGAGCCGAAGGCGGGGGCGAAGATGAGATCGATGGACGATTCGGACAGCGGGACGATGTACTGGGGATAGCGGCGCCAGTCGGCGTAGGCGCGCTGGACGGCCACCTTGCCCTTGATGATCTCGCTGCCCAGGAGCGTGCGGAGCTCCTTGGTCAGGTCCTTCTGGATGCCCAGTGTGACGTTGTCGAAGTCGATGAGGAGGGCGGCATTCGGGGCGTGCACCGGAGGCTGGCTCAGGTGTCGGGCGGGCCGAATCATGGGTCGGTTCACAAAGCGCTCGTCTCGGGACTCGCGATCCCGCGCGACCTTCTCGACGCGCCTGGCCGGACCCGGAAACGCGGCAGGGCAGCGAGGAGTGCGCGAGGACCCGAAATCCCGCCAGGGGTCGTCGTGTGCTAGGAAGCCACCGGGGAGGAACGGTCACCTTGAGGCTCGGCGCGATTTCGGCCGGGTCGCCGGGGCGCGCGAGCGGAACGTTCCGGAAGTGGCCAGCGCGACGAATTTAGCCGGGCGCGAGAACCGCTGGTAGGGGGCCGGACCTCAGCCGAACTGGGGCTCCCCGGCCAGGGGCAGATCCAGCACGAAGTGGAAGCGGGTGCCGTACCCCGCCGCGGTCTCGACGCCCAGCGTCGAGCCCATCGCTTCCACCAGCTTGCGGCAGATCGAGAGGCCCAGTCCCGAGCCCGAGAAGGCGTACTCGCCCGGCTTCTGGCGGCGGCGGAACGGCTCGTACAGGGTCGCCATGCTCTGAGGAGGAATGCCGCGCCCGGTGTCCCGCACGGAGAACTCGACCGCCCGGCCGCCGGCCTCGCGGGCGATGACCTCGACGAAGCCCTCCGCCGTGAACTTGAGCGCGTTGGTGGTGAGGTTGAGCAGGACCCGGCTCAGCGCCACCGGATGCCCGATCCGGAAATCGGCCTCCGGCGACGTCAGGCGGACGGTGAGGCTCTTCTCCTCGGCGATCGGCTGCACGATGTCGCGCACCGACTCGAGAATGTCGGTCACCGAGAACGGGATCGGGTCCAGGTCCACCAGGCGGTCACCGCCCCGAGCCAGCTCGATCACGTCGCTCGCCACCGAGCTGAGGCCGAAGGCGGCGCTGTAGATCAGGCCCAGCTGACGTTCCTGCACCGGATTCACCGGCCCGCTCCGGGCCCGCTGCAGGGTCTCGGCGAGGAACAGGATCGAAGTGAGCGGGGATCGGAGGTCGTGGGCCACCTCCACGACGAGCTCGAGGCCATCCAGCCCGGAGAGGCGGTCGGCGAAGTGCTGCGACCAATCCGCCTCGAGCCGCTGACTCACCTGTTCCAGCGCGGCCAGCATACGCAGGAGCTGGGAGGGATCGACGGCGGTGAGCGCCTGCGCCCGCTCGAGGAAGGCCGCGCGCACCAGGCCGACGAGGCGGCGCGAGAGCGCGTTGCGCGGTAGCGCGGTGAGGTCGGGGTTCTGGCCGCTGGCCTGCTGGCGGATGGCGCCGCAGACCTGCGCCAGGTGGGTCGTCACCTCGTCCATCCCCGCCGCGTGCTCGATGGCCCGTTCCCACTCGGACTGGGCCCAGAGGACGGCGTCGCGCAACGCGTCCCACACGGGCGGCGCGATCGCGCCGCCCGAGGGTCCGTCCGGATCCCACACCCGCACCGGCACGCTGCCCGTCGCCGCCCGGCGGCGCTCTCCGCTCGTCGTGCCGGGCAGGGCGGTCTCGGGTGTCACTCAGGCAGCCCCGGACTCTCGTCGCGGTGGAACGCGTGCTTGTCCATTAGGCGGTAGAGCGTCGTGCGGTCGATGCTGGCCAGCCGCGCCGCCTTGGACATGTTGCCGCCGGCACGGGTCACCAGCCGCGTCAGATATTCCTTCTCGAACTGAGCCACGACCCGGTCCTTGGCGGCGTGGTAGGCTTCGTCCATCACGGCGGAGCTGACTACGCTGTCGGCCGGCCAGTCCGCCCCGTCGTCGTAGACGGGGATGTCGTTCGGCTGGATGACCTGGTCCGGCTCCGCGAGGACGGCAACGTGCTCGATGACGTTCTGAAGTTCACGAACGTTGCCTCGCCACGGGCGCGAACGCAAGAAGGCGATGCTGGCCTCGCTGAGCCGGGGCACGCGGTCGCCCATCTGGCGGTGGCGCTGCCAGTAGTGGGTCAGGAAATGGTTGGCCAGGAGCGGGATGTCCTCGGGCCGCTTGCGCAGCGGCGGCAGCTTGATGGGCACCACCCGGAGGCGGTAGAACAGATCGCCCCGGAGCACACCGGTGTCCACCGCTTCCTGCGGCTCCCGATTGGTGGCCGAGATGAAGCGCACGTCCACCACCGCGTCATGCTGTTCGCTCCCCACCCGCCGGACCACGCCGTCCTGGATCACCC
>JBOHSB010000243.1:0-2688 GCA_050733015.1 Gemmatimonadales bacterium
CTATATCGAGCAGCAGCGTCGCGACGAAGAATACCGCTGCCCAGCCGACCACCCGAATCACGCGGTTGTCGCCACCCATCGTTGCTCACCCCAGTAATAATTTGGCTCTCCCGCGCTTGTTGGGGAGCCGCGGGGTGACGGCGTATGGTAATGGGGTAACCCCGGTGTAGAGGTGCCCCTGTGATCCCCGCCCTGGTTCCCTCGTCGTTCAACATTGTTCTGGTGCGTCTCGATGGCTCGACGGTCTGCTTGGAAGTGCAGGGCGCCGCAGCCGTCGGTCATTGCCCCGCCTGCCGTGCGGCCAGTGAGCACATCCACGACCGCTATACTCGTCGGCCGCTGGATCTGCCCTGGCGTGGGCGCGTCGTGCGCCTGCGGGTCACCGTCCGCCGCTTCCGCTGTCTGAACCCGACCTGCTCGCGGGAGCGATTCGTGGAGGATTTCGGCCCGGCCCTGCCCCGTTATGCGCGTCGGACCGCTGACGTGACGGCCTTACTCTTGCGCTTCGCCGAGGCGGCGGGGGGCGAAGGCGGGGCGCGCTTGGCGGTGGCGGCCGGCGTGCCCACCAGTCCGGACACGCTGCTGCGCCTCTTGTACGATACGGACGCGCCGCTCGCAGCGACGCCGCGGGTCCTGGGTGTCGACGACTTCGCCTTTCGACGGGGGCATCGCTATGGCACGCTGCTGGTCGATCTGGAGACCCATCGGCCAGTCGATCTGCTCTCCGATCGCACAGCGGAGAGTGTGGCGACCTGGTTGCGGCAGCGTCCCGGCGTGGCGATCATCGTGCGGGATCGTGCGGAAGCGTATGCGGAAGGCGCACGGCAGGGGGCGCCCGAGGCGCAGCAGGTCGCAGACCGGTTTCATCTCCTCCTGAACGCCAGCGCTGCCCTCGAGGAAGTACTCCGCAGTCGGCGCCGCCGCCTGGATTACTTGGCCGCGCACCCTCCGCCGTCCGAGCCCCCGGTCGCGGCCGAGGCGGCCCCGCTGAGCGCCACCAAGCAACAGCAATTGGCTCGCCGGACGCGCCGGCTCGAGCGGTGGGAAGACATTCGGCAGCGCCGGGCGGCCGGCCAGAGTATCAGCCAAATCGCTCGGGAGTTGGGCATCGAGCGCAAGACGGTGCGGCGCCATCTGGCCACCCTCGTCCCGCCGCCCGCTCCCTACGCGATCACCCCGCGTCCAGCGGGCTTACAGTCGCCGACACTGCAGCCGTTCGTGTCCTTTCTGCAGGAGCGCTGGCAGGCCGGCTGTCATAACGCGCGCTTGCTCAATCGGGAGTTGGTCGCGCGGGGCTACACGGGGAGTTATTCCTTGCTCCAGCAAGCCTTACATGGCTGGCGGCCCCCGCGGCCGCCCCGTGGCGTGAAGCAGCGAACTCGGCGCCGCCTGAGCCTGCGCTGGCTGTGCCTGCGGCCCCCCGATCAGCTCCGCCCGGACGAGCAAGCGGTGCTCACCCAGGCCCTCGCAGCCGATGCCGACCTGGCGCGAGGCTACCAGCTCCTGCAGCAGTGCCGCGCGGTGATCCGGACGCGCGAGCTAGCCGCGCTCGACGCCTGGCTCACTGCGGCGCAAGCGAGTGAGTTGGCACCGTTTGTCTCGCTCGCGAACGGCATCGAGCAGGACCGTGCGGCCGTGGAGGCGGCCTTGACCCTGCCGTGGTCCAACGGCCCGGTAGAAGGGCATGTACATCGCCTGAAGCTGATCAAGCGCCAGGGCTACGGGCGCGCCAGCCTGCGCTTGCTGCGGCGGCGGGTGCTCGCCGCCTGACGCGGGCTCGGCGGCAAGGTCCCTAGTTGAGCAGACCATACGGTCCCAAGAAGTGCGGGAGAGCCCAGTATGGCCCACTTCGATGCTCAGGTGTGGCCCACTTGTCGGGATCGTGATCGTTCCGCTCGCCGAGGGCGAGCGCGCTGGGACTCTCACCTCCCTTCGTCACCAATGAGATCGGCGACGGCGACCGGCTCGTCGCAGTGCGGGCAGAGCCACCAGAATGTTAGAGGGCTGGAGCCTTCTTGGCGCTCGTAATCGCCTCAGGGATGAGACGTGCCGCCTCAGCTATGGGGACGAGTGGAGTGAAGGTCGGTTCCACGCCGGTAAAGCGGGTGAGAAGGAACATCAGCTCGGCGATCTGGCTGGGGCTGTCTAGGTTCACTATCAAGACGACGGCCCGGCGCGTTGGGATGAAGTAGAAGCCCTCTGGCTTGAACCGCTCGGTGATGTGGACAAAGACCGGACCGGGGCCGCCCTTGTCGTCAATCTCGTTCCCGCGCTCAATGGTGGCGTGAGCTTCAACCATGTAGAGCATCGCGGTCCTCCTGGGTGCGACTGCCACTCCGCTGACGATAGGCACTCCGAGCGCGACCCGATTATACTATCACAGACCGTAATCGTGCCCTGCCGCGCTGCGGCTCAGAACAGCCCCCTGCTCTATAATCCTGTGAAGCTGAGGACAGCTGCCTGGCTGAGTAGCTCCCTCGAGCCTACCCGCCGGTCTCCAGCCTCGTGCGTAACCGCGTGAGTAGCCCCTTGGGAGATCTCACCATGCCAGTAGAGATAGAACCCCCAACAGCTCTGTCCTGCCCCCCACACTACTGGCTGATCCAGAGACTGGATTCCCACACTCAGCAGCGGACTTGCCAACGGGGTGGGGCTGAGCAGGAACATCAACTCAGCACGAAAGGTTAG
>JBOHSB010000244.1:0-9430 GCA_050733015.1 Gemmatimonadales bacterium
CTTTTGTGGTGGTCCGGCCCATCTCCTTTGCGTTGCTCCCGCTGCGTCTTCCCCTGTCTACTCCACCGCCTCCCGCCTCGACCGTGCTGGGCGCTGCTGCAGATCCACCCGGGCTTCCCCCTGGCGATAGGCAGGATTGCGGATGTGGTGCCACAGGGTTTCGGGCTCGTAGGGGTCCTGCCGGCGCTTCGCCACGATGCCTTCCAGGTCCATGCGACGCGCCGCCTCGAACAGGGCGCGCCCGTGCTCTTCGAGGGTGAAGATCTTGTACAGCGGGCCGGTGTCCGACGGCAGCAGCTCGGCCAGCCGGCGCTTGCGCTCCACCAGCGGCTGGGAGCGGAGGTCCGACCCGTCGAGCCACAGCAGGTCGGAGGCAGCGAAGGCGAGGTAGCCGCGGCCCTTGAGCAACTCCCGGAACACCGGCTTGCCCTTGGGATCGAGGGAGACGATCTCGCCATCGAGGATCGCCTCGTGCTCGGTCAGCACGCGGGCGACCCGCTCTCGCAGCTCCGCGAACGCCTCGAAGTGCGAATCCTGACGGGCCCGCAGCTCGCACCCGGCGCGGGTGACGTAGAGCAATGCGCGGAACCCTTCGTAGCTGGGCTCGAACATCCAGTCCGCGCCGTCGAACGGCTCGCGCCACGGCAGGAGGGGAATCGGATCGGCGTCGGGCAGGACACTGACGGTCGTGGGCATGGACGGCTCCCGGGCCGGGCGACGGCCAAGAGCCCTCCCCACGAGGAGGGAACTGAGAATGTGATGAGAGCGGCCCCGAGCCGCGGAAGCGCAAAAGAGCGGACAGATGTTACGGCTGGGGGCCGATTTGTGCCAGGGGCCGGCTCGTTTGTCGCCATTCTCCTTCGTGGACTCGTTACACATGTGGGAGGACTGTGCACGACGGGCGTGGAAATGTGGACGACCACGACCAACCGCGCGCGCCCATGTGCAAGCTTTGGTGGAGAGCCTGCGGTCATTCGTCACGCGCCGACCTGGCCTTCATTTGGCGGCCGGCCTGAGTACCGTTGAGTGACCGACCTACCGACATCCACCCAACCAACGGCCGCCACACATGACAGAGCGGAGTTCAGGCTTGCGGCTCACCATCATGGTCACGGCGCTGCTGATGGCCGGGATCGGTGCGGCGGGCGTCCTGGTTGGCAGCGGCCTGGTGGGCGGCGGGGCCTGGGTTGACGCCTCCCCGAGCCTCCTGTGGCTCGGGCTGCTGCTCCTGGTGGTCGGCGGCGCGGCAGCCTGGACGCTCCTGCACCGTGCATCCGTCGCCAGGGCGGAGACCCGGTGGTTGGAGAGACTCACGAACGCACTGGTCGCCTGGAACGTGCGGGATGACGCCCTCACCGAGTCACGGCGCAAAGTGGCGCTGGTGCTGGTGAGCGTGCTCGGACTGTTCTTCGAGCTGGTGTTGATCCGGCTGCTGGGATCCGAGGTCAAGGTCTTTGCGTTCCTGAAGAACGTCGTTCTCCTGGGTGCGTTCCTCGGGCTCGGTCTCGGATTCTTCATCGCCAGGCGACCCGCAGGGCTGCTGCCGCTGTTCCTGCCCGGCGCCGCTGTGCTCGCCGGAAGCGTGATTCTAGGTGCGAAGGCCGGCCTGCTCACGAGCACGATTCTCCCGGGCGGCGACGAGCTCGTTCTCCTCGGGCTGAGCTTTCTGGAAGCACGGGCCGTATCGGTCGCCCTGCGGCTGCTGATGTGGATTCCCTACTACGCCATCACGCTGGGCTACTTCCTGGCGGTGGTCCTCGTCTTCATTCCGCTCGGTCAGTACACCGGCAAGTGCATGCGTGCATTCGCGCCGATTTCCGCGTACTCGTTGAACCTCGCAGGTGCGCTGGCCGGCACGCTGCTCTTCGCTCTGGTCTCGTTTGCGTGGCTTCCGCCGGTCGCATGGTTCGGGCTGACCGCGCTTCTCGCCCTCCTCCTCGTCCTGCAACCGGGAGGCCATCCGGAGCCGCCAACCGCCCTCAGGTGGCTCCGGCAGCTCAACCTCGTCGCAGCGTTGGGCCTCGTCCTGGTGCAGGGGCTGCCCGGCCGAGTTCTCTGGTCGCCCTACAACAAGCTGGTCGCGAAAGAGCTGAACCTGCGGGACCGGAACGGGAAGGAAGTCCGGTGGGGCTATCAGCTGGGCGTAGGCGAGTACTACTACCAGGACATGGCGAACCTTTCCGCGGGATTCTTCGACGCCCACCCGGACTTGCCGCTGGCGTATCGGTTCTCCGAGTACGAGGTGCCATACGCGTTCGCTCGCCCCGCCCAGGTGCTGATTCTTGGAGCTGGCACGGGCAACGACGTCGCGGCCGCGTTGCGGCACGGCGCGGAGCATGTGGACGCAGTCGATATCGATCCCGGCATCATCGAGTTCGGCAAGCGTCTCCATCCCGAGCAGCCCTACGCATCGGCACGCGTCACCGCGCACGCGAACGATGCCCGGGCCTTTCTCAAGAGTTCGCACGTGCCGTACGATCTGGTCCTCTTCGGACTGCTCGATTCGCAACAGGTGCTCTCGGCGTTCGGCTCGGTCCGCCTGGACAATTTCGTCTACACCGTTGAGGGGATGCGGGACGCCTTCGCGCGGGTCAAACCGGACGGCCTGCTGGTCGTCACGTTCGAGCTCTTTCGGCCGTGGATCGGCGAGAGAATCGCGGGGGTTATGCGGGCGGCGACGGGCCAGACGCCGCTGATTCTCCATGCGCATCACGGCACCGTGTTCATCGTACGGAAGGGTGCGTCGTTCTCGGCGGCCGAGCTCGAGAACGGGCTGGCGGTCCTGGGCGGGGCGGTCAAGCCGCTGGCGATCGAGCCGACCGGGACCAGGGTAACGACCGATGACTGGCCGTACCTGTACATGCTGGCCCGGACCCTGCCTTTCGCCTACTGGACCATCCTTCCTCTGCTCGCCCTGGTGGCGACGAGGCTGGCGCGGAGCGTCCTCGGAACCGGCTGGCGAATTCAGGGTCGCTTCTTCTGGCTGGGCGCCGCCTTCATGCTGATGGAGGTGCGCATCATCGCGCAGGTGGCGCTGTTGTTCGGATCCACGTGGCTGGTGAACGCGGCGGCCATCTCGGCGGTGCTGCTGATGGCGATTCTGGCGAACCTATTGGTCGCGCGAATGGGGGTGACCAGCATTCGGCCGTGGGCGGCCCTGCTTCTGCTCACGCTGGCCATCAGCTCCGCCACCCCCACGACGGTCTTCCTGGGCCTGGGACAGGTGGCGGGAGGAATCGCGGGCGCGCTCCTGCTGGCGCTGCCCATTCTCTTCGCGGGGATGGTGTTTTCAGCGTCGCTGCGCGGCGTTCCCGGCGTGGATACGGCGATGGCGTCCAACCTGATGGGAGCGATTCTGGGAGGACTGATCGAGTATGTCTCGCTGATGCTGGGTATCGGCTCGCTCGCCTGGGTTGCCGCGGCGTTGTACAGCCTGGCCGTTCTCGCGAGAGTCCCGGATTCTCCGGCGGTGCCTTCCAGTGCGGCGCGAGCGGAGAGCTGACACGCAGCGATCGGGCACTATCGCGACTCATCATCGTCCCCGCTAAACACGGAGCACGGATAGCCGACGCGTGCGGCAGCCGAGGCGGCCAGGTCAATGTCGATCGTGGCGAATGGCGCGTCGGGTGATGTACTCGCCAGAATCTCGCCATCCGGGCTGATCATCCAGCCCACCCCGCCACAGGCGCCCGTCGGGTCCACGCGGTTGGATGAAACACTGAAGGCACCGGAGCGCGCGGCGACAGGATGACCTGCACGCCCCGCGCGGCGTAGGCCCCATAGGTCTCCAACGCCCACAGCTCGGTGCAGATGTTGAGTCCGAAGGTAAGGGCGCCGACGTGGAATGCCGGGAAGTCCGGGTCGCCCCGGTCGAACCAGCGAGCTTCCCAGCAGCCCGGGTCATCGGGCAGAAAGCATTTGCGGCGCAGCGGCGTCAAGCCGGCACTGGCAGACCATAGGTAGCCTTCATTGAAGGGGCGCCCATCAACGCTGGCCGGTCGGGTCCCCACCACGTATTCGGCGTGCAATTCAAGCAGGCGCCGTAACTGAGTGTCGCTCTGGGTCAGGGCCGCGGCCCACCGTGCCTGATCGAAGACTTGTTCCTCCCACACCGGCTCCACCAGCGCGAACTCCGGCAGCAGCACCAACTCGGAGCGATGTCGCGCCGTGTGTTGACACAGTCCGGCCCAGGCAGCCGCCAGGGCTTGTGGTTCATGGGGAAGCTCGCAGACGGTGACGCGCACTTACCAGATCCGCACCCGCGCCGTGGGCTCGAGGTAGAGCCGCTGCCCCGGCCGCACGTCGAACGCGTCGTACCAGGCATCGATGTTGCGGACAGTCGCGATACGGAAGCGCTCCGGGGCGTGGCCGTCCGTGGCGACTTGGGTGCGCAACGCCTCCTCGCGACTCTTGCCGCGCCAGCTTCGCGCGAACCCGATGAAGAACTCTCGGTCCTGCTGCCGGACGTATGCCTGGTCGGTGGCCTTGGTGCCGAGGGTTCTGCGATAGGCGTCGAAGGCCGCGGCAAGGCCGGCCAGGTCGGCGATGTTCTCGGTCTGGGTCAGCTTGCCGTCGATGGCCAGATCGGGAATCGGGCGATAGCCGGAGAACTGATTCACCAATGGGTCCGCCGCCGCCTGGAACCGCGAGGAGTCCTCCGGGCTCCACCAATGGCGCATCCGGCGGTCCACATCCCATTCCGCGCCCAGCAGGTCAACGAAGTGACTGACCTCGTGGCCGACAATGGCGCCGATGGCCCCGTAATTCGCGGCGTCCGACGCGGTCGGGTCGAACTTGGGCGCCTGCAACAGCGCCGCGGGAAAGTTGTACGCGTTCTGCTGGAACACGAGGACGGCACCGACGGTCTGGGGCGCGATCCACCATTCGGTCCGGTCCACGGGCCGGCCCAGCCGGGCCAGGGCACGACGGTAGTTGCGATCCGCGACCCGCCGAAGGTTGCCCACAGCGTCCGTGCTGTCCACGGCCAGGTCGGAATAGTCCTGCCATGTTGCCGGATAGCCGATGCCGAAATACAGCGTCTTCAACTTGGCCAGCGCCTGCGTCCTGGTGCCGGGCGACATCCAGGTTGCCGAGGCGACGCGCTGGCGGAACGCCGCAATGACGTTGCCCACGATGGTTTCCACCCGGGCCTTCTGCTCGGCCGGGAAATAGCGTTCAGCATACATTCTGCCCAGCGCGTCGCTCATGGCCACCTGGGTCGTTTCGAGCGCGCGTTGGTCGCGGGAGCTCGGCTGCCGCTGGTCGGTCACGGCCTCGCGCATCGCCAGGGCCTGCTCGGCGAAGGCGCGCGGCAGCACATCGGCAAGACCGTCGACGACATGAAAGCGCAGGTAGTCCTTCCACGTCTCCAGCGGTTCGGACGCGACCAACGCGGCCAAGCCGGTGACGGCGGCGGGCTGCCAGGCAACGAACGCGTCCTGCCGGGCCAACCCTGCCGCGGCGAAGAATGCCGACCAGTCCAGGCCCGGCGCCTGGCGCGCGAAGTCGCCTCGCGTCCACCGGTTGTCGGCGTTGTGGTCGTTGGCCGATGCCTCGCGCGTGGCCTGGGCTTCCGCCAGCGCCGTTTCCAGCGCCATCACCGCTTCGGCCCGCTGCTCCGCACGGTCAGAGCCGACCAGGCTCAGCAGGCGGCCGATGTACTCCCGGTATCTGGGTCTGAGGGCCTGCATGCGAGGCTCGGTGCTGACGTAGTACTCGCGGTCCGGCAGGCCCAGCCCGCCCTGGAGCAGAAAGGCGACGTAGGTCTTCTCGCCGTGGATGCTGGGTTCGACCGACAAGCCCAGCAGGTAGGACGATCGGTAGACGCCCCAGTTGAGCGGGTCGACATCGGCTCGGAGCCCGCGGCCCAGGAGCCGGGTCAGCGCCGCCTTGTCCCCCACGTGATCAATGCTATCCAGCAGGGGCTTGAGTGGCGCGATGCCCCGGGCCTCGATGGCGGCCTCGTTCACATATGCGGCGCGGAAGTCCGCCACCTTGCGCGCGGTCGATCCCACTGGCTCAGCACCGGCGTCGTCCAGCAGTTTCGCGATTTGCTGTCGGGTGAGCTCACTGATCTCGTTCCGAGCGCTCCAGCGATCCTTCCCTGCCGGGATCTCGGTGGCCCGGAGCCAGCTGCCGTTGGCATAGGCAAAGAAATCGTCGCCCGGGCTGATGCTCGGGTCCACGCCGGGTTCGAGGTCCGAATGTGGCCGGTCGAGCGTTTGCGCGGATGCTATAGTCTCGGGGTACCAAACCAACACCGCGGCGAACAGCAGGCCGCCGAGGCACGTGACTCTCGACATGAGCGTAACCTTCCAACAGGAAGGCCCCTAAGCTAGAGCGTTCGCCATGCTCTGTCACGCCGCAAGTCGGACAGGTTTGGATCAGTTTCGGACATCGGCCTAACCCCGAGCATGATCGCCCGCGCTCATCTGATCGACCTTCTGTTCGTCATCGCGCCGCACTCGCTGCTGCTCGACATCGCGGGGCCGGCGGAGGCATTTCGCCTGGCCAACCTGCATCGTCATGCGCGCGGGCAGCCGCCGCGTTTTCGGCTCCGCTTCGCCGGCCCGGTGGCGGCATTATCAACCTCCGTCGGGCTTGGACTGGTCGATCTCGAACCGTTGCCCGAGCACCTGAGCGCGCCGACCTGGGTGGTACTGGTCGGCCAGCCGAGCGCCCACCTCGGTCAGGTGACGCCGGCGATTGCCGCCACGGCGCAATGGCTCCAGACAATGTTCGGCGAATCACTGCTCGGCGCGGATCCGCCCCACCGCGTGGTCGGGATCTGCTCGGGAGCGCTGCTCGCGGCGCGAGCCGGCTTGCTCGACACCCGCCGCTGCACCACGCACCACGAGCTGCTGTCTCAGCTGCGCGCCCTGGCGCCGGGCGCGCACGTGATCGCCAACCGCGTGTTCGTGATTGATGGGCCGGTTGCGTCCAGCGCGGGGATCACCGCGGGCATCGATCTGGCGTTACACCTGATCGCCGAGGAGTGCGGCGAGGCGCTGGCCGCCAGCGTCGCGGAGGACATGGTGGTGTACCTGCGGCGCTCGCCCCGCGACCCCGAGCTGTCGCCCTTTCTGGTGCATCGCCGCCATCTGCATGCGGTCGTGCACCGGGTGCAGGATGCCATCATCAGCAAGCCGGAACGGGACTGGGACATGGCCGCGTTGGCGGCGGTCGGCCATGCTACCGAGCGCCACTTGCTGCGGCTGTTCATCGACCACGCCGGCGTGTCCCCGCTGCACTACCTTCGGCTGATCCGGCTCGAACGGGCCCGGCAGTCGCTCGAACGGGGCACGAGCGTCACCCACGCCGCTGAGGTCGCGGGCTTCCGGTCGGGCTTGCAACTGCGCCGGGCCTGGAGTCGGCAATGGGGAGGTTCCCCGCGCGACGCGTCGCGGGTGGCGGGGTCCAGCGCACACAACGATGGTGGCCGGAGCAGTGTTGACGGTCTGATCTGAGGAGAATGGTCCGGCCGAAGCAGGTGGGAGGTCGGCAGAAGCTCGTGATTGTTACTGGCCACGTTACTGCGGGGTCGCGGCTGGAACGGAACCGCCCCGCGACAGCGCAATTGTCAGCGGGGCGGACGCTTCCGACGAGTGGGCCTGGGTAGAGTTGAACTACCGACCTCACGCTTATCAGCCGCCCAAACCCGACGCCGACCAGCGCCCACCGGCGTAAATCAAGGACTTAGGCCCCCTGCACCGCCAGCGGGCGCCAGCCAGCGCCGGCTTGTTTGTTACTGGGAACGTTACTGGCTAACGGAGGTCCTGTTTGTCCCGACTCCTGGCCGTGTCGCCTCACCGTCCACGTCACCTGCTTACGGTCTTCGGTTGATCGGCCGGATTGACGTAGGTCAGCCCCCACGGGCCCACGCCGTGCAACTGAATTACCGTGGCCTTGTCGGCGCGGGCGAAGTGCCGCATGCCGGGCGGAATGACCCCGAACGTGCCAGGGGACAACGTGGTGAGCTTGCCCTCGTCGAACGTGTCGCCCATCCCCACCTGGAACGCTCCGGAGATCACGGTGACGTGCTCGTCGACGTGGTGAAAGTGCGGTGGGATGCGGTACCCTGCGGGCATGGCGAGCCTCATGGTAAACAGTCCGGCCTTCAAAGGGTCTCCATCGAGCACGGCCAGGCGGGCCCCAGCTGGGAGGATCGCGGGCGCCGGGCCCCACGTGAGGTGCTCAGGCGTGATGACGTGCGCTTGTCGGGGCTGCGCGCTTGGTGACTGGGAATCCTGAGCGGCGAGCGCGCCGAGCGGCAGAATGGCGGCGATTAGAAACAGTGCGTACCGCATGATGTACCCTCGGAGGAGCCGTCCGGCCGCGCCCACCATCCAGCCGGATGGCGTGGACTTGACGCGAGCGGTGGGCATGTTCTAGTATTCTAATGACCGTTAGAATAGTCAAGAGGCCTATGCCGACCGACCATCGCGCCTTCAAGGATGCCCTGTACGCCCAGTTCGGCCGGATCGGCCATGCGGTCTCGAGTCCCAAGCGACTCGAGTTGCTCGATCTCCTGAGCCAGGGCGAGAAGACCGTCGAACAGCTCGCCGAGCAGACCGCGACCGCGGTCAAGAATACGAGTGCTCACCTGCGCGCACTCCGGCAAGCACGGCTCGTCGAGACTCGGCGCGACGGCACGTACGTCTGGTACCGCCTTGCGGACGAAGCGGTGGCCGCATTCCTCCTCGCCCTCCAGGCGCTCGGCCGTCACCGCTACGCCGAGGTCCGGGAGGTCGTCGAGTCGTACCTCGAGCGCCGCGACACGCTCGAGCCCATTCCGCCCGAGGAACTGCTGCGCCGCTTGGAGGTGGGCGACGTGACCCTGGTCGACGTTCGGCCGGCGGACGAGTTCGCCGCGGGGCACATCCCGGGCGCGCTTTCTGTGCCTGTGGCCGAGCTGCCGGACCGCCTCCGTGAGCTTCCGAAGCGCAAGGAGATCGTGGCCTACTGTCGCGGCCCGTACTGCGTTTATGCGGTCACGGCGGTCGAACTCCTGCGGCAGCACGGGTACCGTGCCCGCCGGCTCGCCGAGAGCATCCCCGCGTGGCACGCCCGCGGCTACCCCGTCGACAATGATCCCGCTCGCAGTGAGCCCGCCACTATCGAGACGGTCGCTACGCGTGCCACGCGACATGGTGGAGGACGTCGCTCATGATCCTGCGTCAGTATCTGCACACCGACCCAGTGATCGCCGCGTCGTATCTCTTCGGCTGCGGCGGTCATGCCGCTGGTGCGGTCGTCGATCCCGTGGGCGAGTTCGGGCGCTACCTCGAAGCGGCCGCTGCCGTGGGCCTCCGGTTGCGCTACGTCATCGACACGCACGTACACGCCGACCATCTCTCTGCCGGCCGTGAGCTGGCCGCGGCGGCGGGTGCCGAGTACATCCTGCACGCCTCTGCCGGGGCCCGGTTTCCGT
>JBOHSB010000245.1:0-10484 GCA_050733015.1 Gemmatimonadales bacterium
GGGACCTTGCCTGGCCGAGTTCGAGCCACGTCCAGGCAAGGTCCCTCGCTTCGCTCGGGATGAAGATGACCTACCGTCCTTCCGCCCTCCGAAACACCGTCCGCCCCTTCGCCACGGTCCGAATCACCTTCGCCTCGTGGATCCGCGAGGTCGGCAGCGCGAACAGGTTGCGGTCGAGCACGATCAGGTCCGCGAGCTTGCCGACCTCGATCGAGCCGGTCTCCCCCTCGAGGTGATAGGCCCAGGCGGCGTTGATGGTGTAGAGGGCGAGCATGGTTGGCAGGTCCACCCGCTCCGCGGGGTTCCACGGCGGCGTGACGGTATCGCCGGGCTCGCGGTGGGTTATGCCGACCTCAATCGCCTCGAGCGGATCGAGCGACGAGACCGACCAGTCGCTGCCGCCTGCCACCACGGCCCCGGTTCGCGCCACGCTGGCGATGGGATAGAGCCAGCGGCTCCGCGCGGGGCCGAGGGCCGGCTCGGTCATCTTGGTGAGATACTCGTCGCCGTTGGCCCAGCGGGCCTGAAAGTTGGCCACCACGCCGAGCTGGCGGAACCGGGGGATGTCGGCCGGATCGATCAGCTCCAGGTGGGCGATGCCGGCGCGGCGGTCGCGCGGCCCATTCGCCATCGCGGCGCGCTCCAGTGCATCGAGGGTCATGCGGATGGCGCGGTCGCCGATGGCATGCACGTGGATCTGGAAGCCGTCGCGATCGAGCGCCCGGGTGAGCGCGTCCAGCGTGGCCTGGTCGCGCACCGGCTGGCCCGCGTCCCCGTGGCGGTCGAGATAAGGCGCCAGCATGGCGGCGGTGCGTGCCTCGATCACGCCGTCCTGGTACAGCTTCACGGCGGTGGGCCGCACGTGTGGCGTCGCGTACCGGACGCGCCAGTCGCGCAGCCGCGCGAGCATGGTGTCACCGCTTCCCGACGCATCGAGGGCGGCGACGACTCGGAGGTGCAGCCGCCCGGCGCGGTCCGCGTCGGCGTACCCGCGGAGCTCGGGTTCCTCGACATCGGCGTCGAAGATCGTCGTGAGGCCGAGCGAGAGGGCGAGCCGCTGCGCGCGGTCCAGGCCCTCGGCGAACTCCGCGGCCGTGTGCACCGGGAGGACCCGATCGAACAGCGCGGCGGCGGACTCGCGCACGGTGCCGGCGGGCTCGCGGGACCGTGGATCGCGCTCGATGCGGCCGTTGGCGGGATCGGGCGTGTCCCGGGTGATGCCCGCCAGCACGAGCGCCCGCGAGTTCGCCCACGCCGAGTGGCCGTCCGCCGCCCAGAGGAATGCCGGCCGGTCGGGCACCAGGCTGTCGAGCAGCTCCTTGCGCGGATTGCCGTCGGGGAAATAGGGCAGCTGCCAACCCGAGCCCCGGATCCACGGCAGCGTGGGGTGGGCCGACGCGTACGAGCGAACGGCGGCGGCCACCTGGGCGGCGCTCTCCGCGCCGGTGAGATCGCAGTCGCCCAGCTCCACGCCGCCGTCGATGAGGTGGACGTGCGCGTCCTGAAAGGCCGGGAGCAGCATTTCGCCCTTCAGGTCCACGACCTCGGTCTTCGGGCCGATGGTCCCTGGCGGCAGGGTGTCAGCCCCGACGTAGACGATGCGACCTCCTCGCACGGCGACCGCCCCGGCCCAGCTCCGGGCGGCATCCATGGTGTAGACCGCGCCATGGCGGAAGACGAGGTCAGCCGGCGGCTCGCCGGAGTGTCGGCAGGCGGCCGTCGCGAGCGGCAGGACGGCGGTAAGGATGAGGAGCGGTCGAATGGCGAGCACGCCGGAAGCTACGGAGCGCGGGGGACCCTCGACAGGGGCTCGCCGCGCGCGGCTACGGTAAGACGGTGACCTGGACCTCGACCGAATCGAGCACCTGCTGCGCGCTCGACGCGCTGAACCCCCACGACGCGGAGCCGGGCCGGGCCCGCCTGCTGGAGCTTGATCGAGAGGTCGCGCGGGTGTGGTGCGTAGTCGCGGGTACAGAACAGGTCGTGCCCCGGATCGGGCACCTGGTCGTACGGCGTGATCCGCACCAGCGGGCCGCTGACGATGACCTGGCCCCCATCGGGCGTGGTGCACGACGAGCTGCCGACCGTCCGGACCGTGACGGTGAAGGCGACGTTCGACCGGACCTGGGCCGGCGCGTCGATCACCGGTGCGGCGCTCAGCCCGGGATCGATCGTGCCGATGACGCGCTGGGTGTTGGGGTCCGTCGGACTGTTGCAGGCCAGGCCGAGCCCCACGCTCGCGCCGAACGCCAGCCGCGCGGCTGGATGTAGCGTCATGGGCGGCTCCGGAAGGATGTGCACTGGAGACGCCGCGCCGGGCCGTCCCCGCACCGCCCGAAGCGACGTTACAGTCCGAAAAATGCCAGCGCGTCCACCACGTTGCCCAGCGTGGTGGAGAGCACGGGATGGGAGGCCTCGAGGCGGCGAATCGCGTCCGTGGTCCGATCGCGCAGCGAGGCGCTCGACTCGGCTGGCAGGCCGGCGGGACCCGCCAGGGTCTCCAGGTCGCGCACCAGCTGCTCGAGCGAGCGGCGGGTCCCGGGCGGCAGGCTCTCGGCGCTCGCGAGCTGCGACCGGATTTCCTCCACCACATTCCGAAGTCTCGGATCCGACATCACATCGCTCACGGTACGGGGTTGGTGGGATAATGCGCCATTCGGCCCCCGCGCGCGACCCCGAGTGGCCGAGGGGGACAGCCATGGCCCGCCGGGCTTCCCATCTGGGACGGAAAGACGGAAGGACGGAAAGAGGAAGGACCCGACCGGCTTTCCCCTTCCGCCCTAAGCCTCAGGGAGCCCGCTCCGAATTCAGTGAGATAGGCCGCCCGCGCTCCGGCCACCAGCCTGCCCAGCGCCTCGGGCCCGAGGGCGGGGCCCTGCGTCTCCGCAACACGTAGGTCCCGGCCCGGTATTCGGCGCCCGGCGGATCGAAGGTGGGATCGGTGAGCAGCCGATGTCCGCCGAGCTCGAGCAGGGCCGTCGGTCCGCCGATGTACGTGAGGCTGGACGTCGTCACGCGATCAGGGCCGGGTGGACGACGGGCCCCGCGTGGAGAGGAAGGCCACCAGGGTGCGGACCTGCGCCGGCGTCAGCGTCCGGGCATAGGCGGGCATGCCCTGGCTCCCGTTGGTGATCCGGGCCGCGATCTGATCGGGTGCCATCCGGCTCCGCACGTCCGACAGGTCGGGACCCCGCTTGCCGCCGTAGCCCTCGATGGCGTGGCAGAATTCACACCCCTTCTCGTGGAACAGCCGCGCCCCCTCGGTGACGGCCGGATCCGTGCTGCGCACGACCGTGGCGGGCAGGGCCGGCACCTCGAAATTGGGCGACCAGTCGGCCCGATGACCCGCGTACCAGAACGTCAGGATCACGGTCCACATGAACACCACCAGCACCGCGGCGAGCGGCCGCTCGCGCACGCTGCGGGCGCCCTTGTTGGAGAGCGGCAGCAGCAGCAGGATCGCGCCGAACACCAGCGGCCCGGCGACGATGATGAAATTCTCCAGATTCTGCGGCGCGAGCGCGAGCACCGCGAAGTACCACAGGAAATACCAGTCCGGCCGCGGATACGCCTGGAGGATGCTCGGATCGGGCGGCTTGTCGAGCGGGGGCGGACCCACGACCAGCGCCAGGACGACGATGGTGGCCACCACCGCGGCGCCGAACACTACGTCCCGCCACGCCGCATCCGGCCAGAACGGCACGCCTTCCCGCTTCAGTAGGTCGGCGTACCGGCCGCGATAGGTGGCCGGATCCACGTGCTCCCCCTTCTTGGGCCGCTCCGAGATGCCGTGCCGCAGCACCAGCGCCAGGTGCAGCCCGACGAATGCGAACACGATGGCAGGGATGAAGAAGACGTGGAACGCGAAGAACCGGCTCAGCGTGGCGCCTCCGATGGTGTCGCCGGCTAGGATGAAGCGCGCGAGGTCACCCCCGATCACCGGCATCCGGCCCGCCTGCGCCGCGCCCACGATGACCGACCACACCGCGTTCTGGTCCCACCGCAGCAGCTGCCCGGTGAACGCGAGCGCCAGCGTGAGCAGCAGCAGCACCGCCCCGGTGAGCCAGTTGAGCTCGCGGGGATACTTGAACGCGCCCATGAGGTAGGTACGGGAGACGTGAATGCCGACGAGCAGGACCATTGCCGACGCGCCGAAGTAGTGCATGCCCCTGAGGAAGCGGCCCAGCAGCGCCTGCTCGGAGATGAACTTGAGGCTGTCGTAGGCCTGGCCGCTCGAGGGCACGTACGCGGTCGCGAGCGCGATGCCGGTCGCCACCTGCAGCGAGAAGGCGAGAAAGGTGGCGCTGCCGAACACGTACCACCACCCGGTGCGCGGCGGCACCGGGTGCTCGAGGGCCCGCCGCGTCGCGGTGATCAGGCCGCTGCGATCGTCCAGCCAGGCGAGGAGGCGCCGCACCGATCGCTCAGACGATCGGGATGGGGCTGGTCAGGATCTCGACCTGCCCGTTGTGCACGCGGACCGGATACTGGGGCAGCGTCTTCGGCGGGGGCCCGGCGGAGACGGTACCGTCGCGGTAGTACACGCCGCCGTGGCAGGGGCACATGAACAGCTGCGCATCGGCCACCCAGCGGACCGGGCAGCCGAGGTGGGTGCAGTGCACCGTGAACGCGGTGAACCGCTCGGCGTCGTCGCGGCGGAGCCACGCGGCGGTGCGCGCGGTCACGCCGGCCCAGGGCAGCGGCGACGCGTCCTCGAACACGACATTGACGGTCTCGCCGATGGTGAATCCGCTCACCGGTCCCACCGCGCGCCACACCCGCGGCTGCTTCCGCGTGAGCGGCGAGAGCAGGAAGCCGATGACGGGCACGGTGGCGACGGCGCCGATCAATCCGGAGAGCGCGAGGGACAGCCGCGAGAGAAACCGGCGGCGAGACGGGGTGAGATCGGAAGGGGCGGCTGGCTCCATGGGGCTCCACCGAGGTGTCATGGAAGGCGTGCGAGGCAAACTTACGCTGAACCCGCGGGTGCAACAAGCTGCGTGCTCGCACCGACCTATTGACAACCGGAGAACCAATTCCCATCGTGCTGGTGTCGCGAGCTTTTGACCACGAGATGGCGCGGTCCGAGCGACCATTCCTCGCGACTCATCGAACTTCATCGCAACTCAAGCAGGGCAACAACCTTTCTTCGGCCGTTCGCGGCCGCCCCCATCATCGCGTCTTCTCCGATCTGGAGGAGCGACCATGTCGCGTCCGCTCGTGGTCCTGGCGACGCTGTGCCTAGTCGCAGCGTGCAGTGACCAAACCGAAGTGTCTTCGCCCGAGTCGGTCCCCGCCAACGCCGGGGACGGGGCTGCTCCGCTCGAGCTCGCCGTCACGGGCGTGCCGGCCGGGGCCCATACGGCGCTCTCCGGCGGCGCCACGACCGTGTTCAATGCGTCCGACAGCGCGTTCTCGCTCCCGGCCCCGAATCTCACCGGCAAGTCCATCGCCCAGCACGACCGGGGTGACGAGGCCTTCGAGGACGCGTTCGAGGCCGACCCGGCCTCGGAACACCCGGGCCTGGGGCCGGAATTCGACAACGTCTCGTGCGAGGCGTGTCACGTAGGCGACGGCCGAGGCCGGCCGCCCTACCCCGGTGAGTCGTTCAACTCCATGCTGTTCCGCTCCAGCGTCTCGGGCACAGGACCCCACGGCGGCCCCAACCCGGTCCCCGGGTTCGGCGGCCAGCTCCAGATGCGGGCCATCGCCGGATACACGCCCGAGATCCAGGCGGCGATCAGCTACGTCGAAACCCAGGGCGTGTTCACCGACGGCACCCCGTTCAAGCTGCAGGTGCCCACCTACAGCCTGACCGGGATGTACGAGGCGCTCCCGGCCGGGGTCCTGGTCTCGCCCCGGGTTGCGCCCGCGGTGTTCGGGCTGGGGCTGCTCGAGGCTGTCCCCGACGGCGTGCTGCTCACGCTAGCTGACCCCAAGGACCGGGATCACAACGGCATCTCGGGTCGGATCAACTACGTGTGGAACCAGGCGCGCCGGCGGTCGGAAATCGGCCGCTTCGGGTGGAAGTCGAACCAGCCGGCCCTGTTCCAGCAGACGGCCGGGGCCTACAACGGCGACATGGGGATCACCAGCCCGCTGTTCCCCTCGGAATCTTGCGAGGGGCAGTTCCCCGGCTGCGAACGGCACGCGCCAGAGGTGGCCAACGCCACCGTCGCCGACGTCGCCTTCTACACCCAGACGCTCGGCGTCCCCGCGCGGCGTAACCTCGACGACGCCCAGGTGGTCCAGGGCGAGGAGCTGTTCCACGCCGCCGGCTGCGCCGGCTGCCACGTAGCGACGCTCCGGACGGGGACGCTTCAGGGCGTGAAGGAGGTGTCACACCAGGTCATCCATCCGTACACCGACCTGCTGGTGCATGACATGGGCCCCGGGCTGGCGGACAACCGGGCGGACTTCCAGGCGAACGGCAACGAGTGGCGCACGGCGCCGCTCTGGGGCATCGGCCTGGTCCAGGCGGTCAACGGCCACACCAACTTCCTGCACGATGGCCGGGCCCGTTCGCTGCTCGAAGCGGTCATGTGGCACGGCGGCGAGGCGCAGCAGGCCCGCGACCGGGTGCAAGGGTTCTCGGCCGAGCAGCGGGCGGCGCTGGTCGCGTTTCTGTCGTCGCTGTAGTGAGGACGAGAGGGCGATAGGACGGACGGGCGATAGCACGGACGCACGGGCGGACGGACGCACGAGGAGTGCGGCATTCGTCGAGGCCGTCCGACCGTTCGCCCATCATATCGCCCTCTCGCCCTCCATCACCCACATATCCCCCCACGCCGCGTCGTCGGTCGTCACCGCGGCCACCGCTCGGCGGCCACGAGCAGCGCCGCCAACAGCGGGCCGTGCAACAGGATCGCGCCGGGGGCCAGCGCCCACAGCGCTCCCCGGCTGAGCCAGCGCTCTGCCACCGCGCGATGCAGGAGGTAGATCGAGAATGGAAGATTGAGCAGCACCGCCGTCACCACGCCCGGCGCATAGCCGCCGAACAGCACCACCGCCGCGGCCGCGTGCCACACGGCGTTGAGCAGCACGGTCGCCTGGATCAGCAGGAGCAGCCAGAGCGCCACCGCGCTGTCCGGCTGGCGATCGGCCCACCACGCCACCAGGACCGCCGAGCCCGTGACCAGCGCGAGCGCGCTCCACACCTGTCCCGTGGTGAGCGGGGCGATCACCGCCTGCCACCCGGCGGGGAGTCGCGACAGCACGAACGGGAGATACCGCGGGAAGAAGAGCGCTTCCTCGGCGTTGTGCAGCGCGAGGAGGGAGGGAACCAGCCACAGGACGGATCGGGGACGCATCACCAGCAATGTAGGGGTGGGTCAGGCGCCGACAAATGGCGCGCTGGCCAGTGGGCCCCGAGTCCACGCTGGGCCCGCGCACCCGCCGGAGCGACGCCTGGCGCGCCTCTTGCCCCTTTGGCGGCCGTTTCGCCCCCAGGCCTCGACCCGATGCGGAGATACCGACTCATGCGGACCGACCGGATGCAGTGCCTGCTCGCGGTTTGCGGCGCTATGGTGCTGTCAGCCTGCGGCGCCCACTACGCGCAAGTTCCTGCGCGCCTCCAGCTCGAGCCGTACGGACGGATCGCCCTGGTGACCTTCAGCACGGACCGCTCGGCCGACTCGCTCGAGGCGCTGGCCACCCGCCACTTCGCCGAGGCGCTGCTCGCGAGCCAGTCCAACGTCGAGCTGCTCGAGCTCAGCCCCACCGACACCACGGTGCGGCGTCTCGCGGCCGCCGGTGACGCCGCCGCGCTGGCGCAGGCGCTGGGCAAGGACCGCGACGTCGCGGCTGTGTTCCTGGGCCGGCTCACGATGTCGAGCGTGAAGCCGCGCGGCGTGGTGGCGAGCGTGCGCAACCTGCAGGCGGGCGCCGAGGTCTCGGGCCAGCTCACGGTGAGTCTGGTGAGCGCGCGCACCGGCGGCACCGTGTGGCGCTCGAGCGCGGCCGCCAGCCAGAACGTGGGCCACATATCGCTGTCCGACGCGCACCCGTCGGTCGCCGTGCGCGATCCGGGCGAGGCCAGCCGCGAGGTGGTCCGCGAGCTGGTGAGCGGTGTGACCCGCGACCTGCGCCCCACCTGGGTCAAGCAGTAAGACGCGAGGCGGAGGTCAGCCGGCCTCCGCCATCATCCTTCCCCCGATCTCCTTCACGATCTTCGCCGCTACCGTGGCCGTGACGCCGCCGGCGTCGCGGTCCGGGTTGTACTCGACGACGTCCGCCCCGACCAGACTGCCTCCCAGCTCCTGCACCAGTTCCAGCACCTCGCGTGTCGACAACCCACCCGGCTCGTGGTGGCTCACCCCCGGTGCATAGGCCGGATCGAGCCCGTCCAGGTCGATCGAGAGGTAGACCTTGCCGCTGGTGCGCGGGCGCATGCCTTCGAGCCAGGCCGGCATGTCGATCACCTCGACACCGAACCGGTCGGCCTGCTCGCGCTGGTGCCGGTTCATGGTCCGGATGCCCACCTGCACCAGCCGCACCGCCAGCGCCTCTTCCATGATCCGCGCGAAGGGACAGGCGTGCGAGTAGCGGTCGCCCTCGAACACATCGTACAAGTCGGGATGGGCGTCGATATGCAGGATCGTGAGCGGCGCGTACGACTGCGCGACGGCGCGGACGGCGGGATAGGTAACCGAGTGATCGCCGCCCAGCGCGATGGGTCGCGAGCCCCCGGCGATCACCTCCACGATGCCAGCCTCGATCAGCGCCCGCGCCTCGGGGCGTGGCGGCAGGGTCAGGTCGCCGGCGTCGGTCAGGCCGCCGGGGCCGAGCACGTCGCGGAGGCCGTGGGCCCACGAATTCCAGGCAGGCGAGTGGAGCGCTGCGCGGATGAGCGGCGGCGCCTCGGCCGCCCCCTGCAGGAACGAGGAGCTGGCATCGTACGGCAGCCCGATCAACCGCGGACTCCCGCTCATCCGACCGCGGCCTCCGCGGCCGTCGCCTGCTCGCGCAGCACCCTGACGGCCAGGTCCATCGTCCGTCGGTGGGTTCGGAACGAGAGGGCCACCATCCGCAGGGTGAACCGGCCGTCGAGCAGTGTCGAGGAGATGAAAATGCGGCCGTCACGCCGGACGCCCTCGACGATCCGCTGATTGATAAGGTTGGTCCTCTCGAGCCCCGCCCCGGCCGGCGCCCAGCGGTAGGTGACGATCGAGAGATCCGGTGCCGGGCCCACCTCGAAGCCCGCGGCCCGGGCCTCCGCGTGGAAATAGCGCGCCAGCAGCAGCTTCTCTTCCAGCGCCGCACGGAACGGTCGCACGCCGAGCAGGATGAGCGGCAGCCACATACGAAGCCCGCGGAAGTGCTTGGTCAGCTCCGCCGAGAGGTCTGCGGGCGAGAGCTCGCTCGGATCGCGAACCGCGTCCTGCATGTACGCGCCCGAGTACTCGTGGGCCGCCAGGAGCGGCGCCGCCTCACGGCAGACCACGATGCCGGAGCCGTAGGGGAGGAACAGTCCCTTGTGCGGGTCGAGCACGACCGAGTCCGAGCGCTCGATGCCACGCAGCGTCCGGCGCCCGTCCTCGGTGAGCAGAAAGAAGCCGCCATACGCCGCGTCCACGTGGAACCAGCAGCGCTCGCGCCCGGCGACGGACCCGATCGCGTCGAGCGGATCGACCGCCCCGGTGTCCACGGTCCCCGCGGCCGCCAGCACCAGCCAGGGCCGGAGCCCGGCGGCCCGGTCCGCAACGATGGCCGCGGCCAGCGCGTCGGGACGCATGCGGTGCCGCTCGTCCATCGCGACCGGGCGCAGGATCGCGTCACCCAGCCCCGCGATGCGGAGCGATTTCTGCAGGCAGTGGTGCGCCTGGCTCGTCAGGTACACCACGGCACGCGCCACCTCGGCGCCCGCGATCCCGTGCGCGTCCCGCGCGGCGCAGACCGCGGCCAGCGTGGCGACGCTCCCGCCCGACGCGATCGCCCCGGCCGCGCCGGCCGGATAGCCCACCAGATCCGCGATCCAGCGCACCAGCATGTTCTCCATCCGGACCGCGCCCGGGCCGGCGAAGAAGACGCCCGCGTACTTGTTGCCGACCGCCGCCAGGAAGTCGCCGATGGCCGAGTGATACAGGCCGCCGCCTGGGATGTAGGCGAGATGGCCGCCGGAGGCGGGGTTCGCGCCGGGGCGGACCACCTCGTGCTCCAGCAGGGCGATGGCACGCTCGAGCGGAACTCCGTGCTCGCCGATCGGCGTGTCGAGCAGGCCGACGCCCTTGTCCTCGGTCTCCACGTAGGCGTGGGCCGTCTCGATGCGGCGCAGGAACCGCTCGGACCAGGCCACGGCGGAGGTCCGGAGCCGGCGGCGGCGACCGGCGCCGGGTTCCAGGGGGCGCGCGGCCCGCTCGAGCCGGCGGAGTTGCGCGAGCAGCTCGGCGCGCTCGGACTCGGTGGGGGAAACGGGTAAACCCATGTGGCCTCGAAGTTAACCGCGGCGGTCTCGCATCCTCATCCCGAGCGCAGCGAGGGACCTG
>JBOHSB010000246.1:0-9057 GCA_050733015.1 Gemmatimonadales bacterium
GGCCCGGGCCGGCGGCCACGAGCACGCCGTCGCGCAACCGGTGCGCGTGCCGCTCGGCCAGCACGGCCGCGGCGGCCCGCCCCGCGCTCTCCATGAGGGTGGCGAGCGCGACGCCGCCCGCGGCGGCGGTCGCGTCCCACGCGGCGGATTGTTCCGGGGAGAGAACGGGGATCATAGGGGTGAGCGCGAAGCGGTGAAGCGGTGAGCGGTGAGCAACCAGGGTTGTTTCGCGTCCCTGCCTACCGCTCACTGCTCACCGCTTTACTTGTAGCTCTGCCCGATGGCTCGACCGAAGGAGATCTCGCCGTTGTCGATGCGGAGGTTGAAGCCGCAGTCGGGGTTGGTGCAGACCCACGCCTTGTAGGTGATCGGCGCGCCTTCGCGGCCGTAGTCGGAGAGCGGGATGAGGGTGCCCTGTGAGCACTTCAGACACGCCGGCCATTCGGTCTTCTCCATGTGCCCCCCCGATGACGGACCCTGCCCCAGGTCAGGCGCCCCGCACGCCGGACCACCGGTACGCGTCGCCGAACGCATCGGCGAAGTCGTACACCCCCCCGAAGTCTTCCACCTGGTCGCCTCGCTGGGTCACCAGCAGGCCGATCTCGACCAGGGTGAACACGATGCGGCCGAAGTCCTCCGTCCGGGTGATCCCCCAGTGCGCGAGCACCGACTCGGCCAGCAGGCCGAACTGATCCCGGGCGAAGTCGCGGCAGGCCCACGCGAGCTCCGCTCCGCTCACGTGGCGCCGGACCTCCAGGCGGGACTGCAGATACTCGATGGTCGCGAGCACGAACAGGAACGCGCGCTCGTGGTAGGGAGCACCCCGCGCGCGAATGCGCGCCAGGACGTCATCGGCGAACTGCAGCTCGTTCACGCGGTGGACAGCTCCGGAGCTCTGGCCGTGCGCCGCACGCGACCGGCGGTCCGGCCGGGCGCGTACAACGGAAAGGTGGAGGTCAGCTCCTCGACCTCCGCCTTCACCCGGGCGAGGGTGCCCTCGTCCGGATGGGTGAGGGCCCGGTCGATCAGCTCGGCGACGCGCACCATCTCCGCCGTGCCCATGCCACGAGTCGTGAGCGCGGGCGTGCCGAGCCGGATGCCGCTGGTGACGAACGGCGACTGCGGGTCGTCCGGAATCGTGTTCTTATTGACCGTGATGCCGGCCTGGTCGAGCGTCTTCTCGGCGGCCTTGCCGGTCAGGTTCTTGGGACGGAGGTCCACCAGCATCAGGTGGGTATCCGTCCCGCCCGAGACGATCGCGAAGCCGCGCTCGACCAGCGCGGCGGCCAGCGCCTTCGCGTTGTCCACCACCTGGCGCGCGTAGACCCGGAACTCGGCCGTCAGCGCCTCGCCGAAGGCCACCGCCTTGGCGGCGATCACGTGCTCGAGCGGTCCGCCCTGGGTGCCGGGGAACACCGACTTGTCGATGGCCTTGGCGTACTCGGCGGTCGAGAGGATCAGCCCCGCCCGCGGGCCGCGGAGGGTCTTGTGCGTGGTGCTGGTGACGACCTGCGCGTGCGGCACGGGCGACGGATGGACGCCGCCGGCCACCAGACCCGCGAAGTGGGCCATGTCGACCAGGAACAGCGCACCCACCTCGTCCGCGATCGAACGGAAGGCGGCGAAGTCGATGATGCGCGCGTACGCGCTCCCACCGGCGATGATCAGCTTGGGCTGCTCCCGCTTGGCCTGCTCGCGGACCACGTCGTAGTCGATCCGCCCGGTCGCGGGATCGACGCCGTAGTGCACCGCGCGCCAGATGACCCCGCTGTGGTTCACTGCCGCCCCGTGCGAGAGGTGGCCGCCGTGCGGCAGCGCCATCCCCATGAGGGTCTCGCCCGGCCTGATGAGGGCCATGAACGCCGCGAAGTTGGCCTGCGCGCCGGAGTGGGGCTGCACGTTGGCGTGGTCGGCGCCGAACAGCTCCTTCAGCCGGTCGATGGCCAGCTGCTCCACCTCGTCGATCACCTCGCACCCGCCGTAATAGCGCCGTCCCGGGTAGCCCTCGGCGTACTTGTTGGTGAGTGGCGTACCCATCGCGTCGATGACCGCCCGGCTGGCGAAGTTCTCGCTGGCGATCAGCTCCAGGCCGTGCTGCTGGCGCCGGAGCTCCCGGTCGATGAGACGCGCCACCCCCGGATCGGCCTCGCGCAACGAGGCGTTGTGATCGAGACTCATTCCTGCTCCTGGTCGATTTTTGCCACTCGCCGGCTGTGCCGCCCCCCGGCGAAGTCCGTCCCCAGCCACGCCCGCAGGATCTCCACGCCTTCGTCCTCACTCACGAACCGCGCCGGCAGCACCAGCACGTTGGCGTCGTTGTGTTCCCGCGCCAGCCGCGCGATCTCGGGCGACCACGCCACCGCCGCCCGGACCCCCGGATGGCGATTGGCCGCGTACGACATGCCGAGTCCGGTGCCGCAGAGGAGGACGCCGCGCTGCGCGTCGTGCCGCTCGACGCGACCGGCCACCGCGTGGGCGAAGTCGGGATAGTCGACCGACTCGGTGCCGGTCGTGCCCAGGTCGAGCGGCTCGTAACCTAGCGAGCGGAGCTCGTGGACCAGCCGCGCCTTGAGGTCGACGCCGGCGTGGTCCGCTCCGATGGGAATGACTTCGGGCATCCGGTACCTAATGTATAAGAATTCGGGCGTTCGGGAGAGGGGCGGAAACACCCTGCTCACCGCCTTCCGTTTCCCATCCACATTCGATCGAGGTTGCCGACCGCCGCGATCCGCTCCTCCGCCAGCCGGTCGGCCGCGCGGTAGGTCGGGATGCGCTCGCGCTTGGCGATCTCGAAGATGCGGAGCAGCGTCTCGTAGATCTCGCCCGCCTTCTCCTTGGAGCGCTCGTGCGGCCAGCGGTGCAGCTCGCCGTAGACGTTGATGACGCCGCCGCCGTTGATCACGTAGTCGGGCGCGTAGAGCAGGCCCTGGTGCTCCAGCAGGTCGCCGTGGCGGTTCTCGGCCAGCTGATTGTTGGCGCCGCCGGCGATGATCTCGACCTTGAGCCGGGCCAGGGTATCGTCGTTGATCGTGGCGCCGAGTGCACAGGGCGCGTACACGTCGGCCTTGACGTCGTAGATCGCGTCGGGTGCTACGCTCTCGGCGCCGGTCTCGCTCACGACCCGCTTGACCTTGGCCTGGTCGATGTCGGTCACGACCAGCTTGACGCCCTCTTCCCGAAGGTAGTGGCACAGGTGGGTCGCCACGTTGCCGCAGCCCTGCACCGCCACCCGCTTGCCCTTGAGGCTGTCGCTGCCCCACCGGTCCTTGGCCGCCGCTTTCATCCCCACGTACACGCCGTACGCCGTGACCGGCGAGGGGTCGCCGCTCAGTCCGAGCAGCCCGGCGACGTGGTCGGTCTCCAGCTTGATGTACTCCATGTCCGCCGGACTGGTTCCGATGTCCTCGGCGGTGATGTACCGGCCGCCCAGTGTCTCGACGAACCGTCCGTGCGCGCGGAACAGGGCCTCGCGGTCCTGCCGCTTGTTGTCGCCCACGATGACCGACTTGCCCCCGCCGAGATTGATTCCCGCCACCGCCGACTTGTAGGTCATCCCCCGCGCCAGCCGCAACGCGTCCGTGATCGCCTCGTCGGTGGAGGCGTACTGCCAGAAGCGCGTGCCGCCCAGCGCCGGCCCCAGCGTGGTGTCGTGGATCGCGATGATGCCGAAGTAGCCGCAGCTCGGATCGTGCGACAGCAGCACCTGCTCGTGCCCCAGCGCGTGCATGGAGGCGAGGATGTCCATCAGGGCTCCGAAGACGTGAGACGGTTGCGCGAGCAGCTGCCGGCCGGCGGCCTACGACGTGTAGGGGTAGAAGCCCTTCCCCGTCTTCCGCCCCAGGTCGCCCGCGGCGACCATCCTCCGGAGCAGCGGCGCGGCCCGGTACTTGTCGTCGCCGAGGCCCTTGTGCAGCACCTCGAGGATCGCGAGGCACACGTCGAGCCCGATGAAATCGGCGAGCTGGAGCGGGCCCATCGGGTGGGACATCCCGAGCTTCATGACCGTGTCGATGGCCTCAGGCGTGGCGACGCCCTCCATCACGCAGAAGATCGCCTCGTTGATCATCGGCATCAGCACCCGGTTGGAGACGAACCCCGGGGAGTCGTTCACCTCGACCGGCGTCTTGCCGAGCGCCGTGGCGGTGTCCATGACGGTGCGGGTGGTGGCATCGGTGGTCGCGTGCCCCCGGATCACCTCCACGAGCTGCATCACGGGGACCGGGTTCATGAAGTGCATCCCGATCACCTGCCCCGGTCGCCGGGTGCGGGCCGCGATCTCGGTGACCGATATCGAGCTGGTATTGGTCGCGAGGATCGCGTTCGGCGGGGCCACCCGGTCGAGTTGCTCGAACACGGCGAACTTGATCGCCGGATTCTCGCTCGCGGCCTCGACCACGAGCGAGGCGCCCGCCGCCCCGTCCAGCGCGGTTGCCGTCTCGATCCGCCCCAGCACCTGCGCCGGCGCGTCGGCGGGCAGCGTGCCCTTTTTGACCTGCCGGTCCAGGTTCGAGCGGATGGTGGCGGTCGCCTTCTCCAGCGCGGCCGGCACCGTGTCGATCAGCACCACCGACCAGCCATGCTGCGCGAAGACGTGGGCAATCCCGTTACCCATGGTGCCCGCCCCGACGACCGCGGCGCGGCTCATGTCGGCTCCTTTCCGTTCCACCGGGCCACCAGTACTGCCGAAGCGGCCAGCACGGCGGTCGCGATCAGGCCGCCCTCGGGCCCGAATGCGCCGCCGGTCAGCCACGCGGGACTGCCCATGTGGTAGTCGATGTAGGGCATCTCGAACGGCGTCCCGCTGACTGGCGCCGCGAGGGCGGCGAGCGTGGCGTTCCAGCCCAGGTGAGCCCCGAACGCGGTCCACATGCCGCCCGGGCTGAAGAAGGCGAGCGAGAGGAAGATCCCGGCCAGGACGATATTGCCGATGCCGGCCGCCGTGACGTCCGGATTCTTGAGGTGGGCGAGCGCGAACAGCACGGACAGCAGCACGATCGCGCGGCCGCGGCCGATGACGCGCGACGCCACGACCACCGGCAGCCCCCGGAACATCAGCTCCTCCGACAGCGCCGCCGGGGCGAGGAACACCAGCGTGGCTCCGACCTGCGACAGCCACTGGGTGAGCGAGCCGCCATCATGACTCCAGCCCGCGCCCGCCGTGAACACTCCCATGGTCATGGCCACCGCGGCAGGCAGGATCCCCAGCGCCAACCCTGTTCCGAGTCCCCGCACCCACTTGAGCGGGACGCGCCAGCGAAGATCGGCGGCACTGAGGCCCAGCGCTCGGACGCCGACCACCCAGGTGGCGGCGCCGAAGGCCGCCAGGAGCACGAGGCCCTGCCCCAGCACGAATACGGCCGGGGGATGCGCCGCGAGCTCCGCCGGAGTTGCCCCCCGGGTGAGCATCGATGCGAACGGAATCAGGAGGAGCGCGCTGAGGAGAAAGCCGAGCAGGTAGAAGACAACGATGGCGCCGAGGGCCCGAAGCACAGGCCGAGGGCGCCGGCGCGGCGTGGGGTCGGTCAATTGACCCGGCGAGTCCTCGGCCTCAGGCCGAGGATCACGGCGGCCGCGAGGCCGACCTTGAGGAGGTCGCCCGTGAGGAACGGCACGAACCCGACGCGGAACGCCGCCGAGGCGTCGCCGCCGAGCAGCGCGAGCTGCGCCACGCCGCCCGCGTGAATGACGACCATGCCGAGAGCGCAGGCGCCGAGGGTCCGGAGCACGCCTGGGCGTCCCGCGGTGAGCGCGCCGGTCAGGCCGGCCGCAAGTGGGAAAGCCAGCAGATAACCGCCCGTCGGGCCGATCAGATGCAGCGCGCCGCTCGAGCCGCCCGCGAAGACGGGCAGGCCGAGCATGCCCAGGGCCAGATAGGTCGCGAGCGCGGCGACGCCGCCGGCACTGCCCAGCACTCCACCGACCGCGAGCACCGCGAGCGGCTGCAGCGTCATCGGCACCGGACTGAACGGCACCGGCACTGCCACCTGCGCGGCAGCCGCCACCGCGAGCGCGCCCACGCCGATGCCCGCCAGCCGGCGTGCGAGCAGGGCGCGCGGCGAGGCCGCGAGCGTGGCCCCCATCAGACCAGCTCCACGCTCAGCGCCACCGCGTTACCGCCGCCGAGGCAGAGGGTGGCGAGGCCGGTCGAGCCGCCGCGGTCGCGCAACGCGTAGAGCAGCGTCGTGAGGACGCGCGCCCCGCTGGCGCCGATCGGATGGCCCAGGGCCACCGCACCGCCGTTCACGTTGACGCGGTCCCAGTCCCAACCGAGCTCGCGCCCGTCGGCCAGCGCCTGCACCGCGAACGCCTCGTTGGCCTCGATCAGATCGTAGCTCTTGATGGTGGCGCCGGTCTTCTCCATGAGGTTTCGCACCGCGAGCACCGGCGCGAAGAAGATCTCACGCGGCTCCCCGCCACCGGTGGCATAGCCCGTGACCTCGGCCAGGGGCGTGAGCCCGTGCGCCTTGGCGTAGGCCAGGGAAGCGACCACCAGCGCGCTGGCGCCGTCGTTGAGCCCCGGGGCGTTCCCCGCGGTGACCGTACCGGCATCCTTTCGAAACGCGGGCTTGAGCTTGGCCAGGGTCTCCGGGCTGGTGTCCTTGCGGGGCGACTCGTCGGCCGAGATCGTGGTCGGCCCGCCCTTCCCCGGCACCTGCACCGGCAGAATCTCGGCCTTGAACTTTCCAGCCTCTGTCGCAGCGACCGCCTTGCGGTGGCTGTCATAGGCGAACGCGTCCTGGTCCTGGCGACTCACGCCCGCCTTCTCCGCCGTGTACTCGGCGTACTCCCCCATGTGGCAGCAGCCGAAGGAGTCCCACAGGCCATCGTGGATCATCCCGTCCACCATGGTCTGGTTCCCGGCCTTGATGCCGTTGCGCATGCCGTACACGTAGTGGGGCGCGCTCGACATCGCCTCCTGGCCGCCGGCCACGATCACCTCGGCGTCCCCGGCCTTGATGGCCTGGGAGGCGAGCATCACGGCCTTGAGGCCGGAGCCGCACACCTTGTTGATCGTTAGAGCGGGGATCGCGGGCGGGAGCCCCGCCTGGATGAGAGCCTGCCGCGCCGGCGCCTGGCCCGAGCCGCCCTGCACTACCTGGCCCATGATGACCTCATCGACCGTTGCCGGATCGATCCCCGCCCGGGCCACAGCGTCGCGGATGACCATCGCGCCCAGTTGCGGCGCGCTAAAGCCGGACAGGCCGCCGAGATAGCGCCCGATGGGCGTGCGCACGGCGGACAGGATGACGGGAGTGGTGCTGTCGCTCACGGGGTGCCGCTCCGGTTAGTGTCGCCTGCGAGGCACAAGATAATCCGCCGCCAGGACCGGCTCCAGTCGATGCGGACCGGCAGATCGGTCAGGGCGCCAGCGCCCGTGTCCGTACCTCCTCGACGATCCGCGTCACGAACTCCTCCGCCGTCATGACCTCCTGCTTCTTCCCTGCCCCGCGCACCCGGAGCGCGAGGCTGTCGCTCTCCGCCTCGCGCTGCCCGACCACGGCCATGTACGGGATCTTCCAGACCTCGCCGTCGCGGATGCGGTAGTTGAGCGTCTCGCTCCGGTCATCGAGGTGCGCCCGGATGCGGGCCGCGGTGAGCCGTTCGGTGAGCCGCCGGGCAGCGTCCGCCTGCGCGTCCGAGATCGGGATCACCCGGACCTGCTCGGGGGCGAGCCACACCGGAAACGCGCCGGCGAAATGCTCGATGAGGATCGCGATGAACCGCTCGAACGAGCCGCTCACCGCGCGGTGGATCACGACCGGGCGGTGCTCGGCGTTGTCCTCCCCAACGTACCGCAAGTCGAACCGCTCGGGGTTGTTGTAGTCGAGCTGGATGGTCCCGAGCTGCCAGCTGCGACCGATCGAGTCGGTCACGTCGAAGTCGATCTTCGGGCCATAGAACGCCCCGTCGCCCGCCTTGAGCTCGTAGGGCATTCCCGTGGCCTCGAGCGCGCCCCGGAGGGCACCCTCGGCCTGGTCCCACAGCTCGTCGTTGCCGATCCGGGTCTCCGGCCTGGTGGCGAACTTGAGCGCCGCCGTGAGCCCGAAGGTGCGATAGTACCCGAGGATGAAGTCCATGAGGAACTTCACCTCGTCCACGATCTGCGCCTGGGTCAGGAAGACGTGGCAGTCGTCCTGGGCGAACTGGCGCACCCGCGTGAGGCCCGCCAGCGCGCCGGTGACCTCGTTTCGGTGCAGCACGTCGAAGGTGACGTAGCGGAGCGGCAGCTCACGGTACGAATGCTTCTTTGCCGAGTACAGCAGATAGTGCGACGGGCAGTTCATCGGCTTGAGCGACATGTCGTGCTCGCCCGTCTCCTTGTTGAGCACCAGGAACATGTTCTCCCGGTACTTGCCCCAGTGACCGGAGGTCTCCCACAACATCTTGTTGAACAGCAGTGGCGTCTTGATTTCGCGGAACGCCTGCGCCTGACGCTCACGCACGAAGTCGACCAGGAGGTTGTAGAGCGTGGTGCCCTTCTCGGTCCAGAACGCGGCGCCGGGCGCCGAGGGATGAAAGGTGAACAGGTCCAGCTCGCGCCCCACCCGGCGGTGGTCCCGCTTCCGGGCCTCCTCCAGGCGGTGGAGGTACCCGTCCAGGTCCTCCTTCTTGAACCACGCCGTACCGTAGATGCGCTGGAGCATCTG
Source organism: Gemmatimonadales bacterium (assembly GCA_050733015.1). Lineage (GTDB taxonomy): Bacteria > Gemmatimonadota > Gemmatimonadetes > Gemmatimonadales > GWC2-71-9 > CAVVWJ01. Next base: position 8,649 of record JBOHSB010000246.1, read on the forward strand.
GCGGCGCTCGTCGCCCCGCCAGTACGCCCCGGCGCCGTGCAGCAGCTTGAAGTGCTTGAGCCGGCCGGTACGCGGAATGTGCGGGCCGCGGCACAGGTCCTGGAACGGGCCGTCGGTGTAGACCGTGATTGTCTCGTCGTCGCCCAGCTCGCTGATGCGTTCGAGCTTGAGCGGGTCGTCGGCGAACCGGCGGTTGGCCTCGGCGCGATCCACCACTTCGCGGATGAACGGATAGTCCTTGGCCGTCACCTCGCCCATCTTGGCTTCGATCTTCTCCAGGTCCTCGGGCGTGAACGGTCGGTCCACCTGGAAGTCGTAGTAAAATCCGTCCTCGATGGGGGGGCCGAACCCGATGCCGGCACCCGGGAACAGCTCTCGCACCGCGGTGGCCAGGATATGCGCGGAACTG
>JBOHSB010000247.1:0-4212 GCA_050733015.1 Gemmatimonadales bacterium
GCCCCAGACACTGAGTGCGCCGGCCACCACGAACCCGAGGCCAGAGACCCAGAGAGGAGCGGCCCACCCCCCGATCACCGCCGACCAATGGGTCAGCATCCTTATGAGATGGAACAGAGCGATGAGCGCGAACAGAGTTCTGGAAACGATCAAATAGGCTCTCATAGGCGCCCTTCTGACTTGTAAGGCAGCGCAGCGCTTAGATCAAGCTCCGGCGGCCGTCTAACGACACTGCGCTTCAACTGCGAGGCGGTAAGGCTCACGCTCGACGGATTCTGCGGTCCGGTGCTCGCCATCAGCGCGCAGCGCCGGAGGGGAGTTCGGGACCCGTCCGGCCCGTCGGCTGCGTGCGGGTTAGGTGTAAATGATGAAGACGTTGTTCACCGATGCTGAGCAAGTCGCTGCATGGGAGTGAGTCCGTTGATGCCCATGTGGAATCGTTCCTGATTGTAGTATCGCAGGAAATCCGGCAGGGCGCTCGCCCGCGCGATGGACGTCGAGTACGAGCGAGCGTAGGCCCATTCGCCCCAACAGGTGCGGATGAAGCGTTCGGCCTTGCCGTTGGTCTGCGGGCAGTACGGTCGAGTCCAGCAATGGCGCAGGCCCAGCGTGCCGCACAGGGCGCCAAACCGGAGGCCGCGATAGGCACTGCCGTTGTCGGTCAAGAGGGCCTGCATCGCCACGCCTCGGTGGGCAAACCAGCGGTGGGCGAGGACCAGGAAGGCCGCCGCACTGACCGCCGTCTCATCGGAGAAGAGCGCCGCATAGGCCAAGCGCGTCCGATCGTCGATGGCGATGTGCAGGAACTCCACGCCACTGCCGCGGCTGCGCTGGCCGTGATCGCCGTGGATGCGGTGCCCCACCCGACGGAAGCGACCGAGCTTCTTGATGTCCCAGTGGACCAGCTCGCCCGGCACCACCCGCTCATAGCGGCGGACCGGTGGGGGCGCGGGGCGGGGGCAGCGCGCCAGGCCGAGCCGGCGCTGGACGTGGACGACGGTCGGGAGCGGCACGTGCAGGTCCCGCGCGATCCGGAGTGAGCTCCAGCCCCACTGCCGCCGCCGGTGGATCTGGCGGCGCCGGACGCGGGGCAGCGCTCGCGGCGAGCGGTGCGGCCGACTGGAGCGGTCGGTGAGGCCCGTCACGCCTTCCTGCTGGTACCGCCACCACCACCGCCGCACGGTGGTGGTACTGAGATCGAGCGCGGCGGCCACCTCGCCCAGTCGCCCGCCGGCCTCCAAACGCCGGACCATCCGGAGTCGCCCCATGGGGGTGAGTCGCGCTAACTTGGGCATGTTCGCTGAGCCCTCTAGTGAGTGGGTTGGTGGTTTCGCCACTCACAGCTTCACTCGCTATGGCTCAGTGAACAACCTCCTCATCAATTACAGTTAGGCCGCACCCTCGCCTGATGACTGCGGGCCGGGTTCCTGGATCTGAGCGAGGTCGATAGGCCGACCTTCGGCAAGGGCACGCCTGGCCTGTTCCAGCTGTGCTCGGACCGTTGCGACTAGCGCCTCGTTGCCACCGGCAGCTTCTAGGGCGGCTACGGTACTTTCGAGCTGGGCGATTGCCTTTTCAGGTGTGGGCATCAGGTAACGTCCACTGGTAGCCGGTGCGGCCTGGCAGGTGGCGGTAAACGCATCCCCGTTGCTACCGCTCGTCTCGAATGGCAGCGCGAACCTTTCGTTCAAGATCCGGCCGAATGGGATCCATCTTGTGCACTGCGCGAGCGTAGTCCCTGATCTTGCACATTACCTCGGCCGGTCGCGCCCCAGCCGCTCAGAATTTGTTGCTGCTACCTTTTGAGTTCTACCAAGATGAGCTCCAAGCGCTTAGTGCCCACATTTTCAGGCAAGTGCTCTTCAGCAGGAGTCCAGATCGTCTCCCCGGCCCTGCCGCGGCGCTCCTCGGTTTTTCCATCTGGCGAAGTGAATTTGACATGGAAGTCGGTCAAGCAAATCAACACGGCGGCTGGGTGCCCATGCATCACAGACTTGTCGTGGGGGTCGTAGGTGATCCGAAGTGCACGGACTTGATCGTTTTCGATCTCCACTTTGTAGTGCTTGGGATCGACTGCAACCGGGTCTGCGCGAGCTTGGCGTTGAGCCTTGGTGTGGGTAGTCATAGACACTCTCCTTTGCGAGATGGAAAAAGCCTACTCCCGATCTCCGGCAACAACAATCCCCACGGAAAACCCGGGATCCACGTGGCGCGGTAAAACCGGGCTGCCTCGGCTCTGCGTCGGGTGTGAAGCGGTCTACGGGGATCACGAGGGCTCAGCGGCCAGCTCAAGGGCGTGCCTTCACCTCTAGCCCGTGACGCCCCCTCATTCCTGGCCGCATCACCCTCCTATCGGAACTGGCGCCCTACGCCGACCGCGGCGCGAGCCGAGACCGCTAAAGGTAGCCCTCCCCCGCGGCGGGGGCGGCGCTCTTCTTCTTGCAGGCCGCGACGGAACTTGTGACAAGGGCCAGCGCCAGCAACGCTAGCGGATCTTAGCACCCGCCGACTGCCAGTGCCCGGTCACCCACTCCGCCGCGCTTCCTCGCCACCCGTTGTTCCCACTGGCTCTTCTGGCCCTTCCTGGAAAGGTCTTACAACTATGGATTCCTTCGTGCCTTCCACGATCGCCTTCAACTCTTCTTGCTCCTGCTCGGGCACCCCGAACCTATCAAACGCCTGTTGCAAATCATCCATGAACGCGTCCCACTCTTGGTCGGTAATCATCAAGTGCCGATGCGAATCGCCCATGGATCGGCCAGAATACTGTTGTGGGCCGCCCGATGCCTGACAGACCTGCTCTGTGACGTAATACTTGAACCCGGCGGGGGACACTCGATGGTGGGCCTCATCCACGCGCGGATTTGCATTCAGTCTGGCATCGGCCATCACTCTGTCGATCAGGTCATCGACCACAGTAGCAATGTTGTAGAGACCGCCGAGCCGATCATAAAGCGATGGTTTCTCCTGGTCTGGCATGATTGGCCTCCTTGTGTCTGGCGAGGTTGCTGGTTCAGCACAGGGTTGTTTTCGCTGGACCGTCTTCAGCTTGCTGACCGCGCGGCGTGTGCTCGGTACTACTCCAGCCTAATGGCATCACCGCGGCGCACCGTACCGCCCCGTAAGACGGAGGCATAGAGGCCAACGTTGGCGTGGTTATGCTGGGCTGCCGTGCGCAGGATACCCGGATCCTTCGCCAGATCTCCTTGGGGTAGCGTCGTCATCACGCAACGGGGGCAGGGGCCAGTGATGCTCAGGCGCACCGCCTCCCCGATGGCGAGTGTCCGGCCGATCCAGGCATTCTCAACGAAGTCTTTCACGCCGTTGACGGTCTCCACGACGACATTCGGCCGAAATCGCCGGACCTCGAAACGCCCCTGTGGATACAGCTCCCGGAGCCGGTCGACAGTGGCCGTGGTCAGTAGATGGACGACGGCGCAGTCGAAGAACGTGCCCTCCGGCAGATCGAAGTCGGTGACGGTGTCCCGGTGGTCGAGGCCCTCCATATCCGGCCAATACTCCTCGGCCTTGGGCGTCCAGGGATTGGGGAATGTGGACTCAACTACTTCCCGATGCCCGCGCTCAGGTGCATCAAGTGTCACCTCCCGGTTGAGCGCCCGCGAGAGGATCTGGTTGAGGTTGCCTTGCTCGCTGGTGACCACTGCGCCATCTGGCAGGGTGATGCGGACCGGTGGCACCTTCGCGCCGGGCCGCGGGGGGTCGACAAAGGCCGCGCGGAAGTCAAACAGTTGGGACCACTTCCGGGGGTTCTTCGCGCTCGCGACCTTCCCGTCGGAGCTGTCCACGAGCGCGTAAGCGCGATCCCCCAGGAGCCCGCGTTCAGTGATCCCGGCAGCGTTCAGCTCCTCTCCCATCATGGACTTAACTGGATACCGCCAGAGGGAAACGACCGAACCAAGAGCCGCGTGCGCCGAATGCGACATAGTTCACCTCCCAACGCCTACAGCCCGCCTCGGAGGCCGAAGCGAGCTAACCTTGATCAACCGAGTCTCGGAATCAGTGGGCCAACAATATAGCATAGAATACCATAGTGGGCCGCTCGGCGTGAGGGTTGGTTGAGAGGCGACTGACAAATCCCCGCCCTTATCTCCTAACCCCCCAAACGTCTGAGGGATGGTTGAAGGAGCAGTCGCGCTTGACGTGACCCCTATTGCTGGTCCGGTCTTTCTGTCAGTCCCGTCGGGGTTGTAG
>JBOHSB010000248.1:0-5686 GCA_050733015.1 Gemmatimonadales bacterium
GAGCAGCCGCTTTTCCGGCAGCAGGCCCCGGCGCAGGCCGTCCCGGAGGATGGCCCGTGCCGCACGGTCCTTCACGCTCCCACCCGGGTTGAGCCACTCCGCCTTGAGCCAGAACCGGCCGCTGCCCTCGGGCAGGGTGACGGGCAGCAGCGGCGTGTTGCCCACCGCCTGCCAGAGGGCCGGCTCCCGGATCGTCTCGCGCTGTCTTACTGCCGTCATCTGTGCTCCCGACCCCAAATGGAAAACCCGACCGAAGGCCGGGTTGCGGGCGGCGGCCGAAACGACGGCGCTAGCTCGCGGACGAGATCCCGACCAGCTCCACGACTTCCTGCTCCTGCTTCATCAGGTCGGCGAGGGAGATGCTCGCCAGCAGCTCGTCCACGCGCTGCTGGAGCGCGTGCCAGACGGGCCGGATGCTGCAGGTGGAGTCGGGGCTACATCGTTCCGCGTCCACGGGGTGCGTCTCGCAGTTGACCTCGAAGGTCTGATGCTCGGACGCGGTCATCACGTCGCGGACCGAGATGGCGGCAGGCTCCTTGGCCAGCAGGTACCCTCCCCTGGCACCGCGCACGCTCTCGACCAGACCGGCGCGGCGGAGGCGGAGGAGGATCTGTTCGACGTAGTCGGCGGGAAGGCGCTCGGCATCGGCCAGCTCGCGCGCGGCGAGTGGGCCGCTGCCGGTCCGGCTGCGGCGGGCCAGGTGGATGGAGATGATCAGGCTGTACTCGGTCCAGGTAGTGACCCGCATGGAATGAATATGGGCGGCCGGGGGGCGGGTTTCAATGGCCGCGCGGGGTGGGCGGCTGCGGTGTGCGGCGGTTCGGGTGCCCGGCATCGGCGGGGGCGGCGCTCGCGCCAGTCGCTGAAGGCCGCCTTGGGACGCACGTCTCGGACGAGATCGCCCGGCCTGACGCTCCCTCTGCGACCGCCACCCCCTTGCATCGTCGCGGCTGCGCCGCCCCGTTTTTTGGAGGTCGCGAGCGCTGTGGGTGGTCGAGCTATTTCTTGTCCGCCGAGGTCCAGCGGGCGACTTCTTCCGCGCTGAGCGAGCCGTAGGGACGGATGCGGGCGTCGCGGAAGTTGCCGCCGAAGACGTCGCCCAGGTACTGGGACCAGGAGAGGAGAGTGCCGTAGCAGACGGGATCTTCGGCGTCGGGGGCATCGAGCTCCGGGGCGAGGCGGTCCAGCAGCTCGTGCATGACCCAGGTGGGCACCCGAGAGCGGGCGCTCGGGTAGATGAAGCCGTAGAGGATCAGGTGCGCCAGCAGGACCCGCCAGTGCGGGCCGAACCGCTCGAGCAGGCGGCGCCAATCGAGACGGTCGCCGTAGGCCAGGAGGATGTGCGCCACGTCCGCCCCGTCGAACCGCTCGCGCTCCATCACGAAGGCCTTCGACCACAGGCTCTCTTCCGCGGGGGCGACGAGGACCGTGAGCCCGAGCACGTTCTGCTCGGTGGCGTGCTCGAACCACTGGTCGTCAACCACAGCGATGCCATTACCCGAGCTGAAGATCACGTCGATGAAGCCGTCGGGCGACCACACCTTGGCCAGCCAATGCGAGAACACCAGCTCCGCCTGATAGCCGGCCGCGGCGCACACCTCGAGCAGGCGATGCACGTCGGACGGGCGGAGGAAGATGTCGAGATCCTTGGTGGACCGGTCGATGCCGGCCTGGTGCACGAAGGCGAACGTGCCCCCGACCAGGAAGGGAACCTCGCCACGCCGGAGCACTTCCATCGCCTGCCGGTAGAAGGCGCGCGACGGGGTTTCGACCAGCGACTGGGTAGGTGCGAGAGCCATGGCGCCGCCTCCTGGAGGAAACCACCATAACTAGCGACGCGCCGGGCGGTTGTGGCCGGGATCACCGCTCCGATGGGGGGTCCACCTTTGATTGGGCCCATGTCCAAGGCCCCAGAGCCGGTACGCCTAGCCGCGGTAGCGGACCTCCACTTCGGCCGCGACGGCTACGGCCCGCCGCTCCGAACTCTATTCGACGGCCTCGCGGAGCGGGCGGACGTGCTGGCCCTGTGCGGGGATCTGACCGATTCAGGCGATCCGGAGGAGGCCCGCGGCCTGGCGCGCGTGCTCTCGGGCGCCACCGTGCCGACGGTCGCCGTGCTCGGCAACCACGACTTCGAGTCGGGCAAGGTCGCCGAAGTGAGCCGCATCCTGTGCGACGCGGGCGTGCACGTGCTGGACGGCAGCACGTACGAGGTGCGGGGCATCGGGTTCGCGGGAGTCAAGGGGTTCGCGGGGGGGTTCGGCCGCCGGGCGCTGGGCCCGTGGGGCGAGGAGATCATCAAGCTGTTCGTGCAGGAAGCCCTCAACGAGGCGCTCAAGCTGGAGACCGCCCTGGCGCGGATCCGCGCCCCGCGCCGCGTCGTTCTGATGCACTACTCCCCGGTCGAGAGCACGGTGGAAGGCGAGCCGAAGGAGATCTACCCGTATCTCGGCTCGAGCCGGCTGGAGGAGCCGCTGACGCGCTATCCGGTGGACGCGGTGTTTCACGGTCACGCGCACCACGGCGCGGCCGAGGGGCGCACCAAGACCGGGACGCCGGTGTACAACGTGTCGATCAACCTGCTCCAACGCCTCGATCCGGACGGCTGGCCCGTCCGCCTGCTGGAGCTCCCGGTCGACGGCGCCAACCCGCCGACCTGATCAGCCGCCGCCCGGAATACCCTTCCCCCCCGGCACGCCCAGCTCGGTCATGGCCCGGAGGTCCAGCACCTCCTCGAGCTCGGCGCCCTTGAGCAGCTGCTTCTTCATCACCAGCTCCTTCACCGTGAGGCCGGTGGCGAGCGCCTCCTTGGCCAGCTTGGCCGCCTCCGCGTACCCGATCTTGGGAGCGAGGGCCGTGACCAGCGCCGGGCTCCGCTCGAGCCAGTAGGCGCACTGCTTCTCGTCGGCCTCCATCCCGTCCACGCACCGCTCGGCGAATACGCGGGTGGCGTTCCCCACGATCTGGAGCCCGAACACGATGTTGTGGGTGATGACCGGCATCATGACGTTGAGCTCGAGCTGCCCGGCCTCGCTCGCGAGCGCCACCGTGGTATCCAGGCCGAGCGCCTGGTAGCAGACCTGGTTCACCATCTCGGCGATCGACGGGTTGACCTTGCCCGGCATGATGCTCGACCCCGGCTGCACGGCCGGCAGGATCAGCTCGGCGAGGCCGGTGCGCGGCCCGGACGCGAGCAGCCGGATGTCGTTGGCGATCTTGTTGAGATCGAGCACGTACGCCCGGAACGCGCCGCTCAGGGTCGCGACGTCGCCCATGCTCTGCATGAGCTGGATCCGGTCCTGGCCCTCGCGGACGTCGAGCCCGCTCACCTGGCGCAGATGCTTCACCATAAGCGCCGGATACGCCGGCTCGGCGTTGATCCCGGTCCCGACCGCGGTGCCGCCGATGTTCATCTCGCGAAGCCAGTCCGCCGCCTGCGCCAGCTTCTCCCGGTGCCGCGCGATCGTGTGGCCGTAGGCAGTGAACTCCTGGCCCAGCCGGATCGGGGTCGCGTCCTGAAGATGGGTGCGGCCTGATTTCATCACGCCATCGAACGCCGTCCCCTTGGCCAAGAGCGCCGCCGCGAGCCGATCGAGCGCGCCGAGCGTCGCCGGCAGGGTGGCCAGCGCGGCGAGCCGCATGGCGGTCGGGATGACGTCGTTGGTGCTCTGGGCCATGTTGACGTGGTCGTTGGGATGCACCGGCGCGTACACCCCCCGCGGCTTCCCCAGGATCTCGTTGGCCCGGTTCGCGAGCACCTCATTTACGTTCATGTTGTGGCTGGTGCCCGCGCCGGCCTGGTACACGTCCACGATGAACTGGTCGCGGTAGCGACCGGCCAGCACCTCGTCGGCCGCCTTGACGATCGCGTCCGCGAGCGGCGCCTCGAGCCGGCCGGTCTCCTTGTGGGTGAGCGCCGCCGACCGCTTGATCCACACCACCGCGTCCACGAAGGCGGGGAGCGGCCGGAGGCCCGAGATCGGAAAGTTCTCCGCCGCGCGCAGCGTCTGGATGCCGTAGAGGGCGTCCGCTGGGACGGCCTTCTCGCCGAGGGGATCGCGTTCGATGCGGGTGGTGCTCATGGTCCGGGGCGGTCCTGGGGAGCCGGGAATCGTGGCGGTCAGCGTGCATCTGGAGCGAGGCGAATGATACCGGTCCGCCGGGAGGCCGACAACCGATGAGCGACTTCTTTCACGAGATCGCCGCCGCGTTCAGTACCGGCGGAGCCACCAAGGCCGACGTGTGCCGCGGCGCCCACCTGTTCGTCGGACTCAACTGCTTCGAGCCGGGGCAGACCCAGCGAATCCACACCCACGCGGGCGCGGACAAGTTCTACCTGGTGGTGAGCGGACGAGCGCGGATGACGGTGGGCGGCGAGACGCGGGAAGCCGGGCCGGGCACGGTGGTCTGGGCGCCGGCCGACGTCCCGCACGGGGTCGCCGAGGCGCTCGAGCGGACGGTGCTGCTAGTGGGGATCGCTCCACCGCCCCGCTAGCTGCCGCAGCGCGGGCCACCCGTACACCCGGGCCGCGAGCACCACCCCAAGCAGCACGCCGATGCCGTTGGTATAGATCCGCCAGGCCAGCAGGAGCCAGCCTTCGTCCGCGCCGAGATCGCCGGCCGCTCCGCCGAGGAATCCGAGCTCGACGGCCCCGGCCCCGGACGGCGTGGGCAGCACGAGCTGGCTGTAGAGCAAGGCGAAGGAGCCGAGCGCGAGCGGGCCCATCGGCGGCGGGCTCGGGAGCGCCAGGGCCAGCACCGGCAAGATGGCGACCCGGGTGGCAAGGTTCACGAGGCTCATGGGCACGCTCGCCACGAGCGGCCAGCGGGGCATCCGCCGCCAGTAGACCATCGCGCGCCGGACCGGCCGGCGCAGCTGCCGCACCGCCGGCGAGGAGACCTTCTGCCGGGCCGACCGCCAGGCCAGCCAGCTCAGGATCGCCACCGCCACCACCCAGGGCCACGCCGCCGCAGCCGCCGCGCTCAACCTCGGCCCGGCCTCCTGCCACCATTCCGGCGCGTAGCGCCACGCCAGCCAGCCCGCGGCCACGATGATCACCGGCCACGCGGCCAGCACCTCGAGACTGATCGCGACGAATGCGGCGGGCGCGGGCACCCGGCTCCGCAGCATGCCGGCGAGGCGGGCCGGCTCGCCGCCGATCCGGAGCGGCGTGAGCGCGCAGGCCGCGTCGCCGAAGGCGTTGAGCACGAACGCATCCCACAGCGAGATGCGGTGGCCCAGGCCACGGATGATCCACTGGATGCGCCAGGCGCGCGCCAGCAGGTCGGCGGCGACCAGCCCCAGACAGACCAGATGCGCCTGCAGCAGGGTCATCCGCGCAGCGCGGTGTACGTGATGGGGCGATGACGCGTGAGCCAGCGGTCGAGTGTGGGGCCGAGCGACGCGGCGGTGGCAGGGTGGGCGAGATCCTGGGGATGGAGCGCGATCCGCGCGAGCGGCGCCCCTCCCTGCAGCGTCCAGCGGGCCCGGGCCACCGCCACCGAGCCCCAGGCGCGCACGGCGCCGCGCGCGCTCCACCGGACGACCGGGGCGGCCACACGCCGGCCCGAGGGAAACAGGCGGATGGCGCCGTCATCCTCGCTGAATCCGAGCCCGCTCGCGCCGGCGGCGCGGTGGCCCTCGTCTCGCGCGAGCCAGGCTGGCGGCACGAAGCCGACCGGCTCG